>NZ_KB897976.1:0-526836 GCF_000377325.1 Thioalkalivibrio sp. ALgr3 | reverse complement strand
GACTCATAATCCTTTGGTCGTCGGTTCGAGTCCGACCGGGCCCACCACTCGCTTGCGCTCCTGCTGGGCGGGTCGGACTATTCCAGTCGCGCGCCTGCCGGCGCACGCCGTTCCGGCCTCGCGAAGCCATGCTTCGCGTCGCTACGCGACCGGCCTCCACCCAACCGGGCCCACCACTCGCTTGCGCTCCTGCCCGCCTGCCTGCCATTGAGGATCTTCCGATGCCCAGAACCGTTGCCCCGCCGCTCAAAAGCTGCCGTCACGCCCTCTCGACGCTTGCCCTTTGCGCCACGACCGTCTGGGCCGCCCCGGCCCTGGCCGGGGACGACCCGGTCGCCTTTTTCGAGGAATACTGGGGGACGGAGGTCGACTTCAGCGACCGGGACGCGCTCGAGCGGTTCTACAGCGCCGAGGCCCTGAGCGAACTGGAGGGATTCACCGACGGCGAAAAGGCGATGCTCAAGGAGCTGGGCGCCCAGCTGGAGCTGTTCAAGACCTCCACCGAGATCGCCGGGATCGATGTCATCAACGCGGACGACGATCAGGCGCGGATCGAGGCCGACCTTCGCGTCACCGACGAGGACGCGCGCCGGGAGATGGCCTCCGGGCTCGACGCCGATATCCGGCTGACCCGCCAGGACGGGGAGTGGCGCATCAACGAAGAGCACTTCCACATGCGGAGTCCGGAACGCCGTGGCGCGGGTGACCTGGAATGCCCCGAGGACGCGGTGGTGGGCAACCCGGACGCCCCGAACCACCTCACCGTCACCGATGGCGGCCGGAGCTGGGAACTCCGCTTTGAAAAGGCCTCGCTGGTCGCCACGGAGACCCGCCCCCGCCTGGACCTTGCACAAATCGACACCACCCCGTGGCGGCTGGTCTTGCCGGACCTCAACCTCGACCAGTCGGAACAGGAAGTCCGGATCAGCGTGCCCACGCCCGCCGAGCCGCATTGTTTCGATCTGCCGGAGGGGATGCGTGGACCGGACGGAGCCATCGTCGGCCGCCTGGTGTTCGATGAGCCCCCGGCACAGGGGCAGACCGAGTACAGCGCGCGTATCGAGATCCCTGCCGAACAGGAGGCGTTCGGGGTGCGGGGTACCATCGAGCGGGGGCTGCTGGTCGAGCCCACTCCGGGCGCAGTCGAAGAAGGGTCGCACTACATCGACGACGGCGAAGAACTGGGGGTCGCACGAGGCCTCTTCTTCCACCGCCCTGCGGACAATGCGGTCCATGTCAATGGCATATATTCCCGGGGCAGTGGCCGCGGCTGGGGGAGTTTCCGCACGAGCGTGGTTGAATTCGACGGCGAACCCGGGGTCTACACCAGCACCCAGCGCAGGCATTTTGACGGCGAATTCCAGGATGTAACCGAGATCACCCTGGTGCACGCCTTCTCCGAAGACCGGGTGGAGATGGAACGCCGACGGTTGCCCGCGAACGAAATGCCCGATGGCGAACCGACCCTTGAGGAAGCCGGCGATCTGGGCGAGGCTCACTGGTACATGGCCACGGATCAGCTGATGACCGACCCGGAACTCGAGCGCGTCAGCACCCCCTGACGCCACCGCAGGAGGTACGAAACCATGATGCGACTGATCTTCACCCTGCTGCGCATGCGCCGTCTGATGCGGCTCTACCGCATGTTTGCCGGCGGCGGACGGAACCGATCCCGGCGGCAGCACCAGCCCCGGGGATCCGGCTCGCAGAACAAGCCGCATCAGGGTACTCCGGGCACACGCAACCGTGACCCGGACGATCACCAGCCATGACCGGATCCTGAAAATCCCGCGCTACGGGGCAGGCCCGGGCCACGGACCTGGTTACCAATGACCACTGGTCGAGTTGCTGCACCCCCGGAGCGGAGCCTGCGCTCTCAAGCCTCCATATCACGCCAGGACCGCTCGGAGCCGGTCACCTTGCAACAAGGGGCAACGCCGGAGCTAGCACTTCGAGTAACCGCAGTCGCGGCAGGTGAGGCAGCCGTCGATGAGGACCCGTTCGCCGCCGCACTGCGGACACGGGCCCATCCCGGAGGGCACGGGCAGGGACGGTTCCGCCCGGTGTGCGCCGGTGCCCCCCGGGGATCCGTCTCGGTAGAGGGCGGCAAGCTCGCTCAGCGGGCGGGGGTGGCCCTCCGGGTCGAGGAAACCGCGGCGCTGGAGGATACGCTGCAGGGCGTGGGCAATGGCAGCGACCTCGGAGGGGTGGTACAGCGGCTTGCCGTATTCGTTGGTGCCGCAACGCACCGGACCGCGACCCCAGGTCACCTTGCGCAGGTCGCGCAGGGCGCGGGCGGCGTAGCCACCACGGGCCGCCAGTGACAGGCTGCGCATGGTGGCGGAGATCCACTGGCAGGACTCGGAGTGCTGCCCGGTGGGCAGGAAGAACTCGATCGGGCGCTCGATGGTCACCGTCTCGCCGCCCACCGTGCCGGACACGGCCACGAAGCTGACCACCAGGTAGACCGTCTGCGGCCCTTCCTGGGTCCAGTAGCGGACCTTCTCGGTGACCGACTCGAGCTCGCCCTCGGGGCGCGACGGGATGCGCTTGCCGACCGGGTCGTCGTCGCCAGTCGGCGCCGACTCGCCCTGCGGAATATCCGAGCGGCGAAACGCGATGATGGGCTGATCGATCCGGTGCATGGTTTTCTCCGCGACGCCGTTACAGGTCGTCGTAGTAGCCCTCGTCCAGCGCGGCATAGAGGTTGGCGGCAGTGTGCACCTGGCCTTGGTATTCCACCTCTTCGTCGCCCCGCAGGGTCACCTCCTGCCCGTCTGCGAGCGTGAAGGTGTACCAGGTGCTGCGCAGACGTTCGGGGTCCATCAGCACGCCCATCTGCGCCTGCGGATTGGGCCGGTAGGTGGTGCACCCCTTGAGCCCCGCACGCCACGCCTGCAGGTAGACTTCCTGAAAACCCTCGAACGGGATATCGCTCGGGACATTGAGCGTCCTGGAGATGGCCGAATCCACCCACGGCTGCGCGGCCGCCTGCATACGGATGTTGGCGTCCACACCGATCCGGTCGGCGGTAATCGCGCTGGCGGGGAGATCCCCCGGCCCCGCCTCGGCATCGACCAGGGCGCGATAGGTGAGCAGCTCGTACGAGTAGCAGTCGACGGCTTCGCGGGTACGCCGTCCGGGGCGGCGGATGTTGCGCGTGGTGTGGTGGAGGAAGGTCGGCTCGATCCCGTTGCTGGCGTTGTTGGCCACCGAGAAACTGATGGTCCCGGTGGGTGCGATCGAGGTGGCGTGGGTAAAGCGCGCGCCCTCCTTCGCCAGCGCGTCGACCAGCTCCGGATCCTCCCCGGCGATGCGCTGCATGTATTCGCTGAAACGGGCGTGCAGTTCGCGCCCCTTCAGCACGTCCCCGACGCGGTAGCCGGCCTCGGCCAGCGCCGGCTGACGCCGGAGCATGTCCGCGGTCAGCGTGAAATCCTCGTCCATGACCGGCGCCGGACCCTTCTCCCGCGCCAGCGCCAGCCCGGCGCGCCAGCTCTCAAGCGCGAGCCGTCGACAGACTTCCGAGGTGAAGGCGGCGGCCGACTCGGAACCGTAGGTCTCACCCAGCATCGCCAGGGCCGAGCCGAGCCCGAGGATGCCCATGCCGTGGCGTCGCTTGCGCAGCATCTCCGCGCGCTGCGCCTCGAGCGGCAGCCCGGAAATATCCGCGACGTTGTCGAGCATGCGCGCGAACACGCCCACCACGCGCTCGAAGCGTTCCCAGTCGAATGCCGCTTCTTCGGTAAACGGCGCGGAGACGAACCGCGTCAGATTCACCGACCCCAGCAGACAGGCCCCGTCCGGCGGCAGCGGCTCCTCGCCGCAGGGGTTGGTCGCGCGGATCACCTCTTCGAACCAGGCGTTGTTCTGGCGGTTCACCTGATCGATCAGGATGACGCCGGGCTCGCCGACGTCGTAGGTGCTGCGCATCAGGGTGTCCCACAGCTCGCGGGCGCGCACGCGGCGGTAGATACGGCAGGCGACCCGGCCCTGGTCGTCGACGCGGTAGCCGTCCTCGACCACCGGCCAGTCACGGTAGACGATGTCGGATGCGGCCACCCGGTCCTGCTCCATGGGCAGCACCGGGAAGGCCAGGATCCATTCGGCGTCGTTCTCGACCGCCTCGAGGAAGGCGTCGCGCACCAGCACCGAGAGATTGAACTGGGTCAGCCGTCCCTTGCGGCGCTTGGCCAGGATGAAGCGCTCGATGTCCGGGTGTCCGATGTCCAGCGTCGCCATCTGCGCCCCGCGGCGCCCACCGGCCGCCCCGATGGTCTTGCAGGTCTGGTCGAAGATCTGCATGAACGCCACCGGCCCGTTGGTCGGAGCCCCCAGCCCGGCCACCGGCGCCCCCTTCGGCCGCAGGGTACTGAAGTCATAACCGATGCCCGCTCCTGCCTTCAGTGTCAGGCCGGCGGCAGTATTGGCATCGAGGATGGCCTGCAGGGAGTCGTGGATCGTGCGCGAGACGGTGCAGTTGATCAGCGTGGTGCGCGACTGGCGATCGTCAGCGCCGGCATTGGCGAGGATGCGCCCGGCCGGCACGGCGCCATGCGCCAGCGCCCAGCGGAACTCGCGCTCGACCTCGGCGCGTTTCTCCGGCGCCTCCACCCCGGCCAGGGCACGGGCCACGCGGTCGAACATCGCCTCCACCGAGGCGTCCACCGGCTCGTCATCCGCATTGTGCAGCTGGTAACGCTCGGTCCAGATCGAAGCCGACGAGGGCTGCAGCGGCACGTCGGGCGACGTGCCTCCCGGGAACCGGACACTGCCTTGCGATTGTCGGCCCTTGCCCATGCTGACCTGCCACCGTGCATCCACTCCGGGGGGCGCCCCCGTGTTCCATCATGGGCGCCCGTGTCCGGCGCCGCAACATGGCCGCCAGCGGCGGCTGCCGGAGCTCCTGGAATGCAACAGTAGCAGGTTCGTCCTTGTGCCAACGGCCCGGAACCGTCCCGGCCGCTGCGTTCAGTCCCCCTGCGCGCTGATCACGCCCCGCTGGAGGTCGATGGTGATCCGCTTGCCTTCGATGACCGTGGCGCAGGCCAGCAGGAAGATCTCCACGAACTCGTTGCGCTCTTCCTCCGGCATCTCGGTGGAGCCATTGAAGGTGCCGAACATGGTGTCGTGGGCACCGGCCGAGTAAAGGATCAGCCGCTGCATGGCGTCCTGGTCGTCCGGCGATGGCGCGGCGGTGTCCAGGGTCGGCTCGCCCACCTTCTCCTTGATGGTGGAGTAGAGGTGGAACAGGTACTCCGCCGCGCTCTGGCGCCCCCGCCGGTCCTGCAGGGTGAAGTTGGCGGAGACCTCCTGGCCACTGCGGGCGCGCAGGACGATGTATTTCGGCTCGGGCTGATCATCGGCGTACGGATTCAGGATATCGGCCACGGTGTCTCCGGATCGGATGGGCGAACGAGCCCGGAGGGTACGAGACACCCCGGTAGATTTCCACGGCGGCCGCGCCCGCCGAGGGGTTATCCACCTCGATGCCCGGGCGATGTGCGGGCAGCTTCACCCGGCGGGGATGCCCGGCGCCTCAAGCCAGCGGTGCAGGCCGCCGCCGCGGCGGATACGGCGGCCGGCGGCGGTTTCGAGGCGGCCGGGGCGGGGTTCCAGCAGGGTGAAACGGCGGCTGGCGCGGGTGATGGCGGTGTAGACCAGCTCGCGGGTCAGGATCGGGCTGTCGGTGTCCGGCAGGATCAGGGCCACGTGGTCGAACTCGGAGCCCTGCGCCTTGTGCACGGTCAGGGCGAAGGCGGACTCCACGCCCTCCAGGCGGTTGGGCGGGATCCAGCGCACCCGACCGTCGGTGGCGAGGAAGGCGACCCGCAGCACCCGCGACTCCGGCCCGGAAGAGGCTTCGTCGTCCTGCGGCTCATCCTCGCCCGCGGCCAGCCAGCGCGGCACGGCCAGCGCGATGCCGATGTCGCCGTTGATCAGGCCCAGGGCGTAGTCGTTGCGGGTCACGATCACCGGCCGCCCCTCCACCCATGTGCCCTCGCCCGCCAGCAGGCCCCGCTCCCGCAGGGCCGCCGCGATGCGACGGTTCAGCTGCTCCAGTCCCCGGGGGCCGCGACGCACCGCGCACAGCAGCTGGAAATGCCCGTGCGCCTGCAGCACCTCGCGCGCCCAGTCCTCCCATGCACCGCGCGCGGCCCCGCCGGCGGGCCGCAGCCGCGCGAGGGCCTCGAGGTAATGGCGATACCCGGCGGCCTCGCGCTGCGGGTCGCCGTCCAGCACCCGCGCCAGCCAGCCAGGCCCGTCGCCGGCCTCCAGGGTCAGCCGATCCACCGCGCCATCGGGCGTGGGCAGGCGCACCTCCCCGGCCCGGCCCTCGTTGACCGCGGTGGCCAGTTGGCCGATGCCGCTGTCGGCATCGAAACGATGGCTGTGGCGCAGCATCACCACGTGCTGATCCAGTGCCTGGCCGGCGCCGTCCTGCAGCGCGGTCGGGATCTCCGCGCCGGCATGTGCCTTCAGCCAGGCCACGGTCTCCGGGGTGTAATGGCCGTCGGATGCGCGGGCACAGAGTTCACCCATCACCGCGCCGGCCTCCACCGAGGCCAGCTGGTCGCGATCGCCCAGCAGGATCAGGCGCGCGTGGCGCGGCACCGCCTCCACCAGCGCGGCCATCAGTTCCAGATCGATCATCGACGCCTCGTCCACCACCAGCACGTCCACCGGCAGCGGGTTCGCCGCGTCGTGGCGAAAACCGCGCGCCCCCGGACGCGCCCCCAGCAGCCGATGCAGGGTCACCACCCCGGCGGGGATGCGGCTGCGCAGGCGCTCGCCGTCGGGCAGGGCCTCGAGGTTCAGGCGGTCCAGCGCCCCGCCCACCGAGGCATTGAGCCGCGCGGCGGCCTTGCCGGTGGGCGCGGCCAGACGGATGCGCAAAGCCTCGCCGTCGCCCTGCAGGCCCTGCAGCAGCGCCAGCAGGCGCAGCACGGTGGTGGTCTTGCCGGTGCCGGGACCGCCGGTGATCACGCCGAAGCCGCTGCCGGCGGCCAGGACACAGGCGATGCGCTGCCAGTCCGGACCGCCCCCCGGTGCCGTGGCGGGAAACAGCCGGTCCAGCCATTGCCGGGTACCTGCGGGATCCAGGGCCTCGCGCCAGGCGGGGGCGTCTTCCAGCCGGGCGCGCACCGCCTCGCCCACCCGGCGCTCGGCCTCCCAGTAGCGGCGCAGATAGAGCTGCCCCCGGGCACGCACCAGCGGGCTGGCGCCCGGCGCGTCGTCGGCGCACAGCCGCGCGTCCGCCAGCGCCTGATCCAGTTCCGCCCGGGTGGTTCCGCGCAGGGCCTCGGAGGGCAGCACCGCGGTGGCCGCCTCGCCCTCGGGCGGCAGCGCCAGGGTGCGGTCGGGGGCCTCCAGCAGCGCGTCCAGATCGAGACACACATGCCCGCGCCCGGCCTGATGGCTGGCCAGCGCCGCCAGCAGCAGGGCCAGCGGATCCAGCTCCGGGAGTTCCTCGTGCAGCAGGCGCACCAGCGCGCGGTCCACGCCGCGCAGCCAGCCGGCCTGTTCCCATTCGGCCAGCCGCGCGAGCACCCCGGCGGCGTCCGGCCGGGTCGCGATGGCCGCAGTCATGCCCCGGCCTCCGTGGAGCGCACCGCCGGGCGATCCGGACCTTCGGCGAAGGCGCGGTCCAGCCACTCGATCAGCTCGCGCGGCGGGCGCTGATGGAACACGCCCCGCCCCGGCGCATCCACCCCGCGCAGGAACAGGTAGACCCCGCCGCCCATGTGCGTGTCGAAGTCGTAGCCGGGCAGGCGGGCCTTCAGCAGGCGATGCAGCGCCAGGGTATAAAGCACCAGCTGCAGGTCGTAGCGGTGATCCAGCACCGCCGCGTTCAGCTGCGCCGTGGTGTAGGCCTCCGGCCCGGCACCCAGGCGGTTGGACTTGTAGTCGGCCACGTAATAACGCTCCCCGTGCCGGAACACCAGATCGACGAAGCCCTTGAGCATCCCGTTGATCCACTTGCGCCCGGCCGGCGGGCGCGCCTCCCCGGGCAGGACATCACGGCGCACCGCCGCATCCAGGGTGTCGCTGTGCAGCCAGCGGGTCTCGAACAGGAACTCGAGCTCGGCCTGATAGCTGTCCAGCCCCGCCAGCGAGAACCCCCCGGTGCCGTCCAGCGGGAACTCGGCCGCCAGCAGGTCGTGCATCCAGCCCTCCAGCATCGGCACCCAGTCGTCCCAGCCGCGGGCACCACAGCGCCGCGCGACCTCGGCGTGCAGACGCGCGCGATCGCCGGCCACCCGCGCAAAGCCCTGTTCGCCGGCCCATTCCAGCAGCCCGTGCAGGAAGGTGCCGGGCTCCGGGCCGTGCGGGAAATCGTGGTGCCCGCCGGCCGGGGCCGTGGTCACCGCCCCGGACTCACGATCGCTGTCCGCGTCGAGGTCACGCCCACCGGCATCCTCGCGCAGGATGTCCTCCTCGGCGGTATCCGGGGCATCGGGGCCGGCATCGGCGAGCGCGGCACTGTCGTCCGGGCCCGGCTCCTCGCGCCGTGCGATGGCGCTGTAGCTGGCCACCCACCAGGGCTCGCGCACCCGGCGCCGCGGGACCCGCGCGGGCCCGGTGGCCGGCGCGGCCTCGCCCGCGCGGCAGCGTTCGGCCGCCGGCGGCGGTAGCGGCTCCACCCGCACGTGGCCTTCGTCGTCGCGCAGTTCTTCCATGCGTGTGGCCAGTGCCGGCGGCTCCACGCCCTCCGGGCCGAACAGCAGGTAGCCGACGGCCGTGCGGTGCAGATCGGAGTCCTTGCGGTTGCCGTGGCGCACGGGCGCGATCGCCATCCAGCAGGCGTGGCGGGCGCGGGTCATGCCCACGTACAGCAGACGCAGATCTTCGGCGCGCTGCTCGCGCTGCTGGCGTTCCTTCGCCGCGTCGTCCATGTGAAACCGCCACTGCGGGGTCGCGCCCGGCGAGCGGTCCAGGAACGGTACGTCCTTGCTGGTCACCTCACGGAAACCGCAGACGAACGGCAGGAAAACCAGCGGGTACTCCAGGCCCTTGGACTTGTGCAGGGTGACCACCTTGACCAGGTCCTCGTCGCTCTCCAGGCGCAGGACCTGCTCGTCACCGGGCGCGAAATCCGCATCGCGATGCTCGGCCAGGTGGCGGATCAGTGCCTGCTCGCCGTCCAGCTCGGCATCCGCCTCCTGCAGCAGCTCGCTCAGGTGCAGCAGGTTGGTCAGCGCGCGCTCGCCGCCCTCGTCCGCGAGCAGGGCACGCGGCACGTCGAAATCGTGCAGCAGGGCGCGCAGCATCGGCAGCACCCCGCGCGCCTGCCACAGCCGGCGATAGGCGCGGAACTGCTCCACCCGTGCCTCCCAGCGCAGCTCGTCCACCGTCAGCCGGTGCAGCTCCGCCAGCGGCAGCCCCAGCGTCGGCGTCGCCAGGGCCGCACGCAGCAGCCGCTCGCTGGTGGGCTCGGCACAGGCGCGCAGCCAGCGCAGCAGGTCCCCGGCCTCGGCGGTGGTGTAGACCGAATCCCCGCCCGAGAGGTACACGCTGCGCACGCCCCGCTCGCGCAGCGCGCGTTCGATCTCGGCGGCCTCCTTGCGATCGCGCACCAGCACGGCCATGTCGCGCGGGCGCAGGCGGCGGAAGCGGGCCTCGCCCGCGTCCCCGCCCTCGACGAAGCCGGTGTGACCGTCCTCGCCGCCGTTCAGCAGCTCCACCATGCGGCTGGCGCAGGCCGCCGCGGCACTCGCCCGCCAGTCGCGGATGCCCACCGGCTCGTCGCCGCCGGCCTGCCACAGGGTCAGCGCGGGCAGCGCGGTGCCATGTTCCGTCAGGCTCTCGGAGCGGCCGCGGGCGGTGACCGGATGGAACGGGAGTTCCCCGCCCCCGAAGCCGAACGCGCCGTCGGGCCAGGCCTCGGCACGAGCGAACAGATGGTTCACGCCGGCCACCAGGGATTCCACCGAGCGGAAATTCTTCGGCAGGGTGTAATGCCGCCCGGCGGTGGCGTGGCGAGCACGCAGGTAGCTGTGGATGTCGGCCCCGCGGAAGCGGTAGATCGCCTGCTTGGGGTCCCCGATCAGCAGCAGCCCGGTGACGTCCGGGTTCTCCTCGATGCGGTACACCTTGTCGAAGATCCGGTACTGGTCCGGATCGGTGTCCTGGAACTCGTCGATCAGGGCCACCGGGAAGCGCTCGCGCAGGGTACGCGCCAGGGCCTCGCCGTCGGGACCGTACAGGGCGTCGCGCAGGCGGGTGAGCAGGTCGTTGAAACCGATCTGCGCGCGCTGCTGCTGGGCACGGCGAAAGCGCCGGTCGATCGCGGCCGCCGCGGCCTTGAGCAGGCGCTCGCTCTCGTCGGCACACACCTCGGCGTGGTCGTTCAGCGCGACGAACGCCGGATGCAGGTCGGCCGGCAGGGACTTGCCCTTCTTGCGAAACCCCTCCTGCGCCATGCCGGCCGCGCTCATGCGCTCCAGCAGCGGAGTGCTGCCGCCGATACGCGGCTGCAGCAGCCCCGGGGTGTCCGCCCATTCGCGCATCGCCTCCAGCAGCTGCTCGGGCTTCTGGTACTTTTTCCCGTTGAGCACGTCACGATGCAGCTGGCGGAACTGCGCCTCCACGGCCTCGCGGTCCTCGTTCCAGCGCTGCTTCATCGCGGCCAGCCGCTGCAGGCGATCGCCCAGCCAGGCATTCAGCCCGTCCGGGGTGGTCAGCGCCTCGGTGGCCGGCGGCAGCGGTTCCACCCGCCCCAGCAGCGCGCGCACCTTGCCCAGCAGGGCCTCGGGGTGGGCACCCCAGGCCCCGCGCAGCAAAAGCAGGGCATCGACGCTCTGCGGATACATGAAACTGCGCCAGAAGTCCCGCGCCGCCTCGGCCAGCAGTTCGCGCTGGTCGGCCGCCAGCTCCTGACGGAACGGGCTGCCGGAGGCGAAGGCGTGTTCGCGCAGCACCCGCTGGCACCAGGAGTGGATGGTGGACACCGCGGATTCGTCCATCCACTCGGCGGCCACCTCCAGGCGCCGCGCCGCGCCCGCGCGTTCGGCCGGGTCCGGCCACTGCGCGCACAGATCGAGGTGGACGGGTTCGGCGCCGGCGACCTGCTCCGGGGCTTCGGCGCGGAACACCCGCGCGGCGGTGGCCAGGCCGTCGCGGATGCGCTCGCGCAGCTCCTGGGTCGCCGCCTCGGTGAAGGTCATCACCAGGATCTGCGACGGCGTCAGCGCCCCGCAGCCCTCGGGCAACGGGCCGTGTCCCAGCACCAGACGCAGGTACAGCGCGGCGATGGTGTAGGTCTTGCCGGTACCGGCGCTGGCCTCGATCAGCCGCGACCCGTGCAGGGGCAGCGCCAGCGGATCCAGCTCGCGCACGTCCTCGTGGGTGTCCGTCCCGGGCGCGTGGGTCATGCCGTCTCCTCCCCGGTGCTCAGGCTGTCGAACAGCGGGCGATACAGGCGCGTGCTCCAGTGCACCATCGCCGGATCCGCCAGCAATGCCTGCGGATCCGGCCAGGCGCGCGCCAGCGCCGGGCGCCGGGCCAGTTCGCCGGCCTCGTGGTAGCCATCCCCTTCCAGCACGCGCAGCGCGGCCGCGTTTGCATCCCGCTCTTCATCCTCGGCCCGCAGCCAGGCCCCGGCCGCCGCGGCCGCCAGCGGCAGGGGGCGTTCCAGCGCGGCGGCCCAGCCTTCCAGCAGGGTCTCCAGATGCGCGCGGGCGGTGGCCCGATCGAGGGCCACGAAACGGCACTCGGTATCCAGGCCCACCAGCCGGGTCTCGACATCGGCGCGCGCGGCGCAGGCGATCAGGTGACGCACCCAGGCGCCCGTCAGCTTGTCGATGCGCCAGGCCTTCTTGTCCTTCAGCCGGCTGACCGTGGATTCCAGCTGCAGGGCCGCCTCCTGCGGGGCTCTCTCCGGCGGGATCCGCAGCGCGGCCGGCAGGGCCTCCAGCTGCCAGCCCGCCGCCGCCACGCGCACCGCCGGCAGCGCCGGGGCCCGCCGCGGGAAGGCCTGCAAAGGCTCGGCGATGCGCTCCAGCAGTCGCTCGGCGTCCCCGATCAGTTCCGTGCGCTGCAGCTCGCCGGCCGCCCCCAGCGGCAGGTGCCCGGCGCGCAGCAGGCGACGGGATTCCGCCTCCAGGGTCGGGCGACGCCGCTGCAGCCAGGCCTGCGCGTCCTCGTCCGCCCCGATCTCGCCGTCCTCCAGGGCCGTGGCCACCAGGCGCTGGCGCAGCTGCCAGCCTTCCAGCCCCGCCACGCCGAACGGCTCCAGGTCCTCGGTCGCGCCCGGGTCCTCGTCGAAATGCACGCCCAGGCGCTGAGCGAAGAACACCTCGACCGGGTCCTTCAACAGCCGCACCAGGGTCTCCGGCCCGAGCACGGCGTCCTCCGCCTCCGGTGCGGGGGGTGGCAGGGTTTCGTCCTCCGCCAGCGCGTCCGCTGGCGCCGCGCCCGCCGCCGGGGCGGCGTGCACCGCCTCCCATTCGGCGGCATAGGTGAAATGCCGCGCCGGGGTGGACACCGGATCCGGATCCTCCGCGGGGAAGTTGACCGGCGCGAAGGGCTGCAGCGGGTGTTCGACGGTCAGCTGCTCCAGCAGGGGCGTCTCGTCCGCGGGCTGCCAGCCGGCCGCCAGATGGTCGCGCAGCTGGGCCACCAGCACCGACGGCGGACGCGGTTCGTTGTCGCGTACGCTGCGCCCCACCCAGCTGACATGCAGATGGTCGCGGGCGGACAGCAGGGCCTCGAGGAACAGGTAGCGGTCGTCCTCGCGCCGCGAACGGTCGCCGGGGCGGTAGTCGCGGGTCATCAGGTCGAAGTCGACCGGCGTCGGGCGCCGGGGGTAGTCGCCATCGTTCATCCCCAGCAGGCAGACCGCCCGGAACGGGATCGCGCGCATCGGCATCAGGGTGCCGAAGTTCACCGCCCCGGCGAGGAAGCGCTGCCCTACCCCGGCCTCCTCCTGGCTCGCCAGCCACTGCTCGCGCACCACGGTCAGCGGCAGGGCCTCGGTCAGGCCGGCGGCGTCACAGTCCTCGCGCCACTGCTCCAGGGCATCCTCCAGACGCCGCAGGCTCAGCAGCTCGTCCTCGTCTTCGCCCAGAAAGAAATCCTGCAACAGGCCGTGCAGGCAGGCGGCCCAGTCCTCCGGGCTCTGCGCGCGGCGCAGGGCCTCCCAGGCCTGCGAGAGCGCCTCGATCAGGTGGTCCAGCGGCCCCAGCAGCGTGGCCGCCAGTCCGCCGCTCTCGGCAAACGGTTCGATGGTCTGCCAGGCCTTGCCGTCGCCCACCGCGTAGCCCAGCAGCATGCGCCGCAGGCCGAAGCGCCAGGTGTTCTGCTCCAGCCCCCCGGGCAGGCCCAGGCCGGCGCGCTGACGGGCATCCAGCCCCCAGCGCACGCCGGAGGCCTCGGCCCAGCGGTGCAGGGCCGCCAGATCGTCCTCGCCCAGG
Organism: Thioalkalivibrio sp. ALgr3; assembly: GCF_000377325.1. Classification (NCBI taxonomy): domain Bacteria; kingdom Pseudomonadati; phylum Pseudomonadota; class Gammaproteobacteria; order Chromatiales; family Ectothiorhodospiraceae; genus Thioalkalivibrio; species Thioalkalivibrio sp. ALgr3. The sequence continues at coordinate 513,421 of NZ_KB897976.1, read as the reverse complement.
CCGAAGCGCCGCCGCACCGCGGGCACGTCCAGCAGATCGAGCACCTCGCTCACGCCCATGCGGCTTTCCGGCAGGGCCAGCAGGCGTTCCAGCGCGATCAGCACCGGGTCGCGCCCGCGCGGCCCCTGATCGGCCAGGGTGTAGGGGATGTGCCCGGGCTCGTCGGGCCCGCGCTGGCCGAACACCGCGTCGATGTACGGGGCGTACACGTTGATGTCCGGCACCATCACGATCACGTCGCGCGGGCGCAGCTCGGGATCGGCATCGAACAGTGCCAGCAGGCGGTCATGCAGGATCTCCACCTCGCGCAGCGGGCTGTGCGCGACATGGAAGCGTACCGAGGCATCGGCCGGGTCCACCGGCGGCCAGGCCTCGCGGGTCTCGCCGAGCGGGCGCAGCGCGCGGATGTCCTCCTGCAGCTGGTGCAGCAGACAGGCCTCGCCGTGCGGCTCGAAGAAGTCGATACGCTCCCAGTCCAGCCCCTCCAGCACGTGGCGGCGGCGCGCCGGATCATCGTGCTCGTCGAGCAGGGCGATGTAGTCGCGCCCCTGGCGCCCCCAGGCGGCCAGCAGCGGATGGGCGTGGCTGTGCAGCGTGGTCTCGTCCAGCACCTCGGGCATGTCCGGGCGCCGCGCCTGACGCCGGCGGCGGGCGCGCAGCAGATCGCGGTCGGCCACGATGTCGGCCCAGTAGTGCTCGCAGGGGTTGTGCACACAGACCAGGATCTGACACACACCCGCCAGCCCCTCCAGCGCCTCCAGGATCTGCCCCGGCATGGAGGAAATGCCGAACACGATCAGCCGCCTTGGCACCCCGGCGGGTCGCTGCTCGAGATCCGCCACCGCCCGCATGTAGCGCTCGTGCACCGCGGAGCGGCTGACCCACGCCTGTTCGTCGCCCACGTCGTCCAGCAGGGCCCGCCACAGCTCGGCCTGCCAGCGCTGTTCCAGGGCCAGTTCGGGCTCCTCGCCGCGCGCCCCGCGCAGCACGTCACGGCCGTCGGCCCAGTCCGCCAGCCAGTCGGCCCGGTATACCTGATACTGGTCGAACAGATCGGCCAGACGCTCGGCCAGCTGGTAACGCTTGCGCAGGTCGCCGCCCGCTTCCGGGCCGTCGTCACGCAGGAATTCGGCCAGCGGGGCAAAGGCCGGGCGCTGCAGCAGCGCCGGCAGCAGGCGCATCAGCCGCCACAGCAGCGGACGCTTGGCGAACGGGGATTCCAGCGGCACCGCCTCGGAACCCAGCACCGCGCGATAGGCGGACCAGATGAAGCGCGAGGGGAGCTGCATGTCCAGCGCCGCGGCGATCCCGCAGCCGGGCGGGTCCGCGTCCGGATCGGCCGCCAGCGCGTGCCGCAGCCATTGCGCCATGCCGTTGCTCTGCACCAGCACGGTCTCGTTCTCCAGCGGCGCCGGCGGCGCCCGCCGCACCCACTCGACCACCAGCGAGCGCAGCGACTCCAGGCGGTTGCCGTGCAGCACCACCATCCCTGGCTGCAGTTCCTCGCTTGCCTCCACGCCCGCTCCTGCCGCTCTCCGTCGTCGTGCCGGCTACCGTCGCAAAAGCCCGCCGGGGTGTCCAGCGAGGGGGCTTACGGCAGCCTGCGATCCAGGCTGTCCAGCGGGTTCGCGATGTCGCGCAGACCCATCCAGCAGGCGATGCTGGCACGCCAGCGGCGGGTGGGGAGCACGGCGTGGGGCATGCTCTGGCTGAGGAAGATCGCGAGGGTGCCGGCCTCGGGGCGCACGCGTTCCAGTTCGCGGGCTTCGTCGCCCTCGCCCTGCGGCGTGTAGAACGCCAGCTCACCACCGTCACGGGCGCGCCAGTGGCGGTTGAGATAGAGCACCAGCGACAGCCGCCGGCGGTTACCCTCGCGAAAGGCGTCCACGTGGCGAGCGTAACCCGTGCCGGGCGGATACAGCGCGAAGTGTGCCTCGGTCTCGAACAGCCCCGGGATCAGCCCGCGAGCGGCGACCCGACGCAGCTGATCCAGACGCTCCAGCAGTTCCCGCTGGGCCGGCGTCGCGCCTTCCAGCCAGTGGATGCGGTCACCGCGTTCGGCGGCATCGTGGCGGCGCTCGCGACCCCGCCCCACCCGTGCGGAGCGCAGGCGTGCGGCATTGCGCAGGGCGTACACCTCCTGGCGCAGGGCATCGGTCAGGCGGCCCTCGAGAAACCCGGGAAACACCGCCCGCCCGTCACGTGCAAGCGTGTCGAGCCAGCCGTCATCCGCCAGCGATGCTGCGGCGAGGGATTCCTCCCGGATGCCGTCCGGCGGCACGGGACGGGGCCCGGCGACCGCGCCGGATAATCGGTGCACCGCCGGGACCAGGGCGGCAGGGGGTATCGCGATGTCCGGGGTGCCGATAGGGGTGCCGATATCGGCGGGACGTGCTTTCATGAACGGGCGGATTCTCTTGCGGGCCCGCCAACCGGGGCGCGGCGGGCATCACTTCGAATATAACCCGTTCCCGCCCTCCCGCAAAGCATCCGCCCTCCGGCCGCGAATCACCCGCCCGCGCCGGCGCCCACGGTCGCATCACCCACGAGCATGACACGGTTGCGCCCGGCGTCCTTCGCCTCGTACAGGGCGGCGTCCGCGGCGTCGATCAGGGCATCGGGTTCGCTCACGGGCTCCGGCCAGGTGGCCACTCCGACGGAGGTGGTGACGGTGCCCAGGCTGCGCCCCTGGTGGAACAGGGCGAGTTCGGCGATGGCCTCGCGCAGTTCCTCGGCGCGGTCGCGGGCCCGGTCGCCGTCCGCCTCCGGCAGAATGACCAGGAACTCCTCCCCGCCCAGCCGGCAGGGCAGCTCGGCCCCGGTGAACAGCTTCTGCAGCAGATGGGCGACCGCCACCAGCACCACGTCACCGGCATCGTGGCCGTAGGTGTCGTTGAACTGCTTGAAGTGGTCGACGTCCAGCATCAGCACCGACAGCGGCCGTTCGGCCCGCCGGCAGCGTTCCACCTCGGGCTCGAGCGTCTCGTCGACGAAACGCCGGTTGTACAGGCCGGTCAGCGGATCACGGATGGTCAGGTTGCGCAGGGCCTCGCGCAGGCGGATGTTGGACAGCGCCAGCCCCAGACGCGCCGCGGTGGCGTCCACCAGGCGTTCGTTTTCACCCGCGCTTTCGCCCGGGGAAGCCCCGTGCGTCCCGCCCGCCACGTGCAGGACCCCCAGCGTCTTGCCTTCGGCATGCATGGGGGCGCAGATGGAGTCGATCTCCGAATTGCCGTCATGTCGGCAGGCGGGGTTGCGGGCCTCCGGATCACAGGCCCAGGTCCGGCCGAGCCGCAGGGCCCAGCAGTCGTCCGGCGCAAAGGTGTCGGGGTGTTCCTCGTGGTGCTCGCCCCAGCCGGTGATGCGCTCCAGCGAGTGTCCGTCTTCGCTGAACAGATAGACCGTGCCGGACAGCCCGGCGAACAGCTCGCCCAGGGAGCGCTGGATGATCGCACGGGTTTCATCGAGGGTGCGGCAGGATTGCAGCAGATCGGTCAGCTCGTTGAGGACGGTCATTTCCTTGCGCTGGCGCTCGAGGCTGGCGGCGCGCTCGGTCGCCGCGTCACTGGCGCGCGCCAGCTGGTCGGTGCGCTCGCGCACCTTCTCCTCCAGCTCGTCCCGCGCACGGGCCAGCTTATGCTGCGTGGCCTCCTGTTCTTTCTCGTAGGTCTCGAGGTTCTCCACCATGCGGTCGAAGGCACCGGCCAGCGTGGTCAGCTCGCTGGCCCCGTGGATATCCCCCACCCGCACGTTCAGCCGCCCGTCCGAGATCTGCCGCGCGGCACCGGCCAGCCGCCCAACCGGACGTCGCACGGCCACCTCGCCGAGCAGCCAGGCGATGCCCAGCGCAAACAGAAACACGGCGCCCAGAAGCAGCAGTGTGCGCTGGAACAGCGCATCCACTTCGGAAAACAGCACGTCGGTGGACAGGCCGACGGTCACGATCCGGCGCTCATCATCGCGGCCGAAGACGGTGTAGGCGTAGCCACGAGTCACGCCGTCCAGACCCGCGCTCTCCAGGGTTCCGGCATGGCCGCCCTGCACCCGCACTTCACGCAGCAGGTCCGCCTCGGCCGAATCGCCTCCGGCCGGCCCGGCGGTGTCGGGGGCACGCGCGAGCACCCGGCCTTCCGGGTCCCAGAGCGTGGCGACGGGCGTGCGCACGGCGGCGCGGTCCATCGCGGTCAGGTGTTCCACGGCCCCCAGCGGGTCCTCGTGTCCCGCCTCCACCCGCTCCCGGATCACTGCGGCCAGGGTAGCGAGGTTCTCGGCCGCCTGACGGGAATTGATCTCCCGCGCCTCCACGGCGGAGTGGATGATCACCAGGGCAACCGGAATCATGGAGAGCAGGGTGAGCAGAATGAGACGGCTGCGGATCCCCGACAGCCAGGCGTGATAAAGGTTCTTCATCGGCAGGCCCCCTGATTTCGGGGCCCAAGTTAGCGCATTTTGGCGCGACCGTCGCATCCTGCCGGCGGCGGACCGGTCCGCACGGGCGTTCTCAATGCTCGAGGAAGCCGCCGTCCACCAGATGGCGCCGCAGGGCAGCGCGAGCCTCGGTCACGCGCGGCGCGGGCCCCCGCAGCCCCAGCTCCACCTGCGGGGCCCCGTCGCGCATGCGCGGCAGGCAGGAGATGCGCAGGTCGGGGAAGGCCGCCTCCATGGCCTCCAGCACCGGGACCAGGCGACTCTCGGTCACGCCTTCCAGCGTCAGGCCCTCCTCCACCGCCCCTGCAGAGGCATCGCGTCCCGGGAAGCGCTGGTCCAGGACCCAGCGGATCATCGGCTCGGCCATGTCGGGGAAGCCCGGCACGCAGTGATGGCGGGCGCAGGAGAAGCCCGGGATCCCATTGACCGGGTTGGGGATCAGCTCGGCCCCTTCCGGCAGGTCGGCCATGCGCACGCGATGCGGACGTGCCTCGGCACCGAAGCGCCGCTCCAGCAGCTCGATGAATTCGGGATGGGGCTGCAGTGACAGCCCGAGGGCCTCGGCCAGGCAGGCCCGGGTGCGGTCATCCGGGGTCGCGCCGATGCCACCGAAGCTGAACACATCGGCCCCGGTGTCCGCGGTCTCGCGGAAGGTCCGCGTGAGGCGCGCGGGGTCATCCCCGACGATGCGCAGCCAGGCGAGTTCCAGGCCCTTCTCCGCCAGCGCGGCGGTGAGGTTGGCCTGGTGGCGGTCGCGCCGCTTCCCGCTGAGGATCTCGTCGCCGATGATGACCGCGCCGATCTCGATGTTGCGTCCGTCGTGGGGCTCCATCCCGCCCTGCTCTCCCCTGCTGTCATGCCGGTGGCGGCACCGGTCCGTTCAGTTCTCCGCGCCCAGCGCCAGGGCGCGTTCGCGGGCCGCCGCCCGCTGCTCGGGGCTATTGTCCGGATCCCCGAGCCACGGCGCCAGATGTCGCATCGGTCGCGGCACTTCAACCACGCGGGGATCCCACAGGAACTGCTTGAGGTAGCGCCGCAGTGCCGGGGCGGTGGGTTCATCGGGGGTGCCGACGTCCCCGCAGCGGGCTGGTCCGCGGGAAATGGGCCTGCAGGAATTCCATCTGGTCCGCCAGCACCCGGCGTCCCTTCAGGTAGATGTACTTGTCAGATCTCGGCTAATTGTCAGGTCTCGCCTAATTGCATACCGCGAGAGATGGCGCCCCCTATATGAGCGAACGGGTGGTTGACCCCATGGCGAGTACGATCGATTCCAACGCGCGCATGAAGCTCCGGATCCGGCAGGAACTGCAGGAGGCGACGATCTATCAGCCATCCAAACCAAACCTTTCTTATACACCAGAACGGGCTGAAATAATGACCATTGTCGGCGAGATCATTGATATCTCCCTAAGCGATTGCTTCATCCGACGACCAAATGCCACCTGACGCCTCGTTTTCCAACTTTGCCGAACATCGGCCTTCAGCTCCTCGGTTTTACAACCACCAGCGCAATCCCACCCAAAACAACGAGGCCGGCGAGTACCAGACGCAGAGTCAACGGTTCCGACAGGAGCCCGGCCCCGGCGATAGCGGTGATCACAGGCACGCTCAGTTGGGCGACCGCAGCGGTGGAGGTCCGAATGAGCTTCAGCGCGGCGTACCAGACCGCATATCCCAGGCCGGAGGCCAGGGCGCCCGACGCAGCGGCAAGCAGCACACCCGGAACGTCCACGATGGCCTCTGGAATGAAAGCCATCGCCAGGACCAGGGCAGGCAAGCTCGCCAAGAGGAAATTGGATGCCGTGACCCGCGTCGGATCGCCACTGCCGTTCGCCCGCAGCGTGTAGACACCCCAGGCGACGCCGGCCACGATCATTAATGCAGCAGGAATCGGTGGCGGTGCGGAAAGTCCGGGGGACAACAACCAGATGAGTCCTGCTAACGCCAGGGCAAAGCCGCTCCATTGGCGAGACGTCAAGCGTGCGCCGGTCGCCAGATACCAACTGATCATGGTCACCTGGACCGCTCCGAACAGCAGCAGCGCTCCTGTCGCCGCCGTCAGGGAGAGGTAGGCGAACGAGAAGCCGATGGCGTATACGAAGAGCGCAAGCGCTGACCCCCAACTGCCCCGTCCTTCTGGAAGAGTCGGCTGGGCCCGAACGATCAGCCACAGCATGATCGCTCCGGAGACAATCCGGATCGCGGTAAAGCTCACCGGATCAATGGAAGTCGAGGTGAACGCGGCACGGGTAAGGATGGAATTGGCGGCGAACGCAATGAGCGCCGCTGACATCAGTACTACAACGCGTACCGGCATCGGCGTCGGATTCCTTCTATGTAACGGGAGGATGCGGTGCATCCACGTCCCGGGGAAGGCGGCAATGGCCGAGCGACCCGAACGGTTGAGTGACGAAGAAGCCATGGTGCCGAAAATGACGCCGCGAGTTCAGCGGGGCACAGAGGCTGGATTGCTCCCTCGGCTTCACCGCTGCGAATGCTACCGACCGGCCCCGTGTCAGGACTAAAAAACCATGGCCGATCGGATCGGCCATGGCTTCCTCAGACAAGCGAGTCGGATAACCCGCTAAATGGACACTACCCTAGTAACGAAGGACGGCCAGCTCAACAGTGGAACCACCGTTCTCGCTGGCATATTCCTCGGCGTCACCCGCCCGCATAAAGGCGACGTAGTCGTCGTCGGTTTCCACAAACGAGGCGACATGGCCGAACAGCTTCAGGCCCGTGCCGTGGTCGTAGACATACGTCGCACGAACCTCGTCGGAACCGGATTCCTCGACCTCTTCGACCGCGGCGAGCATCTCGCCAATGGAGCCGTACTTGATGATGCCTTCTTCGGCAAACCAGACCTCGGCCGGCGGAAGTCCGGGCGCGCCCGGTTCGGACCGGGTGATCTTGCCCAGCTGCTCCTCGTAGTCCTTGCCCTGAGCCTCGTAAACCGCGCGGACAAAGCTATCGTCCACCCAGCGGTCAAAGTCCAGTTCGGGGACCGAACGCTCCCGCTGCAGCGTCGCATGGTGATACTTCAGCGCATCCACCCACTCGGGTTTCAGGGTCGGATCGACCGAGGTAATACCGCCCTCACTGAAGTAAAGGTACAGAACCTCTTTCTCGATCGTGGTCCACTCTTCCAGCTTGGTCGCCGCCCGCATGGGGTCTTCCATGATCCAGTCCTGCGCCTCCATCGTGGCTGAAATGTACGCCTCAACCACGCGCGGATGCTCTTCCGCGAAGTCGTCACGGACCACCGTGCCATGGAACGTCGGCTGGCCGACTTCGCTACCGTCGAAGACCTTACGGCCAAACCCGCGATACTCCATCACCTCGGACCACGGGGTGAAGTTCGAATGAGCATCGATATTACCGGTGCGGATATTTGCCACCCCGACCGGTGGCCCCTGGTCGCGGAGCTGGATGTCATCCAGGATACCGGCTTGGCTCAGCGCATCCAGGGTCATGCCCCAGGCGGCACTGCCGAACGGCGTCGAAAGCTGCTTACCGGCAAGCTCCGACAGGCTCTGCGCAGGGGAGTCGACAGGAACCACAATGCCATTACCCGTACCGCGGGCGTTGTACCCGGTCATGGCAACGAACAGGGATTCGGCACGACCGGTGTCCTGGAAGGTCGCTCCGTTTACGATCAACGGATAGTCGCCCATTACCCCGAATTCGAGCTGGCCTGCGATCATTCGATTAGTGATTGGCGGACCCGAGTCGAAATCGGCGTACTGCACGACAAAATCGACATCCTGGTATTCCCCATCGGTTGGCAGATGTTCCTCGAACAGTCGCAAGCGCTCGATCACGACCCCACCCGATACGGTATTGGTGACCTGGCTCTGGTGGCCGACCCGAATCTGAATCGTTTCGGCCACCGCGGCCCCGGAAAAGGCGGAAAGAGCGACCGCCGCAACAATTGGCTTCCAACGCATGGTTGTTCTCCCAAATTTAGGTGTCCGCTCATTGGCGGGTGCAACACTTGAATGGCCGGCTGATCCCGGCCGGGAGATCGCTTGTCCTGTACTGACAGGCCATAACTGATCTACAGGGGAACTAAGCAGGTTCCGTGCCCACACCATGCACTGCGAAAAGAATATTCTTTTTTATTGTATTTATTGGCTTTTTTGACACCATGCACAATCTCTGCGGATACGAGGCCCGTCGGTTCCCGCTCCACACTGGGGAATACCTGCGCCATCCGAGTGCCATGCCCCGTCCGGGCGGACCCAAAACCATGACAAGTAAGACAGCCTCCCTCCCGCCCCGCGCCGTGCGACTTCCCGCCATCCTCGTCACACTAGGCAGACGTGCTACCAACGGAAACCAACTTATGACACGATATAATGAGTACCCCACAAGAAACCCGAGCCACTCCCATGGAACCCCCAAGCCCGAATCGCCAGCCCCTTCAGGAATCGCCGCAACCCCTCTATGTACAGATCAAGGAAACCCTGCGTCAGCGGATCCTCGACGGGACATACGAGCCGCACCAGAAACTGCCCTCGGAGAGTGAACTCACGCGGCGATTCGGCGTCAGCCGCATCACCATCCGCCAGGCGCTGCGTGACCTGCACAACGAGGGGCTGATCTTCAGCTCGCAGGGCAAGGGCAGTTTTGTCAGCAAGCCAAAGGCGGTGCAGAACGTCCGCCGTCTGGAGGGTTTCGGCGAGGCCATGGCTGCGCAGGGCTACGAGGCGACGGCCCGAGTCGTATCAATCGAGGAAATGCAGCCGCCCAAGAGCGTCCGGGACGCCCTCGGCCTGTCCGGACCGCAGGCGGGCTCCGTGGTCGAAGTCAAACGCGTGCGCTATCTGAACCGGATCCCGGTCTCCCTGGAGATCAGCTATTTCCCGCTGGACGTCGGGCGACCGCTGTTCAGCCAGGATCTCTCCGGCGACATCTTCCCGTTGTTGGAGAACTTGTCGGGCACCCCCCTGGGGGCGGCCAACATTAGCATTGACGCAGGCCTGGCGAATGACGAGGTTCAAGAACTGCTGGGGATGTCGGAGGCAGGCCCAGTCTTGCAGGTGGAGCGCCTGACCCACGATCGGTCCGGACGCCCGATCGACTTCGAGTTCCTGTTCTTCGTGGGCGACGCGTTCAAATACCGCTTCGAAATCGAACGCTCGTGAACATCAGCCGGGGGAACCTCATGCCCCCGGCGCTTACTCAGGCTTCCGCGAGTTGCGAATCAGGCTCGCCGCGAAGCACACGGATCTTCTCCTGGAGCTGGGGCAGGATCTCGAACAGGTCCCCTACCAACCCGTAGTCCGCCACGCCGAAAATCGGCGCATCGGGGTCCTTGTTGATGGCGACGATGACCTTGGACCCAGTCATGCCGGCAAGGTGCTGAATGGCGCCAGAGATTCCCACCGCAATATACAGCTCGGGTGCGACCACCTTGCCGGTCTGCCCCACCTGACAGTCGTTGGGGGCATAACCGGCATCCACGGCCGCGCGCGAGGCGCCCACGGCGGCATTCAGATCGGCTGCGAGTTCCTCCAGCAAACGAAATTTCTCCACGCTGCCAAAGGCCCGCCCACCAGAAACCACCACCCCGGCGGATTCCAGTTGCGGCCGATCGGACTCGTCCAGTTGCAGGTCCACTTCGCGCGACTGGCCTCGTGACTCGCCGACTTCGACAGGTTCGATCCGGCCGTCGCCGCCATCCACTACCTCCCTGGCAAACGCGGTCGGTCGGATGGTCAACAGCTTGTGTGGCTCCAGCACCCGCAGAGTCTCGTCGGCGTTGCCTGCGTAGATCGGGTGCACGAAGGTTTCCGGGTCCCGAATCCCGGTGACATCCGACACCATCTGGATGTCCGCCAGTGCGGCGATCCGTGGCAGCAGGTTCTTCCCGAACGTAGTAGCCGGCGCCAGCACGTGGCTGTAATCGCCGACAAGCTCCGTGATCAACCCAGCCAGATCTTCTGCCAGGCCACCGCCGAGATGCGGCGCTTCCGCAGTCAGGACGCAGCGCACGGTCGCCATCGCGGCCAGCCCCTCGGCGGCCTTTCGGATCTGCGCGCCTGCCACCAGGATATCCACGGTATCGCCCAACTCCCGGGCAGCCGTCAGGGTGGCCAGAGTACTCGGCGCGACCGCATCGCCCGTGGCTTCTGCCAGGACCAGTATGGTATTGGTCATATCAGATCACTCCCGCTTCGTTGCGTAGCTTGTCCAGTAGCTCGTCCACATTCGCGACCTTTACACCCGCCTCGCGGGGAACGGGCTCGGAAACCTTGACCCGCTCCACCCGCGGACGCATATCCACGCCCAGGGCCTCGGGCGTGCGTTCCTCGATGGGGCGTTTCTTCGCCTTCATCATCGCGGGCAGCTTCACGAACCGGGGCTCGTTGAGTCGCAGGTCCGCTGTCACCACGGCAGGCAGGTCCAGTTCAACGGTCTGCTGCCCGCCATCGATCTCGCGTGCTATCCGCGCCCGGCCCTCTGCGATGCTCAACTCGGACGCGAAGGTACCCTGGGGCCAGCCGAGCAATGCAGCGGTCATCTGCCCGGTCTGGTTGGCGTCATCGTCGATCGCCTGCTTGCCAAGAAGCACCAGGTCGACGGCCTCCTCGCGCGCGACCGCGGCCAGCAACGCGGCCACATTCAGGGGTTGCGGGGATTCCGGCACATCGATCCGGATCGCGCGGTCCGCGCCCATTGCCAGGGCGCTGCGCAGAACCTCCTGGCTGGCCTCGTCACCCGCCGTCACCGCCAGCAATTCGCTGCAGATACCAGCCTCTTTCAGGCGTACGGCCTCCTCCAGCGCAATCTCGTCGAAGGGATTGGCGGACATCCGGACATTTTCCGTCTCGACACCGCTACCATCCGACTTCACGCGGATGTTCACGTTGTAATCGATCACGCGTTTCACGCCGACCAGTACTTTCATCGCATTCACTCCCGTTGACTTTGCGGCCCGGCAATCGGCCTCGATGCGGCCTACATGCCCGAATAGATCGGGCCCTCGCCGCCTTGCGGTACCTGCCACTGGATATTCTGGGTGGGGTCCTTGATGTCACAGGTCTTGCAGTGCACGCAGTTGGCTGCGTTGATCTGCAGGCGCGGCCCCTGGTCGCCATCGACAATCTCGTACACCCCGGCCGGGCAGTAGCGTGTCTCCGGCGCCCCGAATTCGGCCAGGTTCACCTGGATCGGGACATCGGGGTCACGCAACCGCAGATGGCAGGGCTGGTTCTCGTCATGGTTGGTGTTGGACAGGTGCACCGACGACAACAACGGGAACGTGAGCTCCCCGTCCGGCGCCGGATACTCGATGGGCGAGGCCTCCGACTGGCGCTGTAACTGGTCGTGATCCGCGTGCTGGGAGAACGTCCATGGCGCACGGCCACCGAACAGATACGTGTCCGCAGCGGCATATGCGAGCCCGCCCCACAGGCCCCAGCGGGCAAAGGCCGGGCGGATGTTGCGCGCACGCCAAAGCTCGGACCAGACCCAGGAATCCGCCAACTCCCGGTCCACGCCAGTAGCCGCCGCCGGCTCGGATGCGTTCGCCCAATGCTCGAACACCGCCTCCGCCGCCAGCATGCCGGACTTCATGGCGGTGTGGGTGCCCTTGATGCGCGCCACGTTCAGCAGGCCCGCGGCATCTCCCACCAGCATCCCGCCCGGGAATTCCAGCTTGGGGCAGGACTGCACCCCTCCTTCGACCAGGGCCCGCGCACCATAGGACAGGCGGCGACCGCCCTCGAGATGGCGGCGAATCTCCGGGTGGGTCTTGAACCGCTGCATCTCCTGGTAGGGCGAGAGATTCGGGTTGGTGTAATCGAGCCCGATCACGAACCCCACAGACACGCGGCGCTCGTCGAAGTGATACAGGAAGCCGCCGCCGTAGGTCCGGGCGTCCAGGGGCCAGCCGACGGTATGCACCACGGTGCCCGGCCGGTGGACGGCTTCATCCACTTCCCAGACCTCCTTGATGCCAATCCCGTAGGTCTGCGGATCGGCATCTTGATCCAGTTCATAGGCGGCAATCACCTGCTGGCTCAACGATCCACGGCAGCCCTCCGCCAGCAGGGTTCGGCCGGCCACGATCTCCACGCCGGGCTCGTGCTGCGGGCCGGGCGTACCGTCCGGCTGCAAGCCGGTGTCCGCGGTGGCAACGCCCCGCACGGAACCCTGTTCGTCATACAGGACCTCGGCCGCCGCGAAGCCCGGGTAGATATCCACTCCCAGTGCCTCCGCCTGCTCGCCCAGCCAGCGGCACAGGTTGCCCAGTGAGCCCACATAGTGGCCCTCGTTACGCAATGCAGCCGGGGTGGGCAACCGCAGGCTTCCATGCTCTCGCAGCAACAGGAAGTGATCATCCACGGCGGGCGTTTTCAACGGGGCTCCGAGATCGCGCCAGTCGGGGATCAATTCGTCCAGCGAGCGAGGATCAACCACCGCGCCGGAAAGGATATGCGCCCCGACCTCGGGCCCTTTTTCCAATACGCAGACCGAGAGATCGTCCCGGCCCTGGTCCTGCGCCAACTGGCGCAGCCGAATCGCGGCCGCGAGGCCCGCAGGACCCGCACCCACGATGACCACGTCCATCTCGATCTGCTCGCGTTCCATAATTGTCTCCCGCTCAGTCAGCGCCGAAGGACTACTGTTCGACGAAGGCCCGCTCGATCACGTATTCACCTGGCACACCCGTTTTGGGCGAGGCGGTAAACCCCATCCGATCCAGGAGGTTCGACAGATCCTCGAGCATCGCCGGGCTGCCGCAGATCATGGCGCGGTCCTGTTCCGGGTCGAGCTGCGGCAGACCGAGGTCTTCAGCCATCTTGCCGTTCTCGATGAGGTCCGTGATGCGTCCCTGGTGAACGAAGTCCTCGCGCGTGACGGTGGGGTAGTAGAGCAATTGGTCCTGCGCGAACTCGCCGAGGTATTCGTGGTTCGGGAGCTCCTCGGTCAGGTATTCCTGGTAGGCCAGTTCGCTTTTGTACCGCACACCGTGGACCAGGATCACTTTCTCGAAACGCTCGTAGGTTTCCGGGTCGCGGATGATGCTCATGTAGGGCGCAAGGCCGGTACCCGTACCGAACAAATACAGGTTCTTGCCCGGCAGCAGATCGTGTATCACCAGCGTGCCGGTGGCCTTGCGGCTTACCAGGAGCTGGTCACCCTCATTGATGTGCTGCAGGCGCGAGGTCAACGGACCATCCGGCACCTTGATGCTCAGGAACTCGAGGTATTCCTCGTGGTTCGGGCTCACGATGCTGTAGGCCCGCAGCAAGGGCTTGCCCTCCACCTCGAGGCCGATCATCACGAAATGACCGTTCTCGAACCGCAGGCCCGGGTCGCGAGTAGTCGTGAAACTGAACAACGTGTCGTTCCAGTGGTGCACGCTCAGCACCTCTTGCGGGTCACAGGCTGCCATGGGGTCTACCTCCCAGATTCCAGTCGGGTTGTCTTTCCATCATTGGTTGAATGGGCCGGGGTCCTGACGCTGATCTCCCACAGATAACGCCACGGATAGATGCCCTGTTCGTGGCCATCGGAGAACACTAAACGCACTCCACTGACCCCGAACGGAACGATGTCGACCACATCCACTTGAGTGGCATCCGTTACCGGTTCGTCCCGCCGGCGGGCCACGGTGCACTGGGCACAGCGACAAGCCAGGCGCAGTGCCTCGAACCCCTTGCAGGTGACCTCACCGGTCTGCCAATGAAACTGAACCTCACCGGTCTGCCCCTGCAGGCGGATCTCCTTCGGCGGTTGCATGCTCATTAAGCATGCCCTCCGGTGGCCATCGGGCCGCCCTCCACGGGGCAGGTTCGAGCCAGTTCGGCGAGCACGGTTTCCTCGATCACCAGGGTAGTTACCGGCGGCCACAACAGGGGGTTATCCGGGTCGTCCACCGGACGCGCGCCCATCAGCGTCGCCACGCCGGTCAGCCACGCCCCCAGGAAAGCACCGCGCATTAGCCCACTTGTAATGATAAGTCGAGACATAACGAATCAGCGCTCCAGCTCGGCCAGCTTGCCCGTGCGTTCGATCCACTCTTCCGCGTCGGGAAGCGGGTTCTTCGCAGACGTTATTACCGGCCAAATGGCCGCCAGCTCGGCATTCAAGTCGAGGAGATGTTTCTGATCCTCGGCCAACTCACCTTCTGGCTGGATCGCCTCGGGCGGACATTCCGGTACACACAGGTCACAGTCGATGCACTCCACCGGGTCGATCACCAACATGTTGGGTCCTTCGTGGAAACAGTCCGCCGGACACACTTCGACGCAATCGGTGTACTTGCACCTGATACAGTTCTCGTTCACTACGTAGGTCACGTTCGCCTCCTTTCGGCTAGACGTCGCACTCGTGGAATGCGCACGGCAAATCAGCTCGCCACACGCAGCTTCGATTGGGCCCACAGGGCAGTCTTGCGGACATCGGGGTCCGGATCGTCCAGAGCACTTTCCACATACGCCTGCGCCGTCGAATCACCGATCTCGCCCAGCGCGCCGACCGCAGCCTTGCGCAGGTTCGACACCGGGTCATCGGTGCACACGCCCACCGCCTCAACAGCCTGCGGGTCACCCAAAGTGCCCAGGGCCTCGACGGCCTTCTCACGTACCTGCCAGAAGGAATCACGTGTGCACTCAATCAGCGTCTCCAGGGCCAACCGCAGTCGCAGCTTGCCGATCATTGAGGCCGCCTCGGTGCGGACCTGCCAATTCTCGTCCTGCAGCCCGGCCAGCAAGGCATCACCAATCGAGTCCGGATCGCCGTACGACAGGGCGCTCACGGCGACACGCCGCACATCCGGGTCGGCGTCGTCGCGTGCCCGCTCGATCAGGACAGGAAGATTCGCCGGTGAACGCAGCCATCCGAGGACGGATACCGCCTCACGACGCACTCCGGCATCCGCATGCTGAAGCAAGGCCAGAGCTGGTTCGCAGCTCTCGGCAAGCCGCATGGGCTTGAGGGCCCCCAGTACCCCGACGATGACAAACGGATCGTCGCTCCCTTTCAGGGCACCGAGTAACGGCTGCGCAGCATCGGTATCCTTCAGGTCCGCGAGGGCATGTGCTGCAGCATTGCGGACCGCTTCGTCGCTGTCGCTAAGGGCTGCCAGCAAGGCGTCCGCAATGTCGGCGGATTCGAACTCGTCGACCACCTTGGCCGCCTCGCGGCGGACCGAAGGGTCGGGGTCCTTCAGGGCCATTGTCAGCAGATCAGCGGCTTCAGGTTCCGCACTGTCCACCAGGGCAAGCACACCCACTCGGCGCATTTCCACATCGTCGGAGGCCAGCTTGTCTGCAATGTCCTGCAGTTCGGGGTCGTCGTATTGGCTCATGTCGTCCACCTTCAGCTCAGCAGGTACGGGATATTCACGGTGACCGCGTCGGTCGGACAGTCCTTCTCGCACGGCATGCAGTACCAGCATTCGTCGTAATGCATATGGGCCTTGCCCGTGACTTCATCGATCAGCAGGACATCCAGCGGACAGACGTCGATGCAGACCCGGCACCCCTTGTCGGCGATGCACTTTTCTTCATCGACGACCACCGGGACAGTCGTCTTGTGGTTCGCTACAGGCATGTCACTTCCCCTTTATTCGGCGGCGATTTCGTCGGTGTTTTCGATCCGCATGGACTGGTAGGCCGACAGCTCGTCGTCATCCAGCGGGATGATGTAGGGGTCCACCGGACGCGTGCCGGTGCACATGGATCCGTCTTCGCCCTTGTACAGGCGGCTGTGACAGAACCAGTTCTGGTCGTCGCGCTCGGGGTGGTCGATGGAGTAGTGGTACAGCCCCCACCGGGACTCCTTGCGTGCCATTGAGGCGCGGGCAGCCATCTCGGCGCAGTCGACAATCGAGTGCACCTCGAGGGCCCTCAGCAGCTCGTGAGGATCCCGGGCGTGGAGCTTGGCCAGGTCTTCGCGCACCTGAAGGATTCGGCTGAGACCGATTTCCATCTTCTTGGTGATCTTGGGCGGCTGCAGGTAGTCGTTCACCAGGCGGCGCACCTTGTACTCCATCTGCTCCGGCGGAATGCCGTCCTCCGCATTCAGCGGTGCCATCACGCGTTCGAGTTCCGCCGCAATCAACGACTCGTCCAGGGGTGCGTCGGTCCAGTCACTGACGTAACGCGTCGCGCTCTCGCCGCAGATCTGGCCGTACACGAATGCGCCCAGCATGTAACTGTGCGGCACGGAACCCATGTCCCCAGCCGCATACAGGCCCGGCACGGTGGTCTCGCCGTGCTCGTTGATCCACACCCCGGAAGCCGAATGGCCGCTGCAGAAGCCGACCTCCGAGATGTGCATCTCCAGCATGTGCTCGCGATAGTTGGTACCGCGCCCGGCATGGAAGCGTTCGCGCGACGGGCGTTCGTTGGTATGCAGGACCGTCTCGATCTCCTGGATGGTCTCCTCGGCGAGGTGATCCACCTTCAGGTAGACCGGGCCCTTGCCCCCTTCCAGCTCGCGGTAGAACTCCAGCATCATCTGGCCCGACCAGTAGTCGCACTCGATGAAGCGCTCGCCCTGGGCATTCGCCGTGTAGCCGCCCAGCGGGCCGGTTACGTAGGCACAGGCCGGACCGTTGTAGTCCTTCAGCAACGGGTTGATCTGGTAACACTCCAGGTTCGCCAGGTCGGCGCCGGCGTGATAGGCCATCGCATGCCCCTCGCCCACATTGGTCGGGTTCTCGTAGGTGCCGTACAGATAACCGGAGGTCGGCAGGCCCAGGCGTCCCGCGGCGCCGGTCGCCATGATCACGGCCTTGGCGCGGATCAGCAGCGGCTCGGAGGTACGGGTGTTCACCGCGAAGGCCCCGGCGATCTTGCCGTCGCGATCCTTCAACAGGCGCGTGGCCTGATAGCGATTTTCCACCTTGACCCGGTTACGGCGCAGGCGCCGATACAGGATCTTCTTGACGTTGTGGCCCTCGGGCATGGGCAGCACGTAGCTCCCCATGTGATGGACCTTCTTCACGTCGTAATCGCCGGTCTCGTCCTTCTGGAAGTGCACACCCCAGGAGTCAAGCTTCTGGATCATGTCGTAGGAACGCTCGGCATAGGCCAGGACCGCCTTCTGATGGACGATGCCGTCATTCGCGGTCGTGATTTCCTTCACATACTGTTCCGGTGTGGCACGGCCCGGGATAATCGCGTTGTTCAGGCCATCCATCCCCATGGAGATTGCGCCGGAACGCTTCACGTTGGCCTTCTCCAGCAGCATCACATCCAGATCCGGGTTTTCCTCCTTGACCGTAACGGCCGCCAGCGGCCCTCCGGTTCCTCCGCCGATCACCAGGACATCCATCTCGATCGTTTTGATTTCGCTGACTTTCATAGGTACTCCTCGTTGGGATCCGTACGGAACTTGCAGTTGAACGTGTCTTCCCGGAACGTCAGGCACTCCACATCGAAGGTGCGACCGGAACGGTCGAGAAAGACGCGTGTAAGCTTCAGGACAGTGGCGTCGGCCGGAAGCGCAAGCGCTTCCCTAACCGCGGGTTCGGGGTGACAGGCTTCGATCTCGATACGGGCCCTGCGGACGCCCAGGCCCAGTCGATTCTTGACTACGTTCAGGGTGTCTAACGTCAGGTCGCGGCTGAAGATACGGCGCCCGATCGCCAGGGGTAGATAGCTCTCGCTCACCATCACTGGATGCGAGCGCAGATACTGCACCTGCCGAATACGGGTAACACGATCCTCCGGCGTCAGCCGCAACTCGCACGCTACGCGAACGGGCGGCGCAATTTCCCGCATCGAAAGAAGCCGCACGTCCACTTCGCCAACCTGGCTGGAAACGGTCTCGCCGAAGGACTCCATGCGCCGCAAATCCTGGCTTACCCGGGGTCGCGCGACGAAGATACCTCGGCCCTGCGCGGTAACGACCAGACCTTCTGCACGAAGCTCTCGGAGGGCGCGGCGCACGGTGATCCGGCTAACCCCAAAGGCCTCCATCAACTCCTTTTCGGTCGCTAGTCGTTCGTTCGGAGCACACGTGCCCCGCAGGATCTGGCGGCGCAGACTGTCTCTGACCCAGCCATACAGGTGCCTCGAGCCACCTGTATGGCTGACAGGGCGCGGCGACACATTACGTGCAAGCACTTGTTGGCGGTGTGTTTTCAGCATATGTTCTATCCTATCATAACAAGTTATGACGTGTAAGAGGATCCAGTCATTCGAATGCCCTAAACCTTCCCCTGCTGCTCGAACGCCCGTGTCGTCTCGGCGCGAATCAGGTCCAGACACTGTTTTTTCAGCTCAACGAAACGCGGGTCGGTCACGACCTCGTGGGTACGCGGGTGCGGAATGTCGACCCGGATATCCTCGATCAGGCGCCCTGGGCTGGCGCTCATTACGATGACCCGGTCGGCCAGGAATACGGCCTCTTCGATGTCATGCGTGACGAATACGATCGTCGTGTGGAATTCCTGACGCAGATCGACCAGGTTCTGCTGCATCATTGAACGCGTCTGGGCGTCCAGAGCGCCGAAGGGCTCGTCCATCAACAGCACGTCAGGGTAATTCGCCAGTGCCCTGGCGATCCCGACACGCTGCTGCATACCGCCGGATAGCTGTGCGGGATAGTGGTTGCCATAGGCCAACAACCCGACCATCCCGAGAAAGGTGCGCGCGATGCTGTCCGACACCGTCGCCGAGTGGCCGGCCATGCGCGGACCGAATGCCACGTTTTTGCGTACGCTCTTCCAGGGAAACAGCGAGTGCTGCTGAAAGACCATGCCGCGTTCAGGGCCGGGCCCCTGCACCCGCTTGCCATCGACCTCCACATACCCAGCCGTTGGCTCGACAAACCCCGCCACTGCGTTCATCAAAGTCGACTTCCCGCAACCCGAAGGACCCAGCAAGCAGATGAATTCACTGGGTTCAACCTCCAGGTTGGCGCCATCCACCGCTACGTTTCGACGGCCTCCGGTATTAAACTCAATGGATACATCCGAAATCCGGATGCGCCCCGCCTCCGGGCGAGTACCCGCTGCTCCAGCGTGAGCGGGCTTTCCGCGCGAGGGCCCCTCGCCAAATGCCCACAAATTACCAAGTCTCATTACGAACCCCGTTGCAAGATTGTTTTGACAGACGAACTGGACAGACTGTCTGCACGCTCAACGCTGCCAGCGCAAGAAGGGCCGCGTCCCGTATCGCACCAAAAGGGTCGACAAGGTTCCCAGCAGCCCGATGGTGACCATCCCCACGATGATCTGCGGGTACTGGATCAGCGAATACGAACTCCAGGTGAAGTAGCCGATACCGTACTGGCCACTGATGATTTCGCCGGCCAGCAGCGAGAACCACGCGATGCCCATGCCAATCGCCATACCCGCGACGATGCTGGGCAGCGCGGCCGGCAAGACCACATGAATCAGGATGGAGGTACTGGATGCACCCAGCGCTCGTGCGGCGCGCACCAATTCCTTGGGTGTCTGGTCAACGCCATGCATGGTGTTCAGCACGATCGGGAAAAACGCGCCCAGGAACGTTATGAAGATGATGCTGCTCTGCTCCGTCGGGAGCATCAGGATCGCCAGTGGAATCCAGGCCACCGCGGGAATGGGACGGAAGATCTCAACGTAGGGCGAGAATACGTCCTCTATCAGTCGGTTCCGGCCCATGAAGACGCCGAGTACCACCCCGGATACCGTGGCAAGTCCGAAGGCAATTGCGACCCGCTCAACGCTGGCCGCGATATGCCGATAAAACGTGTCGGAAGACAGCAACTCAACCAGCACCGCGCCCACGACACTCGGCGCAGGCACATTCTCGAAGTTGAGTAACAACCGGAAGTCATTGGTCGATGCCAGATGCCACAGACCGATCAGGGCCAGCACCGACAGGATTCGGATGGTGTAGCGGCCCCACCAGGTACCGCTGGATTTCTTGAACCAGGCGCCCGTACTCGCACCTTTGGCTGCCAGCCCGGCGCTCGCACCCACGTGGGCCTTGGCTGTCGTTACGTCCGTTCCGGACCGGACCGTAGCCCCAGCGGGAGCATCCGTTATGGTTGCGCCGCCTTCCGGCGCGGCTGGCCCGACCTTGGCCCGGTCGTCCGCAACAGACTCAATTTTGTCAGTCATCAACCATTCCTCGTTTCCGTGGATCCCGGCGAGAGGCTCGGGAGATCGAACACCCCACTTGTTCTGACGTGTTCTTACGTCCAATGAACCGAGCAGCATTTATGCCAACACGCCCGCCCAGAGAGGAAGATGGTGTAAGGGGCTGTTTACAGGGAAGCGCCTGCAACCCCAGGGCTAACGCAGGACAGCGAGGCATGGAAGGATGTGCATCACGTTCGGGCACGCCAGCCCCAATGCGGGGCGACAAATTCGAAAAACCGGGGGGTCCAGAGGACAAGTGACCGCCCGTGGCCGGGGCGCGGCTGACCGATCAGCACCCGAGCCCCCGGTGATCAGTGCTGCCGCAGGCCAGCCTGTCCCTCAGTCAGGTGGGCGCGCGGGGTTCCGCGCAACCCCGGTTCGACCTGCGGGGCCTGGCGGTCCATGCGCGGCAGGCAGGAGATGCGCAGATCGGGGAAGGTTACTTCCATCGCCTCGAGGATCGGGAGCAGCCGCTTTCGGTGACGCTCTCCAGGCGCAGGGTTTCCTCGACAGCGGCGGTGTCGCGGCGGTCGGGAAAGCGCTGCTCCAGGACCCAGCGGGCCATCGGTTCGGCCATCACGGGGCTGTTCATAACCTCGCCCTGCGCCACGCTACTGTTTAGCACCCAGCGCCAGGGCGCGTTCGCGGGCCGCCGCCCGCTGCTCGGGGCTATTGTCCGGATCCCCCAGCCACGGCGCCAGATGCCGCCCGGCGAGTTCGGCCAGGAACTGCAGATGGTCGTCGCGATCGTTGAGCGCGGGGATGTAATGGAAACGCTCGCCGCCGGCCTCGAGGAAGATCTCGCGGTTCTCGTCGGCGATCTCCTCCAGGGTCTCCAGGCAGTCGGCGGAGAAGCCGGGGCAGATCACGTCCACCGAACGCACGCCCTGGCCCGGGAGCGCCTCCATGGTCTTGTCGGTGTAGGGTTGCAGCCACTCCTCGCGCCCGAAACGTGACTGGAAGGTGACCTGCCACTGGCCTTCTTCCAGGCCCAGGGCCTGCGCCAGCTTGTGCCCGGTGGCATGGCACAGGCAGTGGTAGGGGTCGCCATTGAGCAGATAGCGCTTCGGCACGCCATGGAAGGACATCACCAGCCGTTCGGGCTGGCCGTGCTCCTCCCAGTGTTCGCGCACGCTGTTCGCCAGCGCCCGGATGTAGCCATCCTCGGCGTCGTAGCTGGCGACGAACTGCAGATCCGGCACCCAGCGCCAGCCCTTCAGCACCTCCGCCACGGCGTCGAAGGTCGAGCCCGTGGTCGAACCGGAATACTGCGGATACAGCGGCAGCACCACCACCCGGCGCACGCCCTGGCGCCGCAGCTCGTCCAGCCCTTCCTCGATCGACGGGTTGCCGTAACGCATGCCCAGCGCCACCGGCACGTCCTCGCCGGTCTGCTCCGCCAGGCGCGCGCGCACGCCCGCCGTCTGGCGCCGGCCGATGGCCAGCAGCGGCGAACCTTCGTCGGTCCACACGGTGGCGTATTTCGCCGCGCTGCGCCGCGGACGCACGTTGAGGATGATGCCGTTGAGGATCAGCCACCAGATCGGCCGCGGCACCTCGACCACACGGGGATCCCACAGGAACTGCTTGAGGTAGCGCCGCAGTGCCGGGGCGGTGGGTTCATCGGGGGTGCCCAGGTTGGTGAGCAGCACGCCGGCGTCGCGCGCCTGGCCGTGGCGGTAATCCGACTCTCCGAAGTACTTCATGACGTTCCTTAATGGCTGGATCCGGCGATGCATGGGAGTCCCGGCCACCGTCAAAGGTTCGACCGGAACGCATCAGGATAGCGCGTCGCCCTCGAGACGTCCCCGCAGCGGGCTGGTCCGCGGGAAATGGGCCTGCAGGAATTCCATCTGGTCCGCCAGCACCCGGCGTCCCTTCAGATAGATGTACTCGGCATGCGTGGGCGTGAACGGGATCGCCAGCAGCTGCATGCCGGCCTGTTCCGGCGTGCGGTCGGCCTTGTGGTTGTTGCAGCGCTTGCAGGCGGTGACCACGTTCTTCCACACGTCCTGCCCCTGCTGGCTGACCGGGGTCACATGATCGCGCGACAGCTCGCGGGCGGGGAAATGGCGGCCGCAGTAGAGACACAGGTGGGCGTCGCGCCGGAACAGGGTGGGATTGTTGAGCGGGGGGACGTAGTTATCACCCTGGCGGGCGCGGGTACCGTGGGTGGCGATAATGGAGTTGACCTCCACCAGGGACTGGCGGCCGGAACGCGCGTTGATGCCGCCGCGCACGCGATAAAGCGGTCGGCCGCAGGCGTAGGCCACCTGCTCGCAGTAATAAAGCCGCACGGCCTGTTCCAGGCCGATCCACTCCAGCGGCATCCCGGAGGCATCCGTGCGCAGGACCTGATGCTCGGTCGGTAACATGACCTCGCCCACCCTCAAGGAAACACGGATTTCCTCACGCGGCTCACGGTTCCGGCGACACCCGCGCCCGTGAACAAACCGGTGTTTCCTCGGCACGTTTTCGCACAATAAACGGCGTCGGCGCGCAATACAATTTCATCCACATGAATCGTCCCGTCGCCATACTCCGGCTCGGACTCCGGTTTATGCGCGACGGCGATTCCGCTACACTCACGGGCTCGTTTTTCGCTGCGGGGCGCTTTCGGCCCCGCGGCATCCGGTTTTTCCACCACCCGCGAGCGTGGTCGTGCCTCCCTTTGCCATTGGGGCCATCGGGATTGCGGGAACGCACGGCCCGGGGAGAAAGCGCATGGCAATCAGACTAACCGTACCCAAGGAGAGTGCCAGCGGCGAACGCCGTGTCGCACTGGATCCGCTGGTCACCGGCAAATTCGGCCAGCTGGGCGTAACCGTTCAGGTCGAGAAGGGCGCCGGCGAAGCCGCCGGTTTCCCCGATTCGGCCTACGAGGGCGCCACCCTGCTGGACACCGAGGCCGCCTATTCACAGTCGGACATCATGGTCCGCGTGGCGCCGCCCACGGTCGATGAGGTCAACCGACTGCCGGAAGGCTCGACGCTGGTGGGGCTGTTCCACGCCCACCGTCATCCCGACGTCGTCCGGGCCATGCAGGAGCGGCGCATCCAGAGCTTCGCGATGGAGCTGATTCCGCGCATCTCGCGCGCGCAGAGCATGGACGCGCTGTCCTCGCAGGCGGCCGTGGTCGGTTACAAGGGCGCCATCCAGGGCGCCGACCTGGCCTGCCGCTTCTTCCCGATGCTGACCACCGCGGCCGGCACCATCCGTCCGGCCAAGGTGATCGTGATCGGCGCCGGCGTGGCCGGCCTGCAGGCGATCGCCACGGCCAAGCGTCTGGGCGCGATCGTCGAGGCCTACGACGTGCGCTCGGCGACCAAGGAGCAGGTGGAATCGCTGGGCGCGAAGTTCCTCGACCTGGGCGTATCCGCCGAGGGCGAGGGCGGCTACGCCCGCGAACTGACCGCCGAGGAAAAGAAGCAGCAGCAGGATGCGCTGGGCGAATTCATCGCGCAGGCCGACGTGCTGATCACCACCGCGGCGATCCCGGGCCGCGAGTCCCCGAAGCTGGTGCCCGAAGACATGGTCAAGGGCATGAAATCCGGCGCGGTGATCGTGGACCTGGCCTCGGAAGGCGGTGGCAACTGCGTGCTGACGCAGCCCGGCGAGACCATCACCCAGCACGGCGTAATCATCCACGGCCCGCTGAATGTGCCGTCGCAGGTTCCGCTGCATGCCTCCGAGATGTATGCCAAGAACCTGCTGAATTTCCTGACCCCGATGCTTCCCGAGGGCGAATTCCAGCCCGATTGGGAAGACGAGGTCATCGCCCAGAGCGTGCTCACGCGTGACGGCGAGATCGTGCATGCCGCCACCCGTGATGCCATCCAGGGAGCTTCCTCATGATCGAGATCTCAGGTTTCGTAGCGCTGTATATCTTCATGCTCGCGGCCTTCACGGGCTTCGAGGTGATCTCCAAGGTGCCGGTCATCCTGCATACCCCGCTGATGTCCGGTTCCAACTTCGTCCACGGGATCGTCCTGGTCGGGACCATGGTCGCGCTGGGCCACGCCCAGACGCCGCTGGAGCAGGCGATCGGCTTTATCGCCGTGATCCTGGCCGCGGGTAACGCGGCCGGCGGCTACGTGGTCACCGAACGCATGCTGGAGATGTTCAAGTCCAGCAAGGACGACAAGGGAGACAAGGCATGAGTCTGATCATCAACCTCGCCTACTTCGTGGCGGCGGTGCTGTTCATCGTCGGCCTGAAGCAGATGTCGTCGCCGACCACCGCCCGGCCCGGCATCATCTGGGCCGGTGTCGGCATGCTGCTGGCCACTCTCATCACCTTCGTGCACCCGGAGATCTCCGGCGGCGTGAACTACACCCTGATCGTTCTGGGTATCGCCATCGGCGGCGCGCTGGCCTGGTGGAGCGGCAAGAAGGTCCAGATGACCGACATGCCGCAGATGATCGCGCTGTACAACGGCATGGGCGGCGGCGCCGCGGCCGGCATCGGCGCAATCTACCTGCTGCAGGCCACCCCCGAAACGGTCACCACCACCGGCCTCGCCATCGCGGTGATCGGCTCGGTGATCGGCTCGGTGGCGTTCTCCGGCTCGCTGGTGGCCTACGCCAAGCTGCAGGGCCTGATGAAGAAGACCCTGAACTTCCCCGGGCAGCAGCTGCTGAACCTGGTGATCATCGCCCTGGTGGTGATCCTCGGCTTCATGATGGCGCTGGGCGACGGCACCATCGGCGGCGGCACACTGCTGGCGTTCTTCATCCTTTCGCTGGCCTTCGGCGTGCTGATGACCCTGCCGATCGGCGGCGCCGACATGCCGGTGGTCATCTCGCTGTACAACGCCCTGACCGGCCTGGCCGTCGGCTTCAAGGGCATCGTGCTCGACAACCCGGCCCTGATGATCGCGGGTATCGTGGTCGGTGCCGCCGGCTCGCTGCTGACGCAGCTGATGGCCCAGGCCATGAACCGGCCGCTGAAGAATATCCTCTTCAGTCAGTTCGGTGGTGGTTCCGCCGCCGCGGAAGAGGAGATCGAAGGCACGATGAAGGAGATCCAGGCCAACGACGCCGGGATCATGATGGCCTACTCCAGCAAGGTGATCATCGTGCCCGGCTACGGCATGGCCGTCGCCCAGGCCCAGCACAAGATCTGGGAGCTGACCGAGCTGCTGCAGAAGCGCGGCGTGGACGTGAAGTTCGCGATCCACCCGGTGGCCGGCCGCATGCCCGGGCACATGAACGTGCTGCTGGCCGAGGCCGGCGTGCCGTACGACATCATCTATGACCTCGACGAGATCAACGACGAGTTCAAGACCGCCGATGTCGCGATGGTGATCGGGGCGAACGACGTGGTGAATCCGGTCGCCCGGACCAACCCCGATTCGCCGATCTACGGCATGCCCATCCTCAACGCCGACGAGGCGCAGAACGTTATCTGCGTCAAGCGCGGCCGCGGTTCCGGTTTCTCCGGCATCGAGAACCACCTGTTCTATGCCGAGAACAACCGCATGCTGTACGGCGACGGCCAGAAGGTCGCCGCGGAGCTGGTGGCCAGCGTCAAGGCGCTCGGCTGAAGCTCGCGGCCGGAGGGCGGCATCGCCGCCCCTCCGGGACGCCCCGGACGGACCCGGAGACCCGGCCCCTGTGGCCGGGTTTTTTGTGCCGGCACGCCGTGCGCGGCCCGCAACTTGTACACAACCCCTACAGGTCCCGCGCTCGCCCGGCGACCATGGCGCACTTGCAGCAACGTGCGCTCAAACGAGCTTACATAATCTCGATATGTCTTTGTTTTTTAAGTTTTTCTTAGAAAGATGGTCATTCCGTAACCAATTTGTCATCGTCCGCGACAGTACAAGGGTTTAGGAAGTTTCCCACCGCTTCTTCCACAGAGTTATCCACAGGTTCTGTGGAAAACCTCGCCCCACCCACGGACTCGGGAGGCGTGGCCACGTCGCGTACACTGACCCCATGCCCGACACCCCCTCATCCACACCGTCCATCGTCCGGGTCGCCATCGACCGCCCGCTGGACCGCCTGTTCGACTATCGCACGCCGCCGGATCGCGACGTGCGGCCCGGCATGCGCGTGCGGGTCCCGTTCGGCCCCACCCGCCTGACCGGGGTGGTGATCGAAACGGGGGTCACCAGCGAGATGGAACCCGAGCGCCTGCGTGCGATCAGCGAAGTGCTGGACGCCACCCCGATCCTCCCCGACTCGCTGCGTGAACTGCTCGGCTTCGGTGGCCGGTACTACCACCACCCGATCGGCGAGGTGGTGCTGGGGGCCCTGCCACCCGCCCTGCGTCGCGGCCGGCCACTCCCGCAAGCCGCCACGCCCGAACCGCTGTGGGCGGTAACCGAGCAGGGACACCGCGCCCTGGCCGACGGCGCCGTGCGCGGCGAACGCCAGCGCGCCATCCTCGCGGCGCTGGCCGACCCCGACAGCGCCCCCGGTGGTCGCCTTGATCGTCCGACCCTGGCCGGCATCCTCGGCCGCCGACCCGCCCCGCGCGAGCTGGAACGCCTCGCCGAACGCGGCTGGCTGGAGTGCCGCGCCCCGGAACACCCGACGGATGCCCCGCCGGAGGCCGATAGCGCGGCGGGGCGCCCCCTGACCCCCGAACAGCAGGCCGCGGTGGACGCGCTCACCCCCGGCGAAGCCCGACCCCTGCTGCTGGAGGGCGTGACCGGCTCCGGCAAGACCGAGGTCTACCTGCGAATGGCGGAACGGGTCGTCGCGCGTGGCGAGCAGGTCCTGGTGCTGATCCCCGAAATCGCCCTGACCCCGCAGCTGGCGGCCCGTATCCAGGCGCGTTTCCCCGGCCGGGTCGCGCTGCTGCACTCCGGCCTGGCCGAGGGCGAACGGCTGCGGGCCTGGGCCAGCGCGGCGCGCGGCGAGGCCCGGGTGGTGGTGGGCACCCGTTCGGCGCTGTTCACGCCGCTACCCGAGCCCGGCCTGATCGTGGTCGACGAGGAGCACGACGCCGCGTTCAAACAGCAGGACGGCTTTCGCTACAACGCCCGCGACCTCGCGATCAAGCGCGGCCAGCTGGAGGCCATCCCGGTGGTGCTGGGCTCGGCCACGCCGACCCTGGAGACCCTGCAGGCCGCCCGCCAGGGCCGCTACACCCACTGCCCGCTGCGCACCCGCCCCGACGGCACGGCCCCGCCGCGGATCGAGGCCGTGGACACCCGGGTCCACACCCCCGACGAGGGGCTGACCTCGCCGCTGCTGGACGCCATGCAGGCCACCCTCGCCGGCGATCAGCAATGCTTCGTCCTGCTCAACCGGCGGGGCTATGCCCGCACGCTCGCCTGCGATCACTGCGGCTGGGTGGCCGACTGCCGCCACTGCGATGCCCGCCTCACCGTGCACGCCGGCAACCCGCGGGCGGTCTGTCACCTGTGCGGGCACCACGAACCGGTCCCCGACCGCTGTCCGGACTGCGGGGCCGAACTGGCCCGCCGGGGGCTGGGCACCCAGCGCCTGGAACAGGCCCTGGCGCGGCACTTCCCGCAGACCCCGCTGATCCGGCTGGACCGCGACAGCATCCGCCACAAGGGGGCGCTGGAGGAAGCCCTGGAGCGCATCCGTTCGCTGGACGCGGCGATCGTGGTCGGCACCCAGATGCTGGCCAAGGGCCACGACTTCCCGCGCGTGGGACTGGTGGGCGTGGTGGACGTCGACCAGGGCCTGTACTCGGTGGACCTGCGCGCCGCCGAACACACCCTGCAGCTGATCGTGCAGGCCGCCGGGCGCGCCGGACGCGGCGAAGCCGGCGGACGGGTGCTCCTGCAGACAGGGCACCCGGAGCATCCTCTGATCCGCGGTCTGGACGCCGCGGACTACACCGCCATGGTGCGCCCCCTGCTGGACGAACGCGCGGAGAGCGGCTTCCCGCCCTTCGGTCATCTGGCCCTGGTGCGGGTGGAGGCCGAGGACGCGAACACCGCGGAGACCCGCGCCGGCGAGGTGGCCGCGCCCCTGCGCCGCGCGGCTGCGCCCGGCGTGCGCGTCCTGGGTCCTGCCCCGGCCCCGCGCCACCGCGTGAACCGGCGCTACCGCGAGCAGATCCTGGTGCAGTCCGGCGACCGCCGTGCCCTGCACGCGACCCTGCATCAGGCGCGCCGGGCCTGGGAGGGGCTGACCCTGCCGCGCGAGGTGCGCATCGCGCTCGACGTGGATCCGGTCAGTCTCGCCTGAAGCGGCCCTGTTCGCCTGCAAGCAGGCGAACAGGGCGGCATCCCGGGGCCCGAAAGGTTAGAATGCGCGTTTTGCCAGCACGGACCCGCGACCCTTGAAAGACACCCTGACCCAGGCCCTGGAAACCGCCCTCGCAACCCTCGTCGCCGACGGCCGCGTGCCGGCCGATCATGGCGTGTCGGTGGAGGTCAGCCGCGCGCGCGACCGCGAGCACGGCGACTTCGCCAGCAACCTCGCCATGCAGCTGGCCAAACCCGCGCGCAGCAAGCCGCGCGACCTGGCCGAGGCCCTGACCGCCGCAATGCCCGAGGTCCCCGGCCTGGCCAGCACCGAGATCGCCGGTCCCGGCTTCATCAACTTCCGCCTGGCCGCCGATGCGCGCACGCAGGTGCTGGGGCACATCGCGGAACGGGCCGGCGATTTCGGCCGCTCGAACGCCGGCGGCGGACGCCCGGTGCAGGTGGAATTCGTCTCCGCCAACCCCACCGGGCCGCTGCACGTGGGTCATGGCCGCGGGGCGGCGTTCGGCGCGACGGTCGCCGACCTGCTGGACTTCTCCGGCTACGACGTCACCCGCGAGTACTACGTCAACGACGCCGGGCGGCAGATGAACATCCTCGCGGTCAGCGTGTGGATGCGCTATCTCGAGCGCCACGGCGTGGAACTCCCGTTCCCGGCCAACGGCTACCGGGGCGACTACATCTACCCCGTCGCCGATACCCTGACCCGGCACATCGGCGATCGCGGCGTGCATCCGGCCGCGGACGTCACCCGTGACCTGCCGCCCGACGAACCCGACGGCGGCGACAAGGAGACCTACATCGACGCGCTGGTGACGCGCGCACGGGACCTTCTGGGCGAGGCGCTGTGGGACGAGTTCTTCGAAGGCGGCCTGAACGCCATCCTCGAGGACATCCGCGACGACCTGCGCGAGTTCGGGGTGGAATACCAGTGCTGGTTCTCCGAACGCAGCCTGGCCGACTCCGGCGCGATCGACGCGGCGGTGGAGGACCTGCAGGCGCGCGGCGCGCTGTATGAACAGGACGGCGCGCTGTGGTTTCGCTCCAGCGACTTTGGTGACGACAAGGACCGCGTGGTGCGCCGCGAGAACGGCGACTACACCTACTTCGCCTCCGATATCGCCTACCACCGCGAGAAGTTCCAGCGCGGCTTCGACCGGGTGATCAACATCTGGGGCGCCGACCACCACGGCTACGTCCCGCGCGTGCGCGCCGCCCTGCAGGCCCTGGGCCTGGAGGCCGACCGCCTGGACGTGCTGCTGGTGCAGTTCGCGATCCTCTACCGTGGGGGCGAACGCCTGCCGATGTCCACCCGCGCCGGGCAGTTCGTCACCCTGCGCGAGCTGCGCGACGAAGTCGGATCGGATGCAGCTCGCTTCTTCTACGTGCAGCGCCGCTGCGACCAGCACCTGGACTTCGACCTCGACCTGGCCAAGTCGCAGTCCAACGACAACCCGATGTACTACATCCAGTACGCCCACGCGCGCATCAGTAGTGTGCTGCGCACCGCGGGCGAACGCGGCCACCAGCCCGCCGCAGCACAGGCCGACGGCCTCGCCGAACGGCTCGTCGAGCCGCACGAGGACGAGCTGCTGGACCGCCTGGACCGCTTCCCCGAGGTGGTCGCGGCCGCCGCGCAGGCCTGCGAGCCGCACCAGATCGCCCAGTACCTGCGCGAACTGGCCGGTGGCTTCCACACCTATTACAACGCCGTGCCGTTCCTCAACGCCGGAGACGACGAGCTGATCCGGGCCCGCCTGGCGCTGGTGACCGGCATCAAGCAGGTGCTGGGTAACGGCCTGCGCCTGCTGGGCGTGCACGCCCCGGAGCAGATGTAACCCCATGGCCCAGGCCCGCAAGGTACGCCGCAAGCCGGCACAAAAGAAAGAACGCGGTCCGCTGCCCGGCTGGGTCTGGCTGCTCGCCGGCCTGCTGATCGGGCTGGGCGTGGCCGCGGTGCTGTACCTCCAGGGGGCGGATCGCCCCGACAGCCTGAGCGACTGGCTGAGCGAACGCGATCGCCCCGCGGCCGAACCGCGTCCGGAACCCGTGCCCGACCCCGCTTCCGAACGCGAGCCCGAGCGCGAGGAGCCGCGCTTTCGCTATTACGAACTCCTGCCCGAGGACGAAGTGACGGTGCCCGACGCGCCCGCCCGCGACGATGCGGATACCGACGCCCCGCCCGCGCCGCTGGATACACCGGATGCCGACGGGCCGGTGGTGCTGCAGACCGGCTCGTTCCGGCGCGCGGAGCAGGCCGACGAGATGCGCGCCCGGCTGACCCTGCTGGGCCTTTCCCCCGAGGTCCGCGAAGCCGAGATCGACGGCGACACCTGGTACCGCGTGTACCTCGGGCCGTACAACGATCCCGAGCGCACCCGCGAAGTCCTCGAGCGGCTGCGCTCGGAAGGCATCGAGGCCCTGCGCCTGCGCGACCGGGGCTGACCATGGAGACCGGGGAGAGCGCCGCGCCGGATCTCGACGCGCTGTCCGCCGAAGTCGACGGTCTCCAGCGCATCGCCGAACGGCGTGACCTGCAGGACCTGCTCCGCCGCGCGCGACGCCGGCGCGACCGTGGCCAGGCGTTCGACCGCCTGGCCCGCAACCTGCAGCAGCGCCTCGCGACGGAACAGCAACGCGAGGCCGCGGCCGAAGCGCGGCGGCCGCAGCCGGTGTATACCGGGGGCCTCCCGGTGCACGCGGAACGCGACCGGATCATCGAGGCGATCCGCACCCACTCCGTGATCGTGCTCTCCGGCGAGACCGGCTCCGGCAAGACCACCCAGCTGCCCAAGCTGTGCCTGGAGGCCGGACGCGGTCGCGGCGGGCTGATCGGCCACACCCAGCCGCGGCGCATCGCCGCGCGCTCGGTGGCCGCACGCATCGCCGAGGAGCTGGGCACCCCGCTGGGCGAGGAGTCCGGCGCCGCGGTGGGCTGCAAGGTCCGCTTCTCCGACCGCACCGGGCCGGACAACTTCGTCCGCCTGATGACCGACGGCATGCTGCTGGCCGAGATGGCCCACGACCCCGAGCTGCTGGCCTACGACACCGTCATCGTCGACGAGGCCCACGAGCGCAGCCTCAACATCGACTTCCTGATGGGGGTCCTGCAGCGCCTGGTGCGCAAGCGCCCGGAGCTGCGGGTGATCATCACCTCGGCCACCCTGGACCCGGAACGCCTGTCGCGATTCTTCGACGACGCCCCGATGATCGACGTGCCCGGGCGCACCTATCCGGTCGAGCTGCGCTACCGCCCGCTGGAAGCGGACACCGCGGACGCGGGCGAGGGCGAGGGCGAGGGCGAGGACGATGACGGCGGCGAACGCGACCTGTTCACCGGCATCCGCGACGCGGTGCGCGAATGCCGCCGCGCCGGCCCCGGCGACATCCTGGTGTTCCTGCCGGGCGAACGCGAGATCCGCGATGCCCACCGCGCCCTGCGCGGCGAGGAATCCGCGCCCGACACCGAGGTCCTGCCGCTGTACGCCCGGCTGTCGGCGCGCGAGCAGTCGCGGGTGTTCCAGGCGCACTCGGGCCGGCGCATCGTGCTCGCCACCAACGTCGCCGAGACCGCGCTGACCGTGCCCGGCATCCGCTACGTGATCGACTCCGGGCTGGCCCGGGTGTCGCGTTATTCGTGGCGCACGCGGGTGCAGCGGCTGAGCCTCGAACCGGTATCGCAGGCCGCCTGCGACCAGCGCGCCGGCCGCTGCGGCCGCCTCGGGCCGGGGGTCTGCATCCGCCTGTTCTCCGAGGAGGACTACCAACAGCGCCCGGCCTTCACCGACCCGGAGATCCAGCGCTCCAATCTGGCCTCGGTGATCCTGCAGATGGCCGCGCTGAAACTGGGCGACCCGCGGCGCTTCCCGTTCGTCGACCCGCCGGATTCACGCCTGATCAAGGACGGCTACCGCCTGCTGGAGGAACTGGGCGCGGTGGATGCCGACCATCGCCTGCAGGAGCGCGGCCGCCAGCTCTCGCGCATGCCGGTGGATCCGCGCCACGGGGCGATGCTGCTGGCCGGCGCCGAGCATGGCTGCGTGACCGAGACCGCCACCATCGCCGCGTTCCTGTCCCTGCAGGACCCGCGCGAGCGCCCCGCCGACGCCACGCAGGCGGCCGACACCGCGCATGCCGAGTTCCGCGTCGAGGGCTCCGACTTCATGGGCATGCTGCGGCTGTGGCAGGCCTGGCACGACGCGCGCGAGGCGCGCGGCTCGAACGCCCTGAAGCGCTGGTGCCGCGAGCACTTCCTCAACTTCATGCGCATGCGCGAATGGCAGGAACTGCGCAGCCAGCTGCTGCGCCTGGCGCGCGACATGGAACTGCACCCGGGCCGCGCGACGGCCGAACCCGAGTCCGTGCATCGCGCCCTGTTGAGCGGGCTGGTCAGCCAGATCGGGCAGAAGACCGAACGCGGCGACTACCTCGGCGCGCGCAACCGCCGCTTCCAGATCCATCCGGGCTCGGTGCTGGCGAAGAAAAAGCCCAACTGGGTGGTCAGTGCGGAGATTGCCGAGACCACCCGGGTGTATGCCCGCGAGAACGCGCGCATCGAACCCGACTGGCTGCTGGAGGTGGCCCCGCACCTGCTGCGCCATCATATCTTCGAACCCCATTTTCAGCGTCGGAGCGGGCGGGTGGGCGCCTACGACCGCATCACCCTCTACGGCCTGGTGGTCGCGGCGAAGAAGCCGGTGGACTTCGCCCGCCACGACCCCGAGGAGGCCCGGCGCATCTTCATCCGCGAGGGACTGGTCGGCGGCCAGCTGCGCACCCGTTCGCGCGGCGTGCGCGCCAACCGCGAGGCGGTGGCCGCGATCACCGAGGAGGAGGCCCGCGGCCGGCGCCGCGACCTGCTGGCCGAGGAGGACCGGCTGTTCGAGTTCTACGCCGCGCGCATCCCGGACGACGTGCGTGACGGCCCGTCGTTCGAGCGCTGGGTGCGCAAACGCGAGCAGAAGGACCCCGATTGCCTGCGCATCGACCCCGCCGAGCTGCGCAACGAACCCGAAGAATCCCTGCCGCAGGGCGCCTACCCCGACCACCTCGAACTGGAGGGCCTGCGCCTGCCGCTGCATTACCGCTTCGAGCCCGGGCAGGAAGACGACGGGGTGACCGTGGACGTCCCGGTGGCGGTACTCAACGCGGTGCCCGACTGGCTGGGCGACTGGCTGGTGCCGGGCCTGCTGGAGGAGCGGGTCACGGCGCTGCTGAAGAGCCTGCCGAAGAGCCTGCGGCGCCAGTTCGTGCCCGCCCCGGACTTCGCCCGCGCCGCGCTGGCCCGGCTGGAGCACCGCCAGGGCCCGCTGCTGCCGGCGCTGGCGGAAGAACTGGAGCGCATGACCGGCACCGCCATCCCGCCCGATGCCTGGCGCCCGGACACGCTCGAACCGCACCTGATCCTGCGCTTTCGCATCCTCGACCCGGAGGGGCACGAGCTGACCGCCGGGCGCGACCTGCCGGCGCTCAAGGCCGAACTGGGCGGCACCGCGGAGGCCACCTTCGACCCCGGCCCGACGAGCGGCCCCCAGCGCGAGGGCATCACCGAATGGGACTTCGGCGCGTTGCCGGAGAGCGTGGAGCACGAACACCAGGGCGCCCGCATGCGCGCCTTCCCGGTGCTGGTGGACCGCGGCGACAGCGTGTCGCTGGAACTGGAACCCGATCCGGCCGCGGCCGAACGCCGCCATCGCGCCGGGCTGCGCCGGCTGTTCCTGCTGGCCCTGCGCCCGGCGGTGCGCGATCTCAAACGCCAGCTGCCGGACATGGACCGGGCCAGCCTGCACTACGCCACGCTGGGACAAGGCCGGGGTGAGGGCATCGCCCTGCGCGACCAGGTGCTGGAGGCGGCGGCCGACCGGGTGTTCCTCGCCGACGCCCCGGAACAATGGCCGCGCGATGCCGAGGCCTTCGCCGAGCGACTGGAAGCCGGGCGCAGCGAACTGGGTCCGGCCGCTACCGAACTGGCCCGCCTGGCAGCCGACATCCTCGCCCGCTGGCACGACCTGCGCAGCCGGCTGCACGGCGATCTGCCGCTGTCCTGGATCGAGGCGGCGCGCGACATCCGTGACCAGCTCGACGCCCTGGTCCCGCCGGATTTCCTGCTGAGCACCCCGCCCGACGTGCTGCCCGAGTTCCCGCGCTACCTGCAGGCCATCGACCGGCGCCTGGAACGCCTGTCCCGGGCCCCGGACAAGGACCGCGCCGGCCGGGTGGCGGTGGAACCGCTGTGGCAGAAGGCCCGCGACCTGCTGGAGCGCCGTCCCGACGACCCCGACGTCCTGGCCTTTCGCTACCGCATCGAGGAGTTCCGCGTATCGCAGTTCGCCCAGGAGCTGGGCACCCGCGAAAAGGTCTCGGCACAGCGCCTGGAACGCGAGTACGACACGCTGATCAAACGCTTTGCCGGATCTTTGTAGGCAACGGGAGGGGAGCGCATGCATGTGGTGGTCATCGGAGCCGGCGTGATGGGGGTCACCACCGCGTGGTATCTGCGCGAGGCCGGACTCGATGTCACCCTCCTGGATGCCGCGACGGAACCGGCGGCCGGCGCCAGCCATGCCAACGGCGGCATGCTGCACGCCAGCCATGCCGAGCCCTGGAACACCCCCGGCGTGGGCCTCGACCTGCTGCGCTATCTGGGGCGCGAGGACTCCCCGCTGCTGATGCGCCCGCGCGCCCTGCCGGGACTGGCCGGCTGGGGTCTGCGGTTTCTGTGGCACAGCCGGCGTTCGGCCTTCCAGCGGCACGCCCTGGTCAACGCCCGCCTGGCCGCCTTCTCCCTGCGCGAGACCCGGCGCCTGAATCGGGAGCTGGCCGGCTCCGGCCTGGACTTCAACTTCCGTGAATCCGGCATCCTCAAGGTCTTCCGCGACCCGCAGAGCCAGGCCCGCAATCGGCATGCGGCCGAGGCCATGCAGGACGAGGGCGTGCGGTTCGAGGCCTGGGAAACCGAGCAGGTGATCACCCGCGAACCGGCGCTGGCCGGGGTACGGGACGAACTCTGCGGCGGGCTGTATTTCCCGGATGATGCCATCGGGGATGCGCGCCGCTTCACCACCGGACTGCTCGAGCTGGCGCGGGACCGCGGCCTGCGCTACCGGCCCGCGACACGCGTGCGGCGACTGCGCACGTTCCAGGGGCGAATCGACGCGATCGAGACCGATGAGGGACCAATCGCGGCCGATGCCTGCGTAGTCGCGAGCGGACACGAGGCCCCGGCGCTGCTGCGCCCGCTCGGGCTGCACCTGCCGGTGGCCCCGGTGAAGGGCTATTCCCTGAGCCTGACGATGGATGCCTCACGGCGACTGAACCTGCCGCTGATCGACGACGCCAACAAGGTGGTCATGACCCCGCTGGGCGATCAGCTGCGGCTGGCCGGCACCGCCGAGTTCGCCGGCACCGACGCGCGCATGGAACCCCGACGCGCAGCCAACGTGCTGGCCCAGTGCCGGCGCACGCTGACCGCGCTGCCGGCGGAGCTCGACCGCGAGACCATGGCCCCGTGGGCCGGGCTGCGCCCGATGAGCGATCGCGGTACGCCGATCCTGGGGCCCACGGCGGTACCGGGTCTGCATCTCAACACCGGCGCCGGGCATCTCGGCTGGACCTTTGCCTGCGGCGCGGCGGCGCTGGTGCGCGACGGGCTGCTGGGGCGGGCGCCCGAGGCCTCGCTGGAGGACTTCCGGCTCTGAGACGGGCGCACACGGGCCTCAGTCGCCGACCGGGGCGAACACCAGCCGCAGCCGCGCGCCACCCAGCTCCGGCGCACGCTCGATCTCCAGCTGACCACCATGATCGCTGACCAGGGTGTGGATGATGCTGAGCCCCAGGCCCTGGCCCGCCGCCTGTCCGTCCGCGTCTTCGCGCGTGTCGGCCCGCTGGCCGCGTTCCAGGACCCGCTCGCGATCGGCGGGCTCGATACCCGGCCCGTCGTCATCCACCGTCAGCACGGTTTCCCGCTCATCGCAGTGTGTGGTGATCCGCACCCGCGAGCGGGCGTGGCGCACCGCGTTGTCCAGCAGATTCCCCAGGAGTTCAAGCATCGCGCCCGAATCCATGCGCAGGGCACAGCCCTCCGCCACATCGGTCTCCAGCGACACCGCCTGGTGCTCCGCCAGCCGCCGCAGGGCGCGGCAGGTGCGCTCGATCACCGGGGCCAGGGGCTCGGGCGTCTGGAACGGCACCGGGCCCACCCGCTGGGCCTGGTTGAGCTGGTGCTGGACCATCGCCTGCAGGCGGTCGACCTGGCGCCGCAGGTCTTCGTGATCGGGGGCGTGTCCTTCCAGATTCAGGCGCAGCGAGGCGATCGGGGTCTTGAGACTGTGGGCAAGATCCGCCAGTGCGTTCTGCTGGCGCACCAGGCGCTCGCGCTCGAAGTCGATCAGGTCGTTGATGGAGCCGGTCAGCGCCCCGATCTCGCGCGGATACGGTCCCTCCAGATGCACCCGGTCACCGTGGCGCAGGGCGTCCAGCTCCGCGCGCACCCTGCGCAGCGGCCGCAGGCCCCAGAACCACAACGCCAGGATCAGGGCCACGATCAGCGACAGGGTCATGGTCAGCAGGCCCTGCCACAGGCTGTAGCGGTAGCTTTCGACCTGCTCGTCGAATGCGCTGCGATCCTCCAGCATCTGGAACACCAGCGGCACCGATTCGCCATCCAGCTGCCAGCGCACCGTCATGCTGTAGGCAAAGTATTCGTCGCGCGTCCAGTCATTCAGTTCGGTGGCCACCGCCGACGGCGAACGCCAGACGGTATCGCCGGTGGGCCCGAGGATACGCGCGTACAGCCCGCCGCCGGGCAGCTGCAGCCGGCTCTCCGGCAGCATCTGCGGCACCCGCACGTCGTCTTCCGCGAGCACCTCGACCATGCCCATCAGCAGCAGCACCTGCGCCTCCAGCCGGGTTTCGGCCGCGTCCGCGGCATTGTCGCGAAAGGCCGTTTCCAGCACCCATGCGGTCAGCACCGAAAACAGCAGCACCACCGCCACCGCCACCAGCCCCATGCGCAGGAGTAACGGCGCGCGGGCGGCGCGATCGGCCAGGGAACGCTCGGCAAGGGCCATGGAGGGGCGTGACGTAACCGTTCAGGCGTCGGCCGAAGCGGCGTCGGGCTGCAGGGCGAAGCGATAACCGCGGCCGCGCAGGGTCTCGATCACGCCCAGCCCGCCGTCCGGGTCCAGCTTGCGCCGCAGGCGCCCGATCAGCACCTCGATCACGTTGCTCTCGCGGTCATCGTCGTGCTCGTAGAGATAGTCGGCCAGGGCGTCCTTGCTCAGCACCCGGCCGGGCTGGCGGGCCAGATGCAGCAGCAGGCGGTACTCGAAGGTGGTCAGGCTGACGCCCTCGCCGTTCAGCCACACGGCATCGGAGGCAGTGTCGATCACCAGCGGGCCAAAGCGCAGCGCCTCGTGCCCCGACTGCAGGCTGCGGCGCGCCAGCGCGCGCAGGCGCGCCACCAGCTCCTCCACATGGAAGGGTTTGGTCAGGTAGTCGTCGGCGCCTGCCTCCAGACCCTCGACCTTGTCCTGCCAGCGGTCACGGGCGGTCAGCACCAGGATCGGCAGCCGCGGCTTGTGTTCGCGGGTCCGGCGGATCACGTCCAGGCCGTCCATCCCGGGCAGGCCCAGGTCCACCACGGCGATGTCACAGTTGTATTCGGTCAGCAGATACAGCCCGGTGTCGCCATCGGCGGCGGTGTCCACCCGGCAGCCCGATTCCTGCAGCTCTCCGGCCAGCTGGCCGCGCAGCGCCGAATCATCCTCCACCAGCACGATTCGCAGGTTCATCGCTGCACCTCCGTGCCCTGTTCGATCCGCAGCGTCCGGACCTCCTGATTCTCGGTCAGGATACGCACCACGAAGACCCGTACGCTGCCCTCGCCGTCATTTTCCCGGGCCGAAAGGATCCGCCCGGGATACAGCGCCTCCACCTGTTCGACCGCCTCGTCCAGCGTCCACACCGGGTTGCGATCCGCCCCGTCCTCGCGCGCACCGGCGCCCCCCGCCAGCAACAGGATCAGAAGGAACACCACGGGGGCAAGACGGGACATTCGGATTCCCCACACACTGGACAACATCAACAATCTCTCCCTGACTGAGTTCGACGGACGGTTGCAGTGCCAAGGGTATCCGCCTAGCCTGAACCGCATCTGAAATCCGCATGCGACACAGCCGAGCCACCATGTCCGAACCCAGCGATCTTCCCGTCGAACCACCGGCCGACCCCGAGGCCGAAATCCCCATCGAGGAGGAGGCCGGCCCCATCCGCTGGAGCGAGCTGATGCCCCATTTCGCCCGCGGTGTCGTGATTCGCGTGGCGCCCGAACTGGACCTGATCGAGGTGGCCCGCGCCTTCCGTGACGATGCCACCCACGAGGTCAGCGCGTGGCTGGCCAGCGGCCAGGTGGCGCGCGCCTCCGACGAGGACGCCCGCCGCTGGACCGAGGCCGATCCGGTGTTCACCGCCATCGTGGCCGCCCCGTGGGTGCTGGCCCAGGAGCGGACGACGGCGCATTAGGCGGGTCGGCCCTGATCGGCCGGAGGGCCGGCCTCCTACCCCCCGACCGTAGGAGGCCAGCCCTCTGGCCGATTGGGCTACCCCGCTCGTTCAGCCACCGAGGGCCTCGGGGTCGAACCTCACCGCAATGCCGTCCTCGTGCACACGCACGACCTGGGCACGGACCTTCGGTGGCGCGTCACCATCCCCCAGCAGGCCGAAGACCTGCAGCATCAGCTCGTCGTCCGACTCGAGCTCGAGCAAGCCCCTGAGGTCCGGTTTCTGCCCCTCCTCCCAGCGCAGGAAGGCCCCGCCACCGGAGATGTCATTGGTGGTCAGGGTCACCGGCTCGCCATCGCCCGCCGATACCACCACGTTGACCGTCATCGGTATCCGCGGATGACGTCGCCGCTCCTCGATCATGGTTCCATCCCCTTGCTGTCTTAGAAAACGCTAATCGAAAACGATTTTTTTTTGTGCTATACCGTCGAGGCAATGATCGACCCAAGGCGAGATCATGCGCAAGGCCGGGCATGAACCCGGCCGCGCCAATGAAGAGCCCGGATCGTCACACCGGGCCGGAGGATGAAGGCAGCGCATCACGGCTGTCGCCGCTAAAACAGCAAACCTTCAAGACGGAGGAGTCCGTAACAATGAAGAAATCGCGCCTTACTTTCGCGGGGCTGGTCGGGGCCGTGGCCCTTGCCATTCCGTTCGCTCAGGCCACGGCCGGCGACGAAATCACGCGTGGACAGCTGATGGCCGACACCTGCGTGAACTGCCACAGTGCCGCGTCCGCCGAGGCCGGGGGTGCCCCGGATCTCAGTAACTATCCCTCCAGCCTCATTGTCAGCCAGATGAAGGCGTTCCGCGATGGCGAACGCCCGGCCACGGTCATGGACCGTCACGCCACCGGCTACACCGATGAGGAAATCGAGGCCCTGGCCGCCTACTTCGGCCAGTGAACGGCCCAGCACACAAGAGAGGGAGAGACATCATGCAGGAATTTTCCCGCCGTAATTTCATCAAGGTCGTCGGCGCGGGGAGCGCCGTGGCCCTGACCGGCATCGGCTGTGCGCCGCACAAGACGCGTGCCCCCGAAAAGGCCCATGTCGTCGTGGTCGGTGGTGGCTCCGGTGGCGCCACCGCCGCGAAGTACCTGAAAAGGTATTCGCCGGAACTCAACGTCACCCTGGTCGAGCCCAACGCCCGCTATTACACCTGCTATGGCAGTAACTGGGTGCTGGGCGGCATCGTCGACATGGACTTCATCGAACAGACCTACGGCGCGCTGGAAAGCCGCCACGGGGTCCGGGTCGTGCAGGATCGCGTGACCGCGGTGGACGCCGACGGCCGCAACGTCCGTCTCGCCAGTGGCGAGACCCTGCAGTACGACAAGCTGGTCATGTCCCCGGGCATCGATTTCCGCTACGACCGCACCGAGGGCATCAGCGAGGCCGACGCCGAGCGCATCCCGCACGCCTGGAAGGCCGGTGACCAGACCCGTATCCTGCGCCAGCAGCTCGAAGACATGCCCAATGGCGGCACGTTCGTGATGGTGGCCCCGCCGAACCCTTTCCGCTGCCCGCCCGGGCCGTATGAGCGCGTGTCCCTGATCGCGAACTACTTCAAGCAGGAGAAGCCCCGCTCCAAGATCATCATCCTTGACCAGAAGGACGGCTTCTCCAAGCAGGGCCTGTTCGAGGAAGGCTGGGAACAGGAATACGGCGACATGATCGAATGGCGCCCGGCCTCGGACGGCGGTCTGGTCGAGGAGATCGACGTCCGCAACATGACCGCGGTGACCGAAGCCGGTTTCGAGCGGGTCGAGGCCGACGTGATGAACTTCATCCCGGCCCAGCACGCCAACCAGGTCATGCACGACGCCGGACTCACCAACGCGGAGGGCTGGTGCCCGGTGCGCCAGGACACCTTCAGGTCCGAGCGTGACGACAACATCTATGTGCTGGGCGACGCCTCCGTGGCCGGTGCGATGCCGAAGTCGGGCCATTCCGCCAACACCCAGGGCAAGATGGTCGCCGCCGCGATCAGCCACGAACTGGCCGGCCGCGATCCGATCACCCCGACCGCGGTGAACACCTGCTACAGCCTGGTCACGCCGGACTACGGCATCAGCGTGGCGGCGGTGTACCAGTTCAAGGACGGCCAGATGGCCGGCGTGGAAGGCGCCGGCGGTGTCAGCCCGACGGGTGCATCCAGCCGCTTCCGTGAGCAGGAAGCGCAGTACACCCGCGGCTGGTACGCCGGCATTACCGCGGACATCTGGGGCTGATCGGCCCGCTTCGCCTCATCACACGAACGGGAAGGATCCCGTTGACGGCGCCCTCCGGGGCGCCGTTTTTTTGCTGCCCTTCCCCCGGCCCTGGCCCCTCCTCAGGCGTTCAGATCCGGGATCAGGCGGCTGCGCAGCCGCGCAATGGTGTCCTTGAGCTGAAGCTTGCGCTTCTTCAGCCGACGGATCTCGAGAAAATCCGGGGACGGCCCGGCGTGCATGGCGGCGATCGCCGAATCCAGCGCCCGGTGCTCCGCCTCCAGTTCCGTCAGTCGTGCCCTGATCTCGCTGTCGTATTCCACGTCCGCTCCCCGGAGTCCGTCGCCTCGCGTATCATCCCAGACCGGTCCGGCCGGGGCCACAGCCCCGACCATCCCGCCACTTCGGAGACCGGAACATGGCCATACGCAACACCTCGCTGTCCATCCCCACGCCGCGCGGAGTCCGGCTGAGCGGCGTCCTGGTGGAACCCGAGTGGCCGCCGCGCGGCAAGGCCTGCATCGCCCACTGCTTTGCCTGTTCCAAGGACTTCCCCGCCACCGTGCGCCTGGCCCGCTCGCTGGCCGAGGAGGGCTACGCAACCCTGCGCTTCGACTTCGCCGGACTGGGTGAATCCGAAGGGACGTTCGCGGACTCCACCCTCCAGACCGGCCGCGAGGACCTGGAAGCCGCGCTGGACACCCTCGCCGCGCATCATCCGGACACGGAGCCCACCCTGCTGCTCGGCCACAGTTTCGGCGGAGCGCTGGCCATTCTCGTCGCTCCCGAACGCCCGGAGGTCGACGCCGTGGTCACCATCGCCGCCCCCAGCCGCCCCGGGCACGTGCGCCACCTGTTCCAGGATCACGCCGAAGAGATCGCGCGGGAGGGACACGCCCGGCTGATCATAGGGGGGCGCCCGGTCACCATTGGCCGGGCGCTGCTGGAGTCCATCGAGGAGCCCACGCTGGAGACCGCGCTGGCGCGGCTCAACCGACCGATCCTGCTGCTGCACGCCCCCGGGGATACCGTGGTCAACGTGGACCATGCCGGGCACATCTTTCGCATGGCGCAGCACCCGCGCAGCTTCGTCGCCCTCAACCGCGTCGACCACCTGCTCTCGCGCCCCGAACACACCCGCTACGTCGCCGGCCTGATCCGCGCCTGGTCCGCCAACCTGACCGATTGACGCACCCACCGCCGGATCGCGCAGGGGGCTGCGCTCCTACGAGACCTCCCCCGGCCGCAGGAGGCCAGCCCTCTGGCCGACCGGGGCTTCCCCGGCGCCGGATCGCGCAGGGGGCTGCGCTCCTACGGGGCCCGCCCGAGCCGTAGGAGGTCAGCCCTCTGGCCGATCGGGGCTTCCCCGGCGCCGGATCGCGCAGGGGGCTGCGCTCCTACGAGACCTCCCCCGGCCGTAGGAGGCCAGCCCTCTGGCCGATCGGGCCATCCCCGGCGCCGGATCGCGCAGGGGGCTGCGCTCCTACGGGGCCCGCCCCGGCCGCAGGAGGCCAGCCCTCTGGCCGACCGGGGCTACCAGTAGCTCTCGGTGGTGAGATGCCCCGGCTTGCGCCGGCGGTTCTTCTGCAGGCCGCGTTCGCGCAGCAGGGCCTGGGTGTCGGAAACCATGTCGGGGTTGCCGCAGAGCATCACCTGGGAGTGCTCCGGCGCAAAATCGATCCCCGCCTGCGCCTCCAGCTCGCCCTCCGAAAGCGCCGTGGTGATACGCCCCTGGATGGCACCGGGGTGTGCCTCACGGCTGACGAAGGGGATGTACTGAAACCGCTGCGCATCGCGCTCCGAAAAGCCCGCAATGGTGTCCTGGTAGGTAAGCTCCTCGGCGTGGCGCACCGCATGCACCAGACGGATGTTCTCGAAGCGCTCCCAGGGCTCGTCGGTCTTCAGGATGGACAGGAACGGCCCGATCCCGGTCCCCGTCGACAGCAGCCACAGGTCACGTCCGTCAGGGATCTCGTTCAGGGTGAAAAACCCCGTGGCACGCGGCATCAGCTCCACCGTGTCGCCGGGTTCGAGCTGCACCAGGCGGTTGGACAGCGGCCCGTCCGGCACGGTGATCATGTAGAAATCCAGCGGGCGCTCGTCCGGGGCGTTCACGTACGAGTACGGCCGCCCCACCAGTTCGCCGTCGATCTCCATGCGCAGACGATTGAACTGCCCGGCCACGAACGGTTCCACGTCCGCATCGATGCGCAGCGAGAACAGGCGGTCGGTCCACTGCTTGCGTTCCTGCACGGTGCCGGTCACCCAGCCCATATTCCTGACTCCTGTACTTGGTTAAAGGCAAGCATGCGGGCGGCGCCCGGGCATTTCAAGCAACCCCGGGGCGGCCCCTATAATAGCGGGCATCTCTGAAAACCACAGACAGGAGCACAACCGATGGCACGCACCCCCTCGCAGATGATCGAGCTGGGCACCGAAACCCCCAACTTCCAGCTGCCCGATGTCGTCTCCGGCGAGACCATCAGCCTGGACAGCTTCCCCGACGCCAAGGGCTACATGATCGCGTTCATCTGCAACCACTGCCCCTTCGTGCAGCTTATCCGCCACGAGTTCGCGCGCTACGGGCGTGAATACACCGAAAAGGGCATCGCAGTGATCGCCATCAACTCCAACGACATCGAGGCCGTCCCCGAAGACGCCCCCGACGCGATGCGCGACGACGCCCGGCGCTTCGGCTACAAGTTCCCCTACTGCCTCGACGAAGACCAGTCCGTGGCCAAAGCGTACCAGGCTGCCTGCACTCCGGATCTGTACCTGTTCGACGCCGAGCGCAAGCTCTACTACCGCGGCCAGTTCGACAGCACCCGCCCCGGCAGCGACCGCCCCGTCACCGGCGAAGACCTGCGCAACGCCACCGAGGCCCTGCTCGCCGGCCAGCCCGCACCCGAACCCCAGCACCCCAGCCTCGGCTGCAACATCAAGTGGAAGCCCGGCAACGAACCCGCGTATTTCGCCTGAATCCCGTCGACGAACGCCGCGATCGGCGAGAGGGCTCGCCTCCTACGGGCCGGGGGCGCCTTGTGGGAGCGCAGCCCCCTGCGCGATCCGGCCCGGGGCTGGCCCGATCGGCCAGAGAGCGGGCCTCCACGAGAGGAGGGGGAGTGCGGGAACCTTCGCCCATCTTCGGGATCGATGATACATTGGTAAAACGAATTATCGATCGATCAGGGTGCTGAAAATGGAAGCCCTCACCATCTCTCCGAAATATCAGGTCGTCATCCCCAGGGCGGTACGCGAGGCGCTGCATCTTCGTGCAGGCCAGAAGGTGCAGAT
Organism: Thioalkalivibrio sp. ALgr3; assembly: GCF_000377325.1. Lineage (NCBI taxonomy): Bacteria > Pseudomonadati > Pseudomonadota > Gammaproteobacteria > Chromatiales > Ectothiorhodospiraceae > Thioalkalivibrio > Thioalkalivibrio sp. ALgr3. Next base: position 468,634 of record NZ_KB897976.1, on the reverse strand, counting down.
TATTGCGTACGACGACCGTATCGAACTGATTCCCGAGCGGCGTATGAGCGAGATGCGGGGGTTCCTCAAGGGCATTGACCCCGATGTCCCGCGCGAGGGAGATCGCGTGTGAACGTGGTCGATTCGTCCGCGTGGCTGGAATACTTTGCCGACGGCCCCAATGCCGAAGCTTTTGCAGACGCCATCGAGACCACGCGAGAACTGATCGTCCCAACGATCAGCCTCTACGAAGTCTTCAAACGGATACTCCAGCAACGAGACGAGGCGGCAGCCTTGCAGGCAGCCGCATTGATGCAGCAGGGCGAACTCGTCGAACTCACGGGGCCTTTGGCCCTGTCCGCCGCCAATCTCGGCAACCAGCATGGTCTCCCGCTCGCCGACAGCATCATCTACGCCACCGCGCGCGCCCATCAGGCCGACCTCTGGACTCAGGACGCCGATTTCGACGGGCTTCCGGCTGTTCACTACATCCCGAAGCCTTCCCCGTAAGAGGCCAGCCCTCTGGCCGATCGGGCCTGTCCAACACCCAAATCGGCGAGAGGGCTCGCCTCCTGCGGGCCGGGGTTACCTTGTGGGAGCGCAGCCCTCTGCGCGATGCGGCGCGCGGTCAATCACGCACGTAATACCCGTGTCGCGTCGGTCCCTGCGAATCGAAACAGTGCGAAATCCGGTTGAACAGCGCGCTGTCGCCGCGTTCGTGATGTCGATAGAGCGCATGAGCCACCAGATCCGCCAGCTGGATCAAACGCGACGCTCTCGAATCAAGGAACACCGGGACTTCGGCGTAGTTGTACGTCTTTCCCCAGGCGTGTCCGTAGTGCTTGAAATCTCGCGCCAGAGACTGAATCCGCTGCTCGGTAGAGGATTTATCCAGAAGGATCAGGCCCCGCTGAGGATCGCCGTGCCGGGCGTAACAGCGCTTCAGGAACAGATCGAACCGGACCGCAATCGCGTTAAGCTCGTCCTCGAGGAAATGGGCCTTGCGCTCGAAGACACTCACGCCAGCCAGGACGAAGAAATCCTCGGCCGAATTCGCGACGCTCCCTGACTCATCCAGGTAAAGGAGATGCATGGCTTCCCTGCCCGCTTACAAAAAGGCCGCCCTGATGGCGGCCATTCAGACATTTTGAGGGAGCCGAGGGAGTAACGGAACTCCAAACATTGCAGGATAAGGCAACGCTACCCGACTCGCATAATGGATGCTGCGACCGGATCGTCCCAATGTCAAGAGCCGGACACGGGAACGAGCGAGGAGTGCGAGCCTCAACGCGATGCAGCATCGCAGGATACCCCAATCGGCCAGAGGGCTGGCCTCCTGCGGGCCGGGGTTACCTTGTGGGAGCGCAGCCCCCTGCGCGATGCGGCGCGATTTTGGGCGGGTGCGGCGGGGTCGTATACTCGCCGGACGTATACGCAACCAGCGGTGCCGCATGCCCCCGAGCAATATCGTCGAAGGCCCTCGCGTAGCCACCTGGCACTGTCCCTCCTGCCGCGAATCGGTGCCGCGACTGCTGCCCAACGGCAGCGCCAACCGCGTGACCCTGCCGCCCGAACGCACCATGCTGCCGGATGACGACATCCGCGCGGCCTGCGAACGGGTACAGGGTCTGCGCGCCCCGGAGGTATGCTACGCCTGCGACCAGGCGTTCCAGGAACTGCTGGGCACGCTGGTGCGCCCGCCGGCCGAGGAAGGAGACGCCCGGGGCGAACCCGGCCTGAACGACACCGGCGTGATCGGTGCCCTGGTCCCGCTGGCCGAACGCGGGACCCAGCTGCTTATCTTCAACGTGATCGCCGGCGAACTGCGCTGCACCGAGATCGAATACCTGACCGATTTCGACCCCGACCGCCTCACCTACCCCGGATCACGCGGGGCGATTGCCCCGCGGATCTGGGCACTGTACGAGCAGCACCTCGCCGAACTACACGGCACCCCGTCAGAGGGCGAGTGAATTGGAGCCAAGGAGCAGCTCTCAATTCCGCGACTGTGAGACATCGCCCGGAACGTCGAGACGATCAGTCTCGTCGGTCTGCGGTTACCAGCACTGGGATACGCTGCCGTCCTGCGTGGTGCGGTCTCCAGTATGGTCCAGCGAAAGATCGCCACAGCCATCATTCGCCTGGCGCCCCTGCGCATTGGCCCGGATCAAAAAGCTAGTGTCATCCGATTGCGCATCAACCCGCTCAAAGGTGTAACGGCCTTCGTCTTCGATCTCACTGCGGCAGCCACGGTTCGGGAGCGATCCCGGATAACTCATGGTGCTGGTGCGCTCGCGCTCCATTGCCTGTGCCAGCTCCGCAAGACACCCCGTCGCCTTGGCCCGCCACGAGTTATCCACGTGGTTCAAATAAGCCGGGTAACCAATCGAGACGATGATCGCCAGAATCGCGATCACGATCATCAGTTCGATCAGAGTGAAACCTTCGTTTCTGCGTAGAAGCGTCATGGATCACCCCTGCGGCGAGCTGTACACAATGACGTCACGGACAGAAGGTCTGTCGGCCCGGTCGTCATCGACAACTCGATACTCGATCCACTGTCCCACTTCTACCCGGCCCAGGCTTGTGGAACCTCCATCCTCCGTCTCAAGCCTCACGGACGTGGGGACGCGGAACCAATGGTCGTCAATCTCGATGGCATGCTCGACCACATCCACATCCGTCACCTGCCCCATATAGCCCCCCTCCATATCGGCGGCCGCCGGGAAAGCCAGCATAAGGACCAGCAGCACCCCGACCAGGGCACTTCTTGAGATCCAGACAAATGTTTTCATTGCTCCACCTCTCATGATCAGCGCAACTGAATCCAACTGCGCGGTCCCAGCCCGGCGGCGCCCGGCGCTTCGTCAATTTTCTCGTCTTCCGTCCCGCTAATGAGGCGGAAGACTTGCCCGGTCTCCGGATCACGGACCACCGTCGGCCGTCCGGCGATGCCGACACCCGGGTCCACCGCGCTCGGGGGAATCTCTTCGCCATCGTGTTCGACGAGATCCTCTTCGCCGAAGCTGCCGGAACTGCCTCCGATGTCGAAAACCGGGTCATCAGGCCGCCCCCCACTGGCCGCATCCAGGGCAAAAAGGAACGAAGTTCCACCACCGCGACACGGATCATCGAACGGGATCAGAGTAACAAATTCGACCCGACCATCGATCAGGACCGGCTGGGTAACCACCCGCTCCCCTTCGGCGTCCTCGGCATCGAGCGCCAGCTTCCAGCCTTCGTGCTCATCGGGGTCGAGCGTTTCCTCCGAGGTCACGCGCCAACGAATCCCGTCGCCGGTCATGCCATACCCCTCGATTTCCTGTGTCAGCAGATCATCGTCCGCATCCACCGGGGCATCCGTATCCTCGTGGATCCGGATCCCGTAAAAGGCCTCCGTGGCCTCCGTTTCCCCGGACACTTCATTGTCGCCCTCGGCGAAATACTGTCCGGTTCCGAACAGCACGATGGAGCCTCCTTCAGGGAAACTGCCCAGCGCCGGTTTGGCCGTAATCGGCCGATCCGCCTCGAACAGCGGACGCGGGGTGTTTCCCTGCTTGAAGGTCACGTCCCAGTGATCTGCCGAGGGGTCCTGCTGGCCGGGCGGGTCTACCTCGAAGGCCCACATGTTGCCCTTCAGATCACCGGCAAACCCCGCCTCGAGGATGTTCCCGGAGTCCGCCCGGAACGCCACCGGCGACAGACCATTGTTACCACCGGAGTCTGTTTCGATCGCCTCGTGCACCGTCCCGTCTTCGAGGTCCAGGATCATCAGCACCGCATCGCCACTATCGCTGTCATAGCCGTTCCCGAAGAGCACGCTCCATTCATCAGGGCCCGTTCGCGCGACAGTTGGCTCACCGTCAATCGTGTAACCCAGATGCTCCGAGTCGTCGGCAGTGAACTCCCAGAGAACGTCCTCATCCGGGTTCTGACCAAAGGTTTCCGGATCCGTAACATCCAGTGCGTACAGCCCCTTACCCCCTGCGCCGAGTGTCCCGATCAGGATGGTCTTCCATTCCCCGTCCACCTGAGCGTGGGTGATGTGCTGGCTGCCGTCCACGTAGTACCGGTGCTGATAGTCCGGGTCCGCCAGATCCGGCAGATGCTCCAGCAGCATGGACGGAACGTAGGCGAACAGCTCGTCGCCCGTTTCCGCATCGAATGCATGCAGCATGCCGGCGTTGGAGCCGACGTAGACGACTTCCGCCCGGTCTTCGTTGTCTTCCAGGAAGCCCGAGTACCCCGTCAGGTTGCTGTAACCCATATTCAGGTTGGGCCCCTGGTAAGTGGGATCCGAATTCACGATGTCGCCCATCACCGAACCACGATTACGATAAGGGCCACCGTTGGCGATTTCGTTCGAGTCATCCCCTGCCAGATAGTCGACCAGGCCATCTTCTTCATCCCCGAAGATCTGATCCGCATCCGGGATTTCACCCCACTCAAACGACACCGCCTCGCCCGAATCGCGGTCAAAGGTAAACACGCTCCGATCCCCGAAGCCGTTTGCCTCAACCCGCGCATCCAGCAAATCCGCAGCCGACCAGGCCTCTACGAATTCAAGCGTCTCGAAATCGGCCTCCAGCGCCACCAGATCACCCGACCAGTCCGCCGAATTGAAATGGGCCTGAAAGACCCGCGCCCCTTCATCGACACTCACCTGGGTCGACTCGGTCGCCAATGACGTACGTGATGCCCCCGCGCGATCGGATATCTCCGCCAGAACGCCCGACAGCTCCTCTGCGAATACATCGGGGTCGAGTGCGGAGAAGAAGCCGCCGCGTGAGTTCACGCCAGCATGCAAAAGGTCATCGATCTTGTCCTCGTCAGAGAACTCCCAGCGCGGGTTTTCCGCTTCCGGCCAGTCGATCTCATCGCCGGTGTGGATAGCCTCCATGGCCTCGTCCGGATCAATCGAACCGGTCACTCCCAGACCGACACCGTACGTGACCATGTGCTGCCAGAACGCCGGATTCAGCGAATCCGTCGGAACCCTGTTCTCCAGGTCCGATCGCAAATCCCTTTTCCAGTAATGCATGGCCACGTCGGCCAGCGTATTGGAAGTCCCATCGGCGAAAGGCGGTCCTGGCGTATATTGAAAGGTATCGCCATCGGGCGATTCGTGGTCCGGTCCGGGCGAGTTGTCGGCATTACCCACGGGCGGACCCGGTCGGTTCCAGAAGCCATCCGTCATCAGGATGGTGTAGCTCTGCCGGCATTCCAGATGCTCGCCCCGGGGGTCACCAGGTTCACCGGGCGTCTCGCTCCAGGGGCCCTGGTTATCGGTGCGCTCGAAATACTGTCCGGCGTCCCAGAGTGATTGACGCAAGGGCGTTCCACCCCAAGGATGGAATTCATACAGCTTCTCAAACCAATCCTCGCGGTGCTGCCCTTCAAACGGTGAGACATCCATCAGCACCGCTCCCGCATTGATGGCACCGAACCCGACCCGGAACTCACTCCCCTGTTCAGCGAAGGCCCGACCGATCCCGGCCGCGCCGGTCAACATGCGGTTGCGGTGATAGGTAAAGAAGTTGGCGAAGTTCTGGATCTCTTCGTCGTAGGTACACACGCCCTGTGCTGCATTCTGACAGTCGGACCGAGCCTCGCGACCATGCCCCTCGAACGGGCCTTCACCGGGCAGGATCTCCACGCGTTCGTAATTGTCGAGTTCGAATAATGACCCGCCTGTATGATAGTAGTACAAAGGATATTCTTCAGATGAACTCCACCAAGGTCCTACCGTATGCACCGTCGTCAGGTCACGGGTGCCGGCGCCGGTGTGGATCGGATGATAATACGCCGCTTCCGGATCAGCCGGCTCCATCTCCTGCCCGTTATGGTCCACCCACGGTCGATATGTCCTCGACGGATCATAGTACTGGGGGTTACCTGCCACACTGCGATATCTCGCCGCCTGCAAGCTATGATTGAAATTGGAAACAGACCCAGACGAATAGAGGTTGTTGCCGGGCCCGAACATTCCACTCGCTGGCGTAAAGTTGTAGTAGGGTTGCACCATGTTGTCCGGAATGGACTCCCACTGCATCGACCCGGAATCGTCGAGGATAAACAGGACGTTCGGGTCCACCGGGCTGGTGAGGAAAAGAGGAACCTGCGCGGGAGTCTGCGCCTGCGCCGGCCCTGCAATGCCTACAAATGCGGTTGCCAGGGCCAGCGTCAGGGCACTCTTGCGAAAGGTTCGCCGGGCACCAGGAGTCCGTTCCATCCCTGCTTCTCTGGTTTTCATCGCAGTCACCTCTTTTCCCTTTCTATCGTTCAATTCGTCACGCGAATGACGGCCTGGAGCACAACCCGAGTCTGATCCGTCCCACCAACACCCACGGATGTAATGCGATACGCGCTGACGGACTCCGCAGGCCCGAATTCTTCATCACAGACCTGCCCGGGCGGGCAGGAGTCCTCACCGACCAGAGACAGAAGTTCCACATGCGTGTCATGCGCCTCGGTATCACCGGGATCCAGGAGATCGAGCCACCCCTCCACATCGAGCGGTGAAAAGCTGATCGAGCCATCCGGAGACCCCGGGACCTGGTCCCGCGCAGCCGCACGCAAACCGGCTTCGGCCTGCTGGAAGGCAAGGTTGCGATCGTGCATGTTGCCGGCCATGCGTTCCTGCAGCACGGTGTTCTGCATGCCGGCGACCGCGAGTAGCGTGATCACGACCAGGAGGATCAGGCCGACGACCAGGGCGGCCCCCTGCTGGCGCCGCTTTCTGCGGCGGGCAGGTGCCATACGGGATGGGTGGCGGGATGGATGGATTTTCATATCGCGACCTCGGGATCACTCGAGCAGGTTTCGGGCAGCCACGGTGGTACTGAACGTCTGATAGAGCCGCCGGTCGGTTGCATCAAACGTTGCCTGGACCTGGGGGTCACCGTCACCCTTTCGGGGGAAGAACAGGTTCTGACGAGGCTCGTCGACGATGTTGTCTGCCTGCCCGTTGTAGACGAGCAGATGGACACGCACCGCCACGGCGTCGGCCCAGTCACCCGGATTCATATCGGTGGCCCACTCGAATCGGTCGACCTGGCGGTCGTCGTTGTCATCCAGGCCATACTCCACACTCATGTCGTATACGCCGGCGACAATCTCGACGGTTTCGTGATCGGGATCCCCATCGGCGTCCGAAGTTGTCGTCCTGCGGTAAAGGCTGTAGGTCTCGCCGTCTGGAGATTGCCCGACATAATAGGTCCTGCTGGACAGCGCGAGGATATCAATCGGGCCATCAAAAACGGTGTAGTCAATTTGCCCTGGCGGACCAATATTCCCGGGATCGACATTCTGCCCGGGGCCACGGTTTATTTGGCCCGGCCCGGCCGGTACGTTCTGGAACTGCTCGCAGTCTCCGGTGGCCGGATCGGCGATGAGAAGGATCTGACCCTGTTCGATTTCACTCTTGTCGCCTTCGTCAAGCCCAAATGAGGGTACGTCACTCCCGTCTCCCTTAAAGGGCCCCCCATCGACTTGCGCCATGGACGCAATGGTCAGGACATCTCCACGCGCGTAGTCAGTCAGGTCGTCAGAGTCGACATCGATGAACGCATCGCCCAGCTCATGAAGATCGGGGTCATAGTCGGCGCTAGCGGTATTGAGGAGGTTATTGACCGATCCGGGGCACCCACCGTACCCAGCCTCGCGCGCGTCGCGCGCGATAATATCGAGGGCAAAGCGGCCGGTTTCCTGCACGCTGGACATCGCCTCCTGTGTACGGTTGGTCTGCTGCGTGCCGATGAACACGTTGATCACGCCGGCCGTGAGCAACAGACCGAGCAGGATCGCGACCATCAGTTCGACGAGCGTAAGACCTCGCACCGAAGAGACGACCGCCGGTATCCGTTTCCCGTTGGCGTCGTTCATATCTCGGTCTCCGTGGTAAAGACTTCGGTGTAACCATCGGCCGGAGCGTCGTCGTCATCGTCGATGCGGTCTTCCTGCCAGCGAACGGTGATAGTGAACGTATCGCCACTTCGGGAAACACTGGCCTGACCGGCGGGGAGGGTACAGGCGATCGCGTTTTTCCATTGAGCAAGGTCCTGGTCAGCGAGATCGCCGGTCAGGCTCAGGTTAGGATCGCAGGCACCACCCGTCCCCTCATGATCTGCGAAGGCGGTATTGTAATCACCCGACAGAGCGGCCTGGCGGTTAGTCCGCATGCGGTCGGCGATGTCGTAGGCCAGGTTGGTGGCCTGGGAACGCATGTACGAACTGTGATTGGCCTGCAGCGCGTTGGCCTGCAGGGCAGCGAGTCCGATCAGGCCGATCGACAGGACAAGCACGGCAACGAGTACCTCGATGAGGGTGACGCCCCGGGACTTGCGGGGCGTCGGGCGTTGCTGGAATCCCGATTGGGTCATTGCGGTTTTCCCTTGCATTCTTCGGTCCTCGCGGATCAGGGGCAATCGGAGCGGACGATGCCGACCTTGCCGCCAGGTCCAATGTTCAGATCCCGTGCACGTTCGCCGGAGCAGTTCTCGGCATAGACGTAGAACATGGGATCGCTCGGATCATCCCGCCCGGGGCTTTCGCGCCCACCCAGCGGCCCGAAGGTGACGTGGCTCTGGTCCTCGATGTTGTCATCGATGACGACCCGACCGGAGATGTCCTCCCAGCGGCGCAAGGGATTGGCCATTTCGGCCGGGGCACAATCATTCCCCAGAACCACCCGCCAGCCGTCCGGGTGCCAGTCGCCGCCGGCATCGACCGGGCAGACAGAGACCTCGACCCCGCGAGTGACCGCTTCGCTGCGAGCGAAATTAAACGCTGTACTGAGTTGGTTCGCAGCCGTCGTGGCCCGGTTGTTCTGCACCAGACTCTGGAAACCGGGGACGGCGACCGTGAGCAGGATGGCCGCCACGGCGATGGTGACCATCAGCTCGATCAGGGTGAATCCGATAGCGTTACGAGACATGCCGCGGGTCCTTGTGGAATCGGTCGATTTCACTATGGGCGCAAGCCATGTGACGAGCAAGGGTTTCAGTGCCGAACGGTCGGCAAAGGCTACCGAATGGTTATGGATCGAACGGGCAGCCCTGATGGGCGACGCGAGGGCGACCGGCGCGGTTGATGACGACGGCCCGGCCTGCCGCTTCGTTGCAAACCTTCAGCGTACCCATCTGGAGGGCGCCGGAGAGGCGCCGGGTGGCCCCGAGCGCTCCGTAGGTGACGCGATGCCGCACCGGGAGATTGCCACGGATTTCTAGGCCCCCGTCGGGGTTCCCCTGCCGCCGGCGAAGGATGTCGTTCGCGCTGGCAGGCTGGGTTGCGAGACCGGGGTTGTGGAAAACCAGCCACCCGGACTCCCAACGGGCATCGTCGGAACAGTGAACGCCGTTGGCACTGGCACAGAGAGTAACCGGCGCAGCGGTCCGGACGGCCTCGCTGCGTGCATGATGGAGAGCGGTGACGAGTTCGTTGGTGGTGGCGATCAGCCGGAACCGGTCCACGAGTTGCGCAAACGACGGGATGCCCACGGTCACCAGCAGGACGAAGACCAGCAGGGCCACGAGCAGTTCAATGAGCGTGAGCCCGCGGGTCCGCGGGCGGTATGCGGTCGGGGTCACGTCGGCTCCTCCCTGAGTCCGGACATGGTTGCGGGCGTTTGGCTCGCCCAGGGTGGCAAGCTAGCGTGCGGGCGCCGTGGCTGCAAGGGCATTGTGGCGAGGCGCGGGCCCGGCGGGTTCGCGGGAACCCGGCACCCCGGGCGCTGCCTTATGGGGTAGAGCCGTGGAGTCACCCGGAGGGATGATGGCGAAGAACGTTCAGCAGATGGATCAGGCGCAGTTGCTGGAGCTGCAGCAGCAGGCCGCGCGGGAGGCGCGCCGGGACACGGTTTTCCGCGACGAGGCCCGGTCGGGCGTGCCCACGCCGGAGCTGGTGGTGATCCCGCCAGGAGAGCTCGAAATCGGTTCCGATGCGCGGGAGTTCGGCCGCCAGGAGCACGAGGGCCCGCGGCGGCTGGTGACGCTGGAGCGGCCGTTCGCGCTGGGGCGTTTTACGGTCACGCTGGAGGAGTGGCTGGCCTTCGAGGAGGCCACCGGGCACGAGCGCTGGGACTGGCTGGTGCGCCCGAAGACGCCGCGCACGCCGATGTTCAACATCAAGCCGGCGGGAGTGCGCAAGTATCTGGAGTGGCTGAGCGAGGAGACCGGGCAGCGTTACCGCCTGCCGACCGAGGCCGAGTGGGAGCATGCCTGCCGCGCGGGGACGACCACGCCGTTCGCCTTCGGCGAGGTGGTGGGCTGCCGCGACGTGCATTTCAATTCGCTGTTCCCGTACGAGGAGCGGCGCCAGCGGCGCAAGTGGTATATCCCGGCGTGCTTTCCGCTGAACCGGCCGCTGGATGTGGGCAGTTTTCAGCCGAACCTGTGGGGGCTGTACGACATGCACGGGAACGTGCAGGAGTTCACCGCGACGCCCTGGCACGACAACCACGCCAGCCTGCCGCGCGACGGGGTTTACGGGCCGGAGCCGGATAACGAGTGGCTGGTGACCAAGGGCGGCTCGTGGTTCGACCCGGCGGTGCTCACGCGCAGCGCCGCCCGCCGGCGCCGCAACGTGGACGAGATGGACACCAACCTGGGATTTCGCGTGCTGCGGGAGCTGGAGGGGTAGCGCCGGCGGTTCGTCGCTGCGCTTCCGGCGATTAAAGGCATCGTGCTCGGTCCGGCATCTACCCGCACCGGATGATGCGGACCGGGCGGGTCACTGCGAAGGATTTTCCCGTATCCGGGTCACCTCCTCGACTGACAACCCAACGATTTCGGCAATCGTGCGGTCATCCATCTCGGCAGACCGGATCAGATTGCGCGCGGTCTCGCGACGTCCTTCCTGAAGTCCTTCCTGAAGTCCTTCCTGGCGCCCTTCCTCGCGCCCTTCCTGGCGCCCTTCCTCGATCCACCGGTCGGGCCAGTGCTTGATCCGTTCGGCCAGCATGTCGTGTACCTCGTGCAAGTCCTGAAGGTCGTTGAACGGCGGCAGTTCCATCCCCGGTGCTCGATGCGGGAGCATCACCCGGCGCATCCACACCACGAACGAGCGCCGCAGCCCCGTCTGCTCCGGGGACCGCAGCCATTCCACCAGACGGCCCAGCACGTCCAGCAGGTCCTGCTCGTTGCGGTTGTGCTCCAGCCGGAACAGCGCCGCCGCCACGTTGCGCGTCTCGTCCGACCAGTCGGGCGCCTCCACGATCGCGCCCTCGTCCAGCAGCAGATAGCTCAGATCGGGCCGATAATGCTCCAGGCCACCCGGTACCCTTTCGACCAGCTCGCCCACGTTTTGTGCGGCCGTCCAGCGCGTCTCTCCATTGTAGAGCACCACCGGCAGCACCGGGGGCAGGCGGCCGCCGGGCGTCAGGGCCTTCTGCCGGATCAGGTCCTGATACAGCAGCCCGAGATACGTCATCATCCGCACCGCCATGAAACGGTCCACGCTCGACTGGAACTCCAGCAGCAGGTACACGTAAAGCCAGCCGCCGCCCCAGCGCACGCGCCAGACGATGTCGTCTTCGCGGTCGCGCAGCTCGTCGGTCACATAGGACCCGTTGACCTTCTCGAGCGTGGAGAAATCCAGCTCCCTCACCCAGTCCTCCCGGACAAAACCGGTCAGCAGGTCCCGCACCATCTCGGGATGCGAAAACAGGAGCTTGTAGCTGTTGTCGTGGTGATCCGCCATACCGACACTCCCTGTCCGGTCAGAGCCGAAGCGTAACACGGCCTCCTTACTCCGACCCCTGGCCTGTCGGCATGTTTCTCGGCGAGCCAGACAATCTCCAGCTGGAATTCGAACTCAGGCAGGCGCAGCTCGAACTTGCCGAGCGGGTGCGCCGCGAGATCGAACCGCGAGCGGCCTGAGGCGATCGCTCGGGTCAGTAGTGGTAGCGGAGCTGTGCGATAAGCACAGTGTCTTCTTCGATCTTGTAGACGATCCGATGTTCGGTGGAGATTCGGCGGGACCAGTAGCCTGAAAGGCTGTACCTGAGCGGTTCGGGTTTGCCAATGCCTTCGAAGGGGTCGCGCTGAATGGCGCGAATGAGCTCATTGATGCGCTTGACGGTCTTCCGCTCGTGGCGCTGCCAGTAGAGATAGTCTTCCCACGCATGCTCGGAGAAGAGCAGCTTCATTCCTCGATGTCCTTCTCCAGACCTCCCCCGCGTTCCAGTTCGACCACGGATTCAAGAAGCCGGCGGGCGTTCTCGGGGGCACGGAGCAGGTACGAGGTCTCCTGCAGGGCTTCATAGTCTTCCAGCGACATCATCACCACGGATGGAGCCTTGCTCCGGGTAATGATGACGGCCGAATGGTCCTCGCAGACCTTCTCCATCGTCCTGGCCAGCTGACTCCGGGCCGCCGTGTAGCTAATGGCATCCATGGTATACCTCGCCGTCATTGAACCTGTACATGTACGCAATACTGTACGCATTCTCCAGCGATGACAAGCATCCCTCCCGGAGAACGCCTGGTAGCCAGCTGACACCGCGCGCCGGCGTCGCAACGTGGGCGAGATGGACACCAATGAGCACCGGATCGCGCAGGGGGCTGCGCTCCTACAAGGCACCCCCGGGCCGCGGGGCCCGTCCTCTGGCCGAAGACGGCATGAGTGAGACCTTATTCCGGTCGGAACAGATGGATTTCGAGGCCTTCGATGTGGCGGTAGTGGCGATCGTTGGCCGTGACCAGAGGCAGGCCAAGCTGGGTGGCCGTTGCGGCAACCAGGGCATCGGCCATTTGCATGTTGTGGCTGAGCGCATACGTCTCGACCAGGAAGGTGGCACGAGTCGAAATCGCTTCGCTGACGGGCTGAATCGTGGCATCCCAGTAGCGCATGGCCTGCCGAAGCATCCGGAATTCGACCTGGTTCCGCAGGCCCTGGACCAGCTCCATGTACGTCACCGCAGACACCGCGAATCCGGGCGAACTGTCGAGCCAGTCCCCCGCTTTCCGGTTCCCGCGCAGGTTCCAGATCAGGACGTCCGTGTCCACCAGCATCAGTCGAACGCCCTCGGTTGGCGCATCCGCCGAACCTGGTCGTCTACCGATCCGGTCCGGTCACCCCAGAGTCCGAACAACGGATTGCGAGCCCCCTCTTCTTGCCCGTTTTCCTCGCGGAGGGTGAAGGGGACCAGACGCGCCCGCTTGCGGCCATGATAGGTGATCACGATCTCCTCTCCGCGATCGATCGCGGCGAGGAGTTCGCGGCTGTGGAGCCGCATGTCCTTGGTGGTGGCTTCCATCTTTGCCTCCCGGAGTTACACTTTTCAGTGTAACTCTTGGGCCTGTACTGCCCAAATCCCATGGCCCGCGCCCCATGAGCTGCGGGTGGAACAGGCCGCCCGGGGCTGCACCATCACAGCCAGCGGGCGAGCCAGAGGCGGAAGCGCAGTTCCAGGGGCGGGGCGTAGCCCTGCTTGCGGAAGACGACGTCGCCGTCGGTGTTGATGATGAAGCTGGCGGGGACGCCCTGGACGCCGTAGCGGGCGGCGAGCTGGCCCTGCGGGTCGTTGATGGTGGCCAGTTCGCGCTCGCGTTCGTTGAGGTGCGCGATGACCTCTTCGCGCTCGCCGGACTGCATGGCGACGGTCAGTACCGGATGGCTGTCCGACAGGCGTACGATCTCGCCTTCCTCCAGCCGGCAGATGGCGCACCAGCTGGCCCAGAAATGCAGCAGCACGGGTTCGTCGCCCACGTAGTCGGCGAGTGCCACGGGCGAGCCGTCGAGCAGTTCGGCCTCGAACTCGGGGGCCGGGCCTTCCACCATGTCGCGGGCCATCCATGCGCGCACCAAAAGGAAGATGGCCAGCGCGATGGCGATCTGGATGCCCCAGCCGAGCGCACGGCGGCGCGCGGTGGGTTTCGGGCGTTCGGGTTTTTCGGGCTGGGTATCGGTCAACGGATCATCTCGGCCTGGCCGGGTCGGGCGCGGGTGCCGCGCTGCTTGGGGCCCTTGCGCACGGCAATGCGTACCAGTTCGTCCTCGTCGTCCATCAGTTGTTCCCGCTGGTCTTCGCTCAGCAGCGGGTTGCGGGCCACGAAGTAGCGCAGGTTGGGGTCGCGGTCGTTCACGCAGGCGGCCACCTGCTCCGGCGTGAGGTCGGGCCGCTTGGCGCAGTTCAGGCGCACGGTCTGGTTGGGGTCCGCCAGCAGCAGGGCCACTTCGTCGGGCTGCAGATCGAGGCGGCGGGAGAAATACGCCTTGACCTGGGCATGCTGGTCGCGCACCAGGAACGGGCGCCAGCAGGGGTCGAGGTCGGCGGCCAGCGCCATTTCCATGCGCTGGTCGAAAGAGAGTTGTCGATACTGTTGCTCAAGCTCGGTCATGGCAGGGCCGAACGACACCGGAAAGGGGGCTGTCGTATTATAAGCAGACTGTAATGACGGCGAGGATTCCCATGACCGCACCGGTGGCCGAAAAACCGCTGTTCCACGTGCCGTCCACGGCGCACGTGACCGCCGGGCTGCACCACCTCGGCGAGGCCGAGCGCGCGGAGCTGGTGGAACGCATCAAGCGCCTGCTGCGCGAGCGCGACGCGGTGCTGGTGGCGCATTATTACGTAGACGAATCGCTGCAGCGCCTGGCGGACGAGACCGGCGGCTGCGTGGCGGATTCGCTGGAGATGGCGCGCTTCGGCAAGGACCATCCGGCCAGCACGCTGGTGGTGGCCGGGGTGCGTTTCATGGGCGAGACGGCCAAGATCCTCAGCCCGGAAAAGCGCGTGCTGATGCCCACGCTGGAAGCCGAGTGCTCGCTGGACCTGGGCTGCCCGGCGGACGAGTTCGCGAAATTCCGCGCGCAGCACCCGGACCACACCGTGGTGGTGTACTCGAACACCTCGGTGGACGTGAAGGCGCAGGCGGACTACGTGGTCACCTCCAGCATCGCGGTGCCGCTGGTGGAACACCTGCGCGATCAGGGGAAGAAGGTGCTGTGGGCGCCCGACAAGCACCTGGGCGACTACATCCGCCGCACCACCGGCGCCGACATGGTGCTGTGGGACGGCTCCTGCGTGGTGCACGACGAGTTTCGCTCGTGGGCGCTGGAGGATCTGCGCAGCCGTCATCCGGACGCCGCCGTGCTGGTGCATCCGGAGTCGCCGCGCGAGGTGATCCATCAGGCCGACGTGGTGGGCTCCACCAGCCAGCTGATCGCCGCGGTCAAAGACCGCGACGAGCCGGAGTTCATCGTGGCCACCGACAAGGGCATCTTCTACAAGATGCGCGAGGCGGCCCCGGACAAGACCCTGATCGAGGCCCCCACCGGCGGCGAGAGCGCGACCTGCACCAGCTGTGCCCACTGCCCGTGGATGGCGATGAACGATCTGGTCTCGCTGGCCAATACGCTGGAAGACACCGCCGAACCGGCCACCCACGAGATCTTCATCGACGAGGACGCCCGCCTGAAGGCCCTGACCGCAACGCAGCGCATGCTCGACTTCGCCGCCGAGCACCGCAAGGCCACCGCCGGCGACGCCTGACCGGGAATCGGGATGATGCCGCCTCATGCGACCGATACAACGCTTGCGGGACAGCCCCCCGCATCATCGCCACTTGAACGTGACCGTGTCCTGGCGACACTCCGGGCGCATCGCGCCATACTGATCCGCGAGTTTGGCGTACGAGAGCTCGCGCTGTTTGGCTCGCTCGCCCGAAACGAAGCCGCCCATGAAAGCGACATCGACATCCTCGTCGATTTCCCCGACCCAGCCTCAGCACAACAGTATTTCGGGCTGCAGTTCTACCTCGAGGACCTGCTCGGACGCCCTGTAGACCTGGTAACCGAACGAGCCCTGCGCCCCGAACTACGGCCGTATGTGGAACGCGAGGCCATTCATGTCTGAATCGTCACCCTCTCGGGCATGGCATCCCGTGATTGGGCTTGAGCAGTTCCCCGTCAGCGATCGTTGAGCCAGGCGGCCCACTGGGAGTGGGTGGAGGCGTCCACGCCGTCGGCCTTCGCTGCCTGCTGGAGGTGGGCCTGCAGGTCTTCCATCAGTTTCGAGTCCATCAGCTCCGGCTGCAGGGTCAGCTGGGCATGCAGCGTGGTATACACCAGCTTCAGCTCGCTCAGGGCATACTGCGACCAGTCGAATTCGGCCATCAGAGGTTCTCCGCGATGAATGATGATCCCGGCATCCTGCGGCCCCGCGCGGGCCGTCGCCAAATGAACCCGCAGGGGAGCGGAGATGTTTAAGCGCCGGGCGCGGCTGCTGGTGGCCGCCGCCGGGGATGACGGCCGCGCCGATCGCGTGGCCGAACTGGCCGCGCAGGACAGGGACGTGGCCGAATGGCTGGAGGTGCGCCCGCGCCCGGCCATGGGCGAACTCGCGCGCGAGGACCTGGAGTGGGCGGACCTGCTGGTGGCGGTGGACGCCGAGGCCGCGGAGGCCATGCCGGCCGGTCGCCCGCCCGGCTGCCGCCCGAAATACTGGCAACTCCCGCCGGCCAGCGTGCTGCACGACGACCCGGCCACATTCGACGAAGCCACCCACTCGGCACTGACCTGCATGGCCGGCGGCATGCGCATGCTCGCCCGCATGGACGCCGAGGACCCGGCCGAACCGGCATCCTGACGCCCACCAACCCGGACTACGTTCGCCTGCAAGCAGGCTCCCACATGCGTCAGGCGTTGGCGGCGGCGCGCGAGGCCTTTTTGCGCTCGTGCTCCAGCAGGAGCTTCTTGCGGATGCGGATGGCGCTCGGGGTGACCTCGACGAGTTCGTCGTCATCGATGAACTCGATCGCCTGCTCCAGCGTCATGCGCACCGGCGGGGTCAGCTGGATGTTCTCGTCGGTGCCGGCGGCGCGCACGTTGGTGAGCTGCTTGGCCTTGAGGGCGTTCACGACCAGGTCGTTCTCACGCGCGTGCAGGCCGATGACCATGCCCTCGTAGACCTCCTCGCCGGGGCCGATGAACAGCTTGCCGCGGTCCTGCAGGTTGAACAGGGCGAAGCCGATCGCCTTGCCGGGACCGTTGGCGATCAACACGCCGTTCTGGCGCGAGGCCACCGAACCGGTCGTGGACAACGGCCCGTAGTGGTCGAACACGTGGTGCAGGATGCCGGTGCCCGAGGTCGCGGTCATGAACTCGGTCTGAAAGCCGATCAGTCCGCGCGAGGGGATGGTGTAGTCCAGGCGCACCCGGCCCTTGCCGTCCGGCATCATGTTGGTGAGTTCGCCGCGGCGTTCGCCCAGCTTCTCCATCACCGTGCCCTGGTGCTCTTCCTCGATGTCCACGGTCACGGTCTCGTAGGGCTCCTGCTTGACCCCGTCGACCTCGCGGATGACCACCTCGGGGCGCGAGACGCCCAGCTCGTAGCCCTCGCGGCGCATGTTCTCGATGAGGATGCCCAGGTGCAGCTCGCCGCGACCGGAGACGCGGAACTTGTCGGGGTCCTCGGTATCTTCCACCCGCAGGGCGACGTTGTGCTTGAGCTCCTCGTCCAGGCGCTCGCGAATCACGCGGGAGGTGACGTACTTGCCCTCCTTGCCGGCCAGCGGGGAGGTGTTCACCTGGAAGGTCATGCTCACCGTGGGCTCGTCCACGGTCAGGGCCGGCAGGGCCTCGACATTGCTCGGGTCGCACAGGGTGTCGGAGATAAACAGCTTGTCCATGCCGGTGAAGGTGATGATGTCGCCGGCGTTGGCCTCGCTGACATCCACCCGGTCCAGCCCGTGGAAGCCCATGATCTGCAGCATGCGGCCGTTGCGCACGCCGCCTTCGCGGTCGATCACCTTGACCTGGGTGTTCGGGGTGATGCGCCCGCGCTTCACCCGGCCGACGCCGATCAGGCCCTGGTAGGAGTTGTAGTCCAGCGAGGAGACCTGCATCTGGAACGGGCCGTCGGCGTCCACGTCCGGCGGCGACACGTGCTCGACGATGGTCTCCAGCAGGCAGGTCATGTCGCCGTCGGTCACGTCCGAATCCATGCCGGCGAAGCCGTTGAGCGCCGAGGCATAGACGATGGGGAAGTCCAGCTGCTCGTCGCTGGCGCCCAGGCGGTCGAACAGATCGAAGACCTGATCCACGGCCCAGTCGGGGCGCGCGCCCGGGCGGTCGACCTTGTTGACCACCACGATCGGCTTGAAGCCCATCGCGAAGGCCTTCTGGGTCACGAAGCGGGTCTGCGGCATGGGGCCATCCACCGCGTCCACCAGCAGCAGCACGGAGTCGACCATCGACAGCACGCGCTCGACCTCGCCGCCGAAGTCGGCGTGCCCGGGGGTGTCGACGATGTTGATGCGGTAGTCCTGCCACTTGATGGCGGTGTTCTTCGACAGGATGGTGATCCCGCGTTCCTGCTCCAGCGCGTTGGAATCCATGACCCGCTCGCCGTGGTCGCCACGTTCGTCGAGGGTGCCGGACTGGCGCAGGAGCTGGTCGACCAGCGTGGTCTTGCCATGGTCGACGTGGGCGATGATGGCGATGTTGCGAAGCTTCTCGGTCATGGAATACGAACTCTGGGTACTGGCAAAAGGGCCGTCACTATACAGATTTATGCAGAGCAGTGCTTGGCTAGCGTTGTCGCGACAGCGTCCCTCGCATAGACTAACCAGATGACCAGGTCGTACAGGTGCCTTGATGACCACCACCGTGAACGTGCATGAAGCGAAAACTCATTTATCGCGTCTGCTGAAAAGGGCACACGACGGCGAGGAGATCATCCTGTCGCGCGCCGGGCGCCCCTATGCACGGCTGGTCCCGCTGGAGGGCACACCGCAGAAACGGCAGCCCGGCAGGGTTAAGGGCCGTGTGGAGGAATCCTTCTTCGAGCCCCTGCCCGAGGAAGAACTTCGCGCATGGGAAGAGTGATGCGAGTCCTGCTGGATACGCACGCCCTCTTGTGGTGGATGACCGACGACCCGAAGCTCTCCACCACTGCCAGAAATACCATCCAGGACGAAACACACACGGTGCTGGTGAGTGCGGCCAGCGCCTGGGAGATCGCGACCAAGTACCGCCTGGGCAAGCTCGCGATCGGAGCGGAGGTGCTCAGCGACTTCGACGAGCTGATCACCGCCGACGGGTTCTCCCATCTGGCCGTGAATTACCGACAGGCCATCCATGCCGGGTCCTACCCGCAGGAACACCGGGACCCGTTCGACCGGGTCCTCGCAGCTCAGGCCGAACTGGAACAGGTCCCGCTGGTCACCGCGGACCCGGCCCTGCAGACATTCCCGATCCGCTGCCTCTGGTAAGCGTCCGCTCCGATCAGCCCGACACCCCGCCCTGCCACGGGTCGAGCTTGTCTTCCCGCGGCGGGACCTGCAGGTGGAAGCCCTGGTCCTTCAGATTCGCGAGGACCTTCTGCGGATCTTCCTGCGCCAGGGTGCGGTCGGGGGTCAGCTCGAACTCCAGTGCGAATTCGAGGCTGCCCAGGGCCTTCATCAGGGTGTCGGGCAGATCGGAGAAGTCGTCCTTCTCCGGCAGATAGACATAGGTGTCGGCGCGCCGCGTGGCGCGATAGACGTAGCACTGCATTTCAGTCCTCCAGATAGGTGTAGCCGGTCAGGCCGTGCTCCAGTTCCGCCAGCAGCCGCCCGGCCGCCTCGCCGCGCAGGCCGGCGGCGTCGATGCGGGCGCGGAACGCGCGGCGCAGGTCGTCGGGGGCGAAATGCACGTAGGACAGCAGTTCATCCACGGTGTCGCCGCGCTCGGGGTCGACCAGACGGTAGCCGCCGTCGGCGGTGAGCTCGACGTTCACCGTGTCGGTGTCGCCGAACAGGTTGTGCAGATCGCCCAGGATCTCCTGATAGGCCCCCACCAGGAAGATGCCCAGATAATACGGCTGCGCGGGCTCCCATTCGTGCAGGGCGAGCGTGGTGTGGGTGCCTTCGCGCTCCACGTAGTACTCCACGTGGCCGTCGGAGTCGCAGGTCAGGTCCTGCAGCACCGCCCGGCGCGTGGGCGCCTGATCCAGCCGGTGCAGCGGCATGATGGGGAAGATCTGGTCGATCGCCCAGGTGTCGGGGATGGACTGGAACACGGAGAAGTTGCAGAAGACCTTGTCCGCCAGCTTGTCGGTCAGTTCGGCATGGATCTCGGCCGGCAGGGCGTCCGGGTCCGCCAGCAGTCGCTGGCACAGGGCGAAGTACAGCGCCTCCGCGCGGGCGCGGTCGGCCAGCGACAGCATGCCGCGGGCGAACTGCGCCTGCACCTCGGCCAGATGCCAGGCGGCGTCGTGGAAGACCTCGGACGGCGGACGCGCGCTGTCCTCCAGCAGCGCCCGCAGGGTCGCGATCTCGGGCGGCTCGTCGGCGGCCGGCGGCGGCACGGGGCCGTCCCCGGGGGCCGGCTCGCAGTCGATCACGTTGGTGATCAGCACCGCGTGATGCGCGGTCAGCGCGCGGCCGGATTCGCTGAACACCTCGGGCATGGGCAGGTCGTGCTCGTGGCAGATACGGCTGAGCGGGCGCAGGATGTTGAGGGCGTATTCCTCCACCGAGTAGTTGATGGAGCATTCGTTGCGCGAGCGCGAGCCCTCGTAGTCGATGCCCAGGCCGCCGCCCACGTCGACCACGCGGATACCGGCCCCGGCCTCGTGCAGCGCGGCGAAGTAACTGGCCGCCTCGCCCATGCCGTTCTGGATGTCGCGGATGTTGGCGATCTGCGACCCCATGTGGAAATGCAGCAGCTGCAGGCGATCGAGCCAGTCGAGCCCGCGCAGGCGCTCGAGGATTGCCAGCACGTCCGCCGCGGAAAGGCCGAACTTGGCCTTCTCGCCGCCGGTGTTCTGCCACTTGCCCTTGCCGATGGACGCCAGGCGCACACGCAGCCCCAGCAGCGGCGAAACGTCCATGGCTTCGGCCTGGCGGATCACCTCCTCGAGCTCCGAGGGTTTCTCGATCACGATGTACACCCGGTGGCCGAGCTGCCGCCCGATCAGGGCCAGGCGCACGTATTCGCGGTCCTTGTAGCCGTTGCAGATGATGACCGACCCCGGGCGCGACTGCGCCAGCACCGCGATCAGCTCGGGCTTGGAGCCGGCCTCCAGCCCCACCTGCGGCCGGTGGCCTTCGGCATCCGCGTGGTCGCCGGCGGCGAGGATGCGCTCGACCACCGAGCGCTGCTGGTTGACCTTGATCGGATAGATCGCGGTGAAGTCACCCTGGTAATCCAGCTCCTCGGCCGCCCGCGCGAAGGCACGCGACAGGCGCCGCACGCGACCGTCGAGGACGTCCTGAAAGCGCACCAGCACCGGCGGGCCCACGTGCTCCTCGCGCAGGCGGCAGGCCAGCGCGTGCAGATCCACACCGGGGTGTTCCGGCCAGTCCGGCCGGCGCATGCAGACATGCCCGGACGCATTGATCTCGAAGAAGTCCCCGTTCCAGTGATCGATGCCGTAGGTACGGCGCGCATCATCCAGGGTCCAGGACGTGGCAGACATGGCGGTTCCGCGGTTGGGGAGGGTCGGAGTTGCCCGCAGGATACAGGGCACTATCATGACGGCGCATCCTACCGTTCACCCATGCACAAGGGGAGCCCGCCCGATGGCACTCGACGACCACTGGTTCACCGAACCCGACAAGGACATCGCGATGTCCCTGCGCATCACGAAAAAGCTCCACGAGGAGCAGACGCCCTATCAGAAGATCGAGATCTTCGAGACCACGGGCTTCGGCAACCTGATGGTGATCGACGGCTTCGTGATGCTCACCGGCCGCGACAACTTCATCTACCACGAAATGATGTCGCATCCGGTCCTGTATTCGCACAACGCACCGAAGAACGTGGTGATCATCGGCGGCGGCGACTGCGGCACCCTGCGCGAGGTACTCAAGCACGACGAGGTGGAAAAGGCCACGCAGGTGGACATCGACGAACGCGTCACCCGCCTGTCCGAGCAGTATTTCCCCGAGCTGTGCGACGCCAACGACGACCCGCGCGCCGAACTCCTGTTCGACGACGGCATCCAGTACATCAAGGACGCGGAACCCGGCTCCATCGACGTGATCATCGTCGACTCCACCGACCCGGTCGGCCCGGCCGAGGGGCTGTTCTCCGCGGATTTCTACCGCGACTGCGTGAAGGCGCTGGGTTCCGACGGCCTGCTGGTGCAGCAGAGCGAATCGCCGCTGCTGCACACCGACAGCATCCTGCGGCCGATGCACGACAGCCTGCGCATGACCGGCTTCATCGACGCCCTCACCATGCATTTCCCGCAGCCCACCTACCCCTCCGGCTGGTGGACCTGCACCATCGCCTCCAAGGACGCCCCGGTCGCCTTCCTGCGCGAGGAAGCCGCCGAGGAGATCCCGTTCGTCACGCACTACTACAACGCGGCCATCCACCGCGCCGCCGGCGCCACCCCGGAATTCTTCCGCCGCAAGCTGTTCGCCTGATCCGGCCGCGCCGGTCCGCCACCCCGGCGCCGGGCCGGCGCGGGGTGGCGGCTTCAGCCGGGAGTAACGCCTCTGCATGCCTTCCGGCATCCGCCCGGCATCAGCAGACACCGCCTCGAAACCTCCCGCGCTCGCACACTCTCAGGGCAGCCTGATCCATCTTGATGCAACCCCGAGACGGGCTGCACCACGACGGAACATTCGCTGCGCGGATCGCCCCCCCCGTAACCCGCCTCCACGCTCCACAATCCCTCCCGGGAAGCCATGGCATGGCTCCTGCTTGCACGGGTTACGGCCGGCGCATTCCTGCGCGCCGCACCGAGATTCCAGCGAGGAGAACCATGCTGCATCGACGCTGCATCGCATTCGTTGTTCTGTTTCTTGCGCCCGTGATGGCGCTGGCCCATCCCCACCACGGGCACCACGTCCACGAACAAGCGGGCTTCGCTGCGGGTTTTCTGCACCCGTTCACCGGCCTCGATCACCTGCTGGTCCTGCTCGGAATCGGGTTCTGGATGGCCCGCTCACAGCGAATCCCGGGCACCCTGACCGTCGGCGCGGCGGTACTGGCCACTCTGGCTCTCGCCTTCGCCGTGGGGGTGGCGCAAGGACCACTGCCGACCGTCGAATTCGGCATCCTCGCCTCGCTGTTGCTGACCGGCGTGCTGGTCTTTCTGGGCACGCGTCTCCCGCTGGTGGTGACCGCCGCGATCGCGGCCGGCTTCGCCGCGCTGCACGGCTTCGCCCACGGTGCCGAAATGGCGGCCGACCTGTCCGCACTGAGATTCGCCGCCGGTTTCCTGCTGGCCAGCGCCCTGCTGCTGACCGCCGGCGCACTGGCCGCCCCCCGGATACGCGATACGGCTCTCGATCGCCCGGTGGGACAGGCAGCCGGAGGGGCCATGGTTGCCGCCAGCGTCTATCTGTTGCTGGTGGTCTAGCGGCGTGGACATGACCCCCGTGGAACTGGCTGGCGCTACAGAGACCGTCCCGGAGACCCGGGACGGATGGCTCGGGCGCCTGGAGCTGGGCTTCGCCTCGCGTGGCGGACGGACCCGGCTGGCCCGCCGCCGTCACGAGGGCCCTCTGCTGGTGCAGCGAAGCTTCTTCCCCGAAGGCGATGTCTGCCACTGCTACGTGATCCATCCCCCCGGGGGCGTCGCCGGCGGCGATCGCCTGCAGCTGGAAGCGGAGCTGGACGCCGGCAGCCGGGCGCTGCTGACCACCCCTGCCGCGGCCAAGTTCTACCGGACGCAGGCAGCCAGCGCCCGCCAGGAACAAAGCTTCACGGTGGGGCCCGACGCGAGCCTGGAGTTCCTGCCGACGGAAACCATCCTGCACGGTCGCTCCCGCGTGACGCTGCACAACCACTTCCGCCTGGGACCCGGCGCGCGCCTTTGCACCTGGGATGTCCTGTGCCTGGGACGCCCGGCGCACGGCGATTACTACGAGGGCGGAGCCTGCACCCAGGATCTGTGGATCGAACGCGAAGGCCGACCGCTGGTGCATGACCGCCTCGATCTGGCCCATGGCGACCCCCTGCTGAGCCGCCCGTGGGGCCTCGACGGCTTCCCCGTGGTGGGCCAGCTGGTGGCCACCCCGGCCCCCGAGGGACTCGAACCGGCACTGCGCGAGCATCTCGGAACGCCCGACGCCCTGCGCCTGGGCATCTCGCGAATTGGGGATGTCCTGTTCCTGCGTTGTCTGGGCCATGGCGCGGAGACCGTGCGCGCGCTGCTGCAGCGGGCCTGGGCCTTCCTGCGGGAGCCGGTCATCGGGCGCCCCCCGTGCACCCCCCGTATCTGGAACACCTGACCACCGGAAGATCCATGGAACTGACCCCACGCGAGAAAGACAAGCTGCTGCTGTTCACGGCCGCCCTGCTGGCGGAACGCCGCCAGGCGCGCGGGCTGAAGCTCAACTACCCGGAGGCCATGGCGTTGATCTCGGCCGCCATCCTCGAGGGGGCCCGCGACGGCCGTTCGGTCGCGGAGCTGATGAGCCTGGGCGGGGAGGTGCTGACCCGTGACGACGTACTCGAAGGCGTCCCGGAGATGATCCCGGAGGTACAGGTCGAGGCGACCTTCCCGGACGGGGTCAAGCTGGTCACCGTTCACGAACCCATCCGTTAAGAGGAAGTGCCCGATGATCCCCGGTGAACTCCTGCCCGCGGACGGCGACATCACCCTGAACGCCGGCCGCGAAACCGTCACCCTGGAGGTGGCCAACAGCGGCGACCGGCCCGTCCAGGTCGGTTCTCACTATCACTTCTTCGAGACCAACAACGCCCTGCGCTTCGACCGCGAGCGCGCGCGGGGCTTTCGCCTGGACATACCGGCGGGAACGGCCGTGCGTTTTGAACCGGGGCAGACCCGCAGCGTGCAGCTGGTGGCCTACGCCGGGGAGCGCCGGGTGTTCGGATTCCAGGGCCTTATCGGTGGCCCGCTGGACGGAGATGCGCAATGAGCCAGACCATTCCCCGCCGCGCCTATGCCGAGATGTTCGGCCCCACCACCGGCGATCGCCTGCGCCTCGGCGACACCGCGCTGCTGATCCAGGTGGAGCGCGACTGGACCGTCTACGGCGACGAGGTCAAGTTCGGCGGCGGCAAGGTGATCCGCGACGGCATGGGCCAGAGTCAGCGGCACGACGAAGCCGTGGTGGACACGGTGATCACCAACGCGGTCATCCTCGACTACTGGGGCGTGGTCAAGGCCGATGTCGGCCTGAAGCAGGGCCGGATCCACGCGGTGGGCAAGGCCGGCAACCCGGATACCCAGCCGGGCGTCGACATCGTGATCGGTCCGGGAACCGAGGTCATCGCCGGCGAGGGCCGGATCCTGACCGCCGGTGGCATCGATGCCCATATCCACTTCATCTGTCCGCAGCAGATCGAAGAGGCCCTGGCCTCCGGCATCACGACCATGGTGGGTGGCGGTACCGGCCCCGCCACCGGCACCAACGCCACCACCTGCACCCCCGGACCCTGGCACATCCAGCAGATGCTGAAGGCCGCCGAGGCATTCCCGATGAACCTGGGCTTTCTGGGCAAGGGGAACGCCAGCGAACCCGGCGCCCTGCACGCGCAGGTCGAGGCGGGGGCACTGGGCCTGAAGCTGCACGAGGACTGGGGCACCACCCCGGCCTCGATCGACTGCGCCCTGTCGGTCGCCGACGCGCACGACATCCAGATTTGCATCCATACCGACACCCTGAACGAATCCGGCTTTGTCGAGGACACCCTGGCGGCATTCAAGGGGCGCACCATCCACACCTATCACACCGAGGGCGCCGGCGGCGGCCATGCCCCGGACATCATCAGGGCCTGCGGCGAGGCCCACGTCCTGCCGTCCAGCACCAATCCCACGCGGCCGTTCACGGTGAACACCATCGACGAACACCTGGACATGCTGATGGTCTGCCACCACCTGGATCCGCACATCGCGGAGGACGTCGCGTTCGCCGAGAGCCGGATCCGGCGCGAGACCATCGCCGCGGAGGACATCCTGCACGACCTCGGTGCGTTCTCGGTGATCGCCTCGGACTCACAGGCGATGGGACGCGTGGGCGAGGTGATCCTGCGGACCTGGCAGACCGCCCACAAGATGAAGACCCAGCGCGGCTCGCTGGCCGGCGACCCGGCCGAGCACGACAACTTCCGCGCACGGCGCTATGTCGCCAAATACACCATCAATCCCGCGCTGGCGCACGGCATGGGCCACGAAGTGGGCTCCGTCGAACCCGGCAAACTGGCCGACCTGGTCCTGTGGGATCCGGCCTTTTTCGGCGTCAAGCCGGCGCTGATCATCAAGGGCGGGATGATCGCCTCGGCCCCGATGGGCGACCCCAACGCCTCCATCCCCACGCCACAGCCGGTGCATTACCGGCCGATGTTCGGCAGCTACGGCCCGGCCATGACCGGCACCTCCGTCAGCTTCGTCTCGCAGGCCGCCCTGACCGCCGGGATCGGCGAACAGCTGGATCTGCAGCGAAGGCTGGTTGCGGTCCGCGGCTGCCGCGGGATCGGCAAGCAGGACATGCGGCTGAACGACTGGCTGCCGAAGATGGAGGTGGACCCGGAGACCTACGAGGTCCGTGCCGACGGCGAGCTTCTGACCTGCGAACCCGCCACCGAGCTGCCGCTGAGCCAGCGTTACTTCCTGTTCTGAGGTCCCCATGATTCGCCTGATCGAACGCGCCGAGAGCGCCCCGACCACCGTGACCGGAACCCTGCATCTGCCGGTCGAGACACGGATGAAGAGCCGCTTCCGGGCCACCCTCGACACCGGCGACGAGGTCGGCGTATTCCTCGAGCGGGGCGGCATGCTGCGCGACGGGTCCGCCCTGCGCGCGGACAGCGGCGAGTGGGTCACGGTGCGTGCCGCGCCGGAACCCGTCAGCACCGTGTACTGCGAGGACCCGCTGCTGCTAGCACGCGCGGCCTACCACCTCGGCAACCGCCACATTGCCCTGCAGATCGACCCGGGCCGGCTGCGTTACCTGCACGACCACGTGCTGGACGACATGCTGCGCGGCATCGGACTCGATCCAATCTTCGAGCACGCCCCGTTCGAGCCGGAGGCCGGCGCCTACGGGCACGGACACGCCCACGGCGGTCACGGCCATGGCCATTCGCACTGATCCGGGGCTGACTGACCCGGGCCTGGCACGGCGACGTCTCTGGCAACTGGTGAGCCCCACGCTGCCGGTCGGGACCTACAGCTATTCCGGTGGCATGGAATGGGCCATCGAAGCGGGCTGGCTCGCGGACGAGGCCGCGGTGGCCGACTGGATGCAGGGCCAGATCCGCCACAGCCTGAGCCGGATCGACATCCCCCTGCTCGCACGCCTGCACCGGGCCTGGCTGGAGGACGACGACGAGGCCGTCGAACGGTTCAGTGCGTGGCTGGGCGCCAGTCGCGAGACCCGCGAACTGCGCGCCGAAGACCGTCACCTCGGGCAGGCGCTGGCGCGTCTGCTGTCCGAGCTCGATCTGAACGAGGCCGACCGGTGGCAGGGTCATCCCGACGCCACCTGGGCCACGCTGTTCGCGCTGGCGCTGGCGCGCTGGTCCATCCCGGTCGAGGAAGGAGCCGAGGCGATTCTCTGGTCCTGGTGCGAGAACCAGGTCGCGGCCGCGATCAAGCTGGTCCCGCTGGGGCAGACCGCCGGTCAGCGCCTGCTCCACCGCCTGGCCTCGACCATCGGCGGGGCTGCACGGGAGGGGCTTGCGCGGGACGACGCGGCGATTGGCGGCACGGCCCCCGGTGTCGCCATCGCCAGCGCCCTGCACGAAACCCAGTATTCACGCCTGTTTCGCAGTTAGGCCCCTTCCCCAGTCAGGAAAGCCCCTCAGGAGAACCCCATGTCACTGAATCCCCGAGTCCTGCGCGTCGGCATCGGCGGGCCGGTCGGCTCCGGCAAGACCGCCCTGCTCCAGGCCCTGTGTCAGCGCATGCGCGAGATGTACAGCATCGCCGTGGTCACCAACGACATCTACACCCGCGAGGATGCCGAGTTCCTGACCCGCCACGATGCGCTGGAGGCCGAACGCATCGTCGGGGTGGAGACCGGCGGGTGCCCGCACACGGCGATCCGCGAGGATGCCTCGATGAACCTGTCGGCCCTGGCCGACCTCGGCATCCGTTTTCCCGGCCTCGAGGTCGTATTCGTCGAGAGCGGCGGCGACAACCTGTCCGCGACGTTCAGCCCGGAGCTGTCCGATCTGACGATCTACGTGATCGACGTCTGCGCGGGCGACAAGATCCCGCGCAAAGGGGGGCCCGGCGTGACCCGTTCCGACCTGCTGGTGATCAACAAGATCGATCTCGCCGAGGGGGTCGGTGCATCGCTGGAGGTCATGGACCGCGACAGTCGGCGCATGCGCGGCGAGCGCCCGTTTGTCTTCACGAACATGCGCACGGGCGAGGGCCTGGATGAAGTCGTCCGGTTCATCATCGAGCATGGAATGCTCCCCGCCAGGGAATCGGCCTGAGCAGCGACCGCCCGGCGGACGATGCACACCCGTGCGGCAACCTCCGCCCCATCACGAGACAGATGCACCATGTGCATGCAGTCCGCCCTCCCCTCCCGACCGGAGATGACTGCGGACACCGGGCGCAAGACCCCGTTTTCCGTTCATGGCACACAGCTTGCTGCCCCGGGAATGTCCGGCGCCGGTATTACCGAGTGCCGGGTTGTTCCCTGGAAACGATCCCTAGCGGAGAACGGAGACAGTCGATGCATCCAAACACGAGCCACCCCCCGCAAATTTCGCTCGCGCGCCGGGCCACCCGCACCGCCACCGGTGTCGCACTGGCCCTGGGCCTGGCAACCGGCGGAGGCATAACCGCACAGGCCGACGAAGATCCGATCAAGGTGGGCATCCTCCACTCGCTGTCGGGCACGATGGCCATCAGCGAGACGTCCCTCCGGGACGTGGCCCTGATGACCATCGAGGACATTAACGAAAACGGCGGCCTGCTGGGCCGCGAACTCGAACCGGTGGTGATGGACCCCGGCTCCGACTGGCCCACCTACGCCGAACACGCCCGTGAGATGATCGAGCGCGAGAACGTGGACGTCATCTTCGGCTCGTGGACATCAGTGTCCCGTGAAGCGGTCCTGCCGGTCCTCGAGGAACTCAACGGGCTGATGTTCTATCCGGTCCAGTACGAGGGCGAGGAGTCCTCGCGCAACATCTTTTACACCGGCGCCGCGCCGAACCAGCAGACCCTGCCCGGCGTGGAATATCTGATGAGCGACGAGGGCGGCGGCGCCGAGCGCTTCTTCCTGGTCGGCACTGACTACGTCTTCCCGCGGACCACCAACCGCATCGTGCGTGCCTATCTGAATGCCCACGGGATTTCGGACGACGCCATCGAGGAGGTCTACTTCCCGTTCGAACATGCCGATTTCCAGACGCTGGTCAGCGACATCGACAGCTTCTCCCAGGATGGCCCCACCGCGGTGATCAACACCATCAACGGCGATTCCAACGTGGCGTTCTACCAGGAGCTGGCCAACCAGGGCATTGATCCCATCGACGTTCCGGTACTGGCGACTTCGGTGGGCGAGGAAGAACTCCGCGGCATGGACACCGACCCCCTCGCGGGCCACCTCGCCGCCTGGAACTACTTCATGTCCATCGAGACCCCGGAAAACGAACGCTTCACCGAGCGGTGGATGGAATACGTGGAACAGGAAGGCCTGTCCGGCGGTTCCGACCGGGTGACCAACGATCCGATGGAAGCCACGCACATCGGCATGCGCATGTGGGCCCAGGCGGTCCTGCAGGCAGGCACGACGGACGTCGACGCCGTTCGCCAGGCGGTGTACGGGCAGTGCGTCGATGCGCCGTCCGGGTTCGAGGTGTGCATGGACGACGAGAACCACCATCTGCACAAGCCCGTGATCATTGGCGAGATCCAGCCGGATGGTCAGTTCTTCCCGGTCTGGGAAACCGATGACGTGGTCCGCGCCGAGCCGTGGAGCGATTACGTCGAAGGTAACGAAGACCGTGTAGCGAACTGGCGCTACCCCTGGGTCTGCGGCGACTGCGAAGAACCCACCTACGACCTGCGCTTCTGAGTCCGGGTACGTCCGGCCGGCACCACACCGGTGCCGGCCTTCCCGATTGCCCCCCGCGCATCCGTGGCGGGGCACCCTGAGGAGAGAGAATCATGCGACTCACCGCACGTGTCGCCATCGGCCTGCTGTGCGCAATGCTCCTGACGCCCCTGCTGTCACCGGGCGCATCGGCGGCCATGGGAGAGGCCCGGGAACAGGCCGAACAGCTCGAAGAAGAGCAGGAAGAACAACTGGAAGCCGAGCTGGCCGAAGTCACCGACGAAGAACTGGCCGAAGATACCGCAGAACTCCTGAGGGCCATGGCCACTCAGGACATCCGGGCGCTGCAGGCCGCCATCGAGGACATCGCGGCCAGTCAGGACGCGGACACGCTGCCCGCCCTGCTGGCGCTGCGCGACCGTCGGCTGTTTTTCACCGATGACGAGACCCTGATCATCGAGGATGCCCGCGACGGGACATTCCGGGAGGCCATTACCGGTGAACCCCGGGAGGATCTGGACACAGGCGATCTGAACGAACCACGTGCGACCAACCCCATCCGCCGGATCCTGCGCCCGACCATCGGCGCATTGCAGATCTTCGCGGACGACCCGGCCGCCCGCCTCGCCGCGGCCGAAGAACTGGCGGAACGCCCCCGTCCGGAGATGCGCGATGCCATCGTCGCCGCCCTCGACGAGGAAACGGCCGCGGAAACGGAACGCCTTCTGAACATTGCCCTGGCCCAGCTGGACCTCGACAGCGAGGACGATGCCCGTCGGCTGGAAGCCGTCGAGATCGTGGCCGAGGTGCGGGCCAGCCGCCTGCGCAGCGATCTGCAGGCCCTGCTGGAACGCGACGACGACGGCCAGCCCGTCGAGACGAACCCGGAGATCCGCGAAGCCGCCGCGGCCGGGGTTCGTGCAATCGAGCAGCGTGAACGCACGGCCCGCTTCGTGTCCGACCTCGTCTATGGACTTTCGATGGGCAGCGTGCTTCTGCTGGCCGCCATGGGTCTGGCGATCATCTTCGGTCTGATGGGAGTGATCAACATGGCCCACGGCGAACTGCTGATGGTCGGGGCCTACACGACCTTCATGACCCAGGCCCTGTTCGCCCTCCTGATTCCGCAGTACTTCCATTACTACCTGATCGCGGCCGTCCCACTGGCCTTTCTGACGGCCGGTGCCGTGGGCATTGCCATGGAACGCGGCGTGATCCGTTTTCTTTACACCCGTCCGCTGGAGACGCTGCTGGCCACCTGGGGCATCAGCCTGGTCCTGATTCAGTCCGTCCGCATGATCTTCGGTGCACAGAACGTCAGCGTCGCCAGCCCGCCGTGGTTCTCCGGCAGCGTGCAGATCATGCAGGGGGTCAGTCTGTCGACCTCGCGCGTCGGGGTCATCGTGTTCGCGATCTTCGTCGTCGGGCTGGTCTGGGTGCTGATGAACCGGACGCGTCTGGGCCTCGAGGTCCGCGCGGTCATGCAGAACCGGGACATGGCCGCCTGTCTGGGCGTCCCGGCGCGCCGGGTCGACATGTGGACCTTCGGCATGGGCGCCGGCGTGGCCGGACTGGGCGGGGTCGCGCTGTCCCAGATCGTGAACGTGGGCCCCGAGATGGGACAGAACTACATCGTGGAGTCGTTCATGGTCGTCGTGCTGGGCGGCGTGGGCAGTCTGTTCGGCCCCGTGCTGAGCGCCCTCGGCATCGGCGTGACCACGAAATTCCTGGAACCGGCGGTCGGCGCCGTGCTCGGCACCATCATCGTCTTCGCCGCCATCATCCTGTTCATTCAGTGGCGTCCTCAGGGGATCTTCGCCCTGAAGGGCCGCTCGGCCGACGATTAGGAGACCGTCTTCATGCATTCGTCCAGCGCAATCTCCCGTCTCGGCCGGCTGCACAGCGGAACCGCCTGGGCCATCCTCGCGATCCTCGCGTTCCTGGCGCTGGTGGTGGTGCCGGTGCTGTACTGGTTCGTGCCACCGGATTCGCCGTTCCACATGCCGGGCTGGATGGTCACCCTCGCGGGGCGTTTCCTCGCCCTGGCCATGGTCGCCCTGGCCCTGGATCTGATCTGGGGCTACACCGGGATCCTGTCCCTGGGCCACGGGGTCTTCTTCGCCATGGGCGGCTACGTGATGGGTGCCCATCTCACGCGGGTCAGCTACGAGGACCGCCTGCCCAATTTCCTGCAGTGGCTGGATTACAGCGACTGGCCCTGGTACTGGGCCGGCTTCGATTCGTTCCTCTTTACCCTGCTGATGATTGCCCTGGTCCCGGGCGTGCTCGCCTTCGTGTTCGGCGTGCTGGCGTTCCGTTCACGGGTCCGGGGGGTGTATTTCGCCATCATCACGCAGGCGCTCACCTTCGGCGGGATGCATCTGTTCTTCCGCACCGAGACGGGCTTCGGCGGCGACACCGGCCTGACGAACTTCACCTACCTGCTGGGTCTCGACCTCGGTACCCCGCAGGCCCGGCTGGTCCTGTTCTGGGCCTCGGCCCTGGCACTGATCCTGGCCTACCTGCTGTGCCGCTGGATCGTGACCTCCAAGCTCGGGCGGGTCCTCACTGCCGTGCGGGATGCCGAGAACCGGGTGCGCTTCACCGGTTACGATCCGCTGCGCTACAAGCTGTTCGTCTGGGTGGTCTCCGCGGTCCTGTGCGGGGTCGCCGGCGCGCTCTACGTCCCGCAGACCGGCGTCATCAACCCCTCGGAAATGGTGCCCTCCGCATCCATCGAGATGGCGATCTGGGTCGCGCTGGGGGGCCGAGGAACGCTGGTCGGGGCCATCCTCGGCGCCGGCGTGGTGAACGTGGTCAAGACCTGGGCCACCAGCGCCCACCCCGATCTCTGGCTGTTCATCCTCGGCGGCATCTTCATCTTCGTCACGCTGCTGATGCCTCGCGGGGTGATCGGCCTGTTTTCGCGCCGCAAGGAGGGCAAGGCATGAACGGCGTGTCGCAAGGTCTCGAACGGTTCCGCGAGACGATGCGCCGGGACCGGGTGTTCGACCTCGTCAACAATCCCGCGGAGAACCCGGCGCTCGACGTCTCGCACGGCATGGCGCTGTACCTGGAGGGCATCACCAAGTCGTTCGACGGATTCCGCGCGCTGGATGACCTCACCCTGTACATCGGCGACGGCGAACTGCGCTGCATCATCGGCCCGAACGGGGCCGGCAAGACCACCCTGATGGACGTGATCACCGGCAAGACCCGTCCGGATGCGGGCACCGCGTGGTTCGGCAACCGGATCAATCTGCTCCGTCTGAAGGAACACGAGATCGCCGGCAAGGGGATCGGGCGGAAGTTCCAGAAGCCGACCGTCTTCGAAAACCATTCGGTGCACGAAAACCTGGAGCTGGCCCTGCACGCCGACCGCGGCCTGCTGAGCAGTCTGACCTGGAAACTGAACGGCGAACAGCGGGATCAGCTGGACGAGACACTGGAGCTGATCGGCCTGACGGAGCGGCGCGACGCCCCGGCCGGCTCGCTGTCGCACGGGCAGAAACAGTGGCTGGAAATCGGGTCGCTGCTGATGCAGAAGCCGCGCCTGCTGCTGGTGGACGAGCCGGTGGCCGGGATGACCGGCCAGGAGACCGAGGCGACCGCCGAACTGCTGACCAGCCTCGCCGGCCGCCATTCCGTGGTGGTGGTGGAACACGACATGGACTTCGTGCGGTCCATCGCCCGCCAGGTCACGGTCCTGCATCAGGGCAGCGTGCTCGCCGAGGGCCGCATGGACGAAGTTCAGGCCGATCCGCGCGTGCGCGAGGTCTACCTGGGCGAGGAGGACTGAGTCGTGGCACCGATCCATACCGGGACCATCCGCACGCCCGCGTCTCGAACATTCCACGGGAGGACCTGAACGTGCTTCGGATCGAAGGCCTCAACCAGTATTACGGCGGCAGCCACATCCTGCGCGACATCGACCTGGACATCCTTGAAGGCAGGACCAACTGCCTGATGGGCCGCAACGGGATGGGCAAGAGTACGCTCCTGAAATGCGTGATGGGCCTGCTGCCGATCGCGGGCGGAAAGATCCTGTTTCAGGGCGAGGACATCAGTCGCCGCAAGCCCCACGAACGCGGGCGGCTGGGTCTGGGCTACGTGCCCCAGGGCCGGGAGATCTTCCCGCGCCTGACGGTGGAGGAAAACCTGCAGGTCGCCCTCGCCAGCAAACGCTCCCGCGACATCCCGGAACGGGTGTATGAACTCTTCCCGGTGCTCAAGGACATGGCACGCCGCCGCGGTGGCGACCTGTCGGGCGGGCAGCAACAGCAGCTGGCGATCGGCCGTGCCCTGGTGCTGAACCCCTCCATCCTGCTGCTGGACGAACCGATCGAGGGCATCCAGCCGAACATCGTGCGCGAGATCAGCGACGTCATCCGGCTGCTCAACACCGAGATGGGCCTGACGATCCTCCTGGTCGAACAGAAGCTGCCGTTTGCCAGGGCCACCGCCGACCGCTTCGACATCATCAACAACGGCCAGATCGTGGCCGGCGGCGAGATGGGCGAACTGAGCGATGACCTGGTCCGGGAGCACCTGACCGTCTGACGCGTTCCGTTCGTTCGTCTTCAGGTGTGGCGTCCGGGCTTCAGACGGTCCAGGCGCAGACGCTGGCGGTGGTCGAACAGGCGGCTGGATGCGAACCACACCGCGCCGATGGCGCCGAAGCCGGTGCCGGCGGCGATCAGGAACATGATCAGGATCTGGTACTTGACCGCCTCCACCGGCGGGGCGCCGGCGAGGATCTGTCCGGTCATCATGCCCGGCAGGCTGACGATGCCCGCGGCGGCCATCGCGTTGATGGTGGGCATCAGTCCGGAACGCGCCGCCTCGCGGCGCATGGTGGTGACGGCCTCGCTCCACGACGCCCCCAGCGCCAGCCGGCCCTCGATGGTGCGCCGCTCGCGCCAGACGTTCTGCGTGAGCCGGTCCAGGCCCAGGGCGATGCCGGTCATGGTGTTGCCCAGCAGCATCCCCAGCAGCGGGATCGCGTACTGCGGCTCCCACCACGGGCTGGGGCCGACCATGGTGGTCAGTGCCAGCACCGTAATCGCGAACGAGGACACGAACATGGTGGCCGCGCCGATCCCGTAGCCCCAGATCCCGGCAAAACGTCGCTGCTGGCGGGCCATCACCTCGTAGCCGGCCACCGCCAGCATCACCACCGCCATCAGCGCGACCCAGCCCAGGTGGGCATGATCGAACAGGGTCTGCAGCACCAGGCCCACCAGCAACAGCTGGATCACGGTGCGCACGGCGGCGACCAGCAGGGTGCGGCCCACGCCCATGCGGGCCCACATCGTCACGCCCGCGAGCAGCACCACCAGTACCGCCGCCAGCGCGAGGTCGAACGGGCTGAGCCGGATCAGGTCCATGATGTGCCCTCCGGCCGGCCGTCACTCAGCGTCAGGATGCGCCCGCCCAGACGGTCGCGCTGCTGGGTGTCGTGGGTGACCCACAGGGCCGCGGCTTCGCGTTCGGCCATCCAGGCCCGCACCAGCCGCTCGAAGCGGCGGGTATTCTCCAGGTCGAGGTTGGCGGTGGGTTCGTCCAGCAGCAGCACGCGCGGACCGGTCAGCAGGGCCCGCAGCAGCCCCAGACGCTGCTTCTCGCCGCTGGACAGTCGTTCGACCTCCCAGTCCAGGGCGCCGTGTTCCAGCCCCAGATGCTCGAGGAAGGACTCGGCATCGTCGCGCGCCCAGTCCGCGGGCAGATGCTCGTCCACGCGATCGCCCCACCAGGCGGTCTCCGCCGGGACGTAGGCCACCTGCCGGCGCCACTCCGGGGGCGTCAGCGCGTCACGCGCCGCCCCGTCCAGCCACACCTCGCCGGTGTTCGGATCCAGGTCGGCGATCGCGCGCAGCAGCAGCGACTTCCCCGCGCCGGAGGCGCCGGTGATCTGCACCAGCTCGCCGGGCTGCACGCGCAGGTCCACCGGGCCGAGGCGGTCGGTGCGCAATTGACGAATTTCCAGCAGGGGCTGCATGACATCACTCGTGGGGACGAGCGCATGATGGTAACCGTCGGGAACCGCACGGGCCATCGCAAAAAAAGAGGGCGCCGCGAGGGCGCCCTGAAGGCCAACTTCCGGGTCCTGGGAGAGACCGTGCTGTCGGCGTCGGAGGAGACAAGTTGCGGGGCCGGCCTTCCGGCCCCGTCCAGCCTGCGTACAGGCTATGGGTTTCGCGTTACTTGTTCGTGAACTCGGGGTAGGCCTCGAGGCCGCACTCGGTCACGTCGGCACCGATCTCTTCTTCCTCTTCACCCAGGCGGATGCCCATGGCCATCTTGAGGATGAACCAGACCAGCAGGCTGGCGAGGAAGACGAAGACGAAGATCGCCGCAAGACCCGCGATCTGCGCCACGAAGGTGGCGTCCGGATTGGACAGCAGGACCGCGAGCACGCCCCAGATGCCGGCCGTACCGTGGGCCGAGATCGCACCCACCGGGTCATCGATCTTGACCTTGTCCAGCGCGACGATGGAGAAGACCACGATCACGCCACCCACGGCGCCGATGAAGGTCGCCAGCAGCGGGCTGGGCATCAGCGGTTCGGCGGTGATGGACACCAGGCCGGCAACCGCGCCGTTCAGGGCCATGGTCAGATCGGCCTTGCCGAACATCAGGCGGGTGGTGATCAGCGCGGCAATCACGCCCCCGGCCGCGGCCAGGTTGGTGTTGGTGAACACGGCCGCCACGGCATTCGCGGATTCAACGTCGGACACCTTGAGCTCGGAACCGCCGTTGAAGCCGAACCAGCCCAGCCAGAGGATCAGCACGCCCAGCGTCGCCAGCGGCATGCTGGAGCCCGGGATCGCGTTGATCTGGCCGTCCTTGCCGTACTTGCCCTTGCGCGCCCCCAGCAGCAGAACGCCCGCCAGCGCGGCCACGGCACCGGTGAAGTGGACGATGCCCGAACCGGCGTAGTCGAGATAGCCGATCTGGTCCAGCATGCCGCCGCCCCAGCTCCAGAAGCCCTGGATCGGGTAGATCACGCCGGTGAGGACCACGGCGAAGGCGAGGAAGGCCCACAGCTTCATGCGTTCGGCAACCGCCCCGGAAACAATCGACATCGCGGTGGCCACGAACACCACCTGGAAGAAGAAGTCCGCGCGGTCGGAGTAGTAGATGTCGCCACCGCTGCCCAGCACCTCGGACACGGCGTTGTCACCGGTGATAAAGAAGCCCAGGCCCGGGATCAACGAGGTGAGCCCGTCGCTGTACATGATGTTGTAGCCGATCAGCATGTACATGACCGAGGCGATGGAATAAAGGGAGATGTTCTTGGTGAGGATTTCGGCCACGCTCTTGGTCCGCACCATGCCGGCCTCGAGCATGGTAAAGCCCGCGGCCATCCACATGACCAGTGCGCCGGCCATCAGGAAGTAAAAGGTGTCAAGGGCGTAGGCCACCTCGACGACTTGCTGTTCGATATCCATTTTCGGATTACCTCATCTAATAATGACCGAGATGGGCGCTCAGAGCGCTTCGGTTCCGGTTTCACCCGTGCGGATTCGCAGGACCTGCTCGACCGGCGAGACAAAGATCTTTCCGTCCCCGATCTTGCCGGTGCTCGCGGCCTTCGAAACGGCTTCGATCACCTGGTCGACCAGGCTGTCATCCACCGCAACCTCCAGCTTGACCTTGGGCAGAAAGTCCACGACGTATTCAGCACCGCGGTACAGTTCGGTGTGGCCGCGCTGGCGACCGAAACCCTTGACTTCGGTCATGGTGATGCCCTGCACACCGATCTCGGACATCGCCTCGCGCACATCATCAAGCTTGAACGGCTTGATCACGGCAGTAATCATCTTCATGTCAGACTCCTCTCCGGCGAGCCGCTGCCCGGGGGGCAACGACCCGCAACGATGTTTTGCTTCCGGTTCAACGATCAGAAGGATTTCGACCAGCCCACCCAGGCGCGCATGTCTTCGTCATCGACATCGGCGTAGGCCAGGTTCAGGCTGAATTCGCCGAACTCGCCGGCATCGCGGGCGAGGCTGGCGGAGTAGTGGGTGTAATCGTCATTGTCGCTGTCGTCGTACGTCTGACGTCCGACCATGAAACCGGCGCTGTAGACCTCGGCGAACGGCACATCCAGGCCGCCGTAGAAATAGACGTCGTCGCTTTCGAGGAGCGACTCCGAGGCGCTGTCGGTCACTACCCACTGGATCCCGCCATAAAAGCCGATCACGTCCATGTCATAACTGACCGACCCGACCAGCTCGCCGAAATCGTAAGAGACGGAAGACGAGGACGACGTCCCATCATCTTCGTCAACAGTAGTTACAGACGCATCCGGATAGGCGTAGTAGACATAACCCACGTCATAGCCGAACCCGTTATCAAATGAATCTGCAAAACCAAGATAAAGATCCAGCTCGTAAGTGGTGTCGTCCGTTACAGTCACACGTTCGTCATCGTCGTACGCACTGCCGAAATCGACATTAGATGCCCAAGTGCCCATGTAGAAGCCTGAGGCATGCTCCCAGTCAAAACCACCCTGGATAGCGGCACCTCCGTCGGTCTCGGAAAAGCCCCGCAGTTCATAATCGGACACGATCGAGATATTGGCCGACACCTCGGCGGCCGCGCTGGAAGTAAAGACTACACCCCCGGTGGACCCGACGGCCAGGATCGCGGTGGCGACGGCGGAATAGGCGAATTTCTTCATTGATTGACTCCCTCTGCGTGTTTTCTGGATGTCGCTGCTTGTCGACACCCGTTCCTTGCAGGGGGCGTGCCAGAAACGTGAAACGGGGCAAAATCCGGTTTTATGCAACGCTGTTGCGGGCAAACCACGGGTGATTGCCACGAACGGGTGCAATCACAAAGTGCAGACGCACCAAAAGAGGGCAATACGAGCCGGGGACGCCACCGGAAAGGGCGCCGCGCGGGAAGGAGCAGTGCGGGAAATCTGTGCGGGAAACAGGAGCAGGAAGCGCGGAAGCGTCCTGGCGGTCGGTCGGGGCCTGCTCGGTCTCAGTCGGTGGCGAGCGAGCCGCGTTCGATGGTGATGCCCACCTCGCGCACCCCGGCCACCGCGCCCGGTTTGCCCAGGGTAATGCGCAGCCACGGCGAACCGAACTGCGCCATCAGGGTCTCGGCGATCTCCTCGGCGAGGGATTCGAGCAGGATGTGGGGTTCGCGGGTCACGATGGCCCGCACCGCGTTGGCCACGGCCTCGTAGTCAACCGTGTCTTCGATCTCGCCGGAGTGGGCGGCCACGCGAGTGTCCGCCGCCAGCTCGATGTCGAAGCGCAGCGGGCGCTGCATGCGCTGTTCCCAGTCGTAGACGCCGACCACGGCGGGGATTTCGAGATCGCGCAGATAGATACGGTCCATGCGGGACACCGGGGACACAGGGTTGCGAAGGGGCTTATCGTACTGCCTGCCCCCGCCCGCGTACACCGGGGCGTGCGATCGTGGCGCAACGCGCTACCATGCCCGGACAGTCCGACCGAACAGCGTCGCCAGGAGAGCCGCCGCATGTCCACCACTTCGTTTCAGCCACTGCCGTGGACCCGGACCCCCGAGGGGGCCCTGCGCCGGGTCGGCGTGGAAATCGAGATGGCGGGCGTCTCGCTGGAGACGATGGCCCGCGCCATCATCGACGAATTCGGCGGGCAAATCGAGGCCGAGCATGCCTTCGTGCTGCATGTCCGCGACAGCGACGCGGGGGATTTCCAGCTGGAGCTGGATGCCCGCGTACTCAAGGACCGCGGCTATCGCGAGCACCTGGCCCGCCTGGGGGTCGACCTGGAAGACCGCGACCAGGAAGCACTGGAGGCCTGGCTGGCCGATGCCGCCGGGCGCCTGGTCCCGCACGAGATCGTCGCGCCACCCCTGGAACCTGCGCAGCTGCCCCGACTGGACCGGGTGCGTGCCGCACTGCAACAGGAAGGCGCGCTGGGGACCGAGCGCTCGCTGCTGTACGCGTTCGGGCTGCAGCTGAACATCGAGATCCACAGCCGCGAGCCCGAATGGCTGCTGGCCGTACTGCGGGCCTTCGTGCTCATGTACGAGATCCTCGCGCAGGCGGGGGCCATCGACCTGTCGCGCCGCCTGTCGCCCTATATCCGGCCGTTCCCGGGCGCCTTCGTGCGCTACATCCTCGATCCCGATTTCACCCCGGACCGTGCATCGCTGATCGACACCTGGCTGGCGCACAACCCCACGCGCAACCGTCCGCTGGACCTGCTCCCGGTACTGGCGGAGCTGGACCCCGAACGCGTTGCGGCGGCGCCGGTGGAACACGAACTGATCAAGCCGCGTCCCGCCCTGCATTACCGGTTGCCGGACTGCCGCATCGACGACCCGGCCTGGAGCCTGGCGCACCCGCTGAACGGCTGGGTGGAAGTGGAACAGCTGGCCGCTCATCCCGAACGTCTGGAACGGCTCGCGCGGGAGTATCTGGAGCGCCCGGGCCAGGCAGTTGGCCGCTGGACCGATGAATGGATGCAGCGACTGCGTGCCTGGTTCTGAGCGCCCGCAGCGTCCGGTGATCGCCGTCACCGGCCCGGACCGTGGCGGCACGCCCGCGTGGCTGTTCACCGCCCTGGCGGTGTGGCGGGCCGGCGGCCGTCCCCTGCGCATCCGCCCCGGGCACCCCCGCCGCAACCGCCGCATCGACGCGCTGATCGTCGGCGGCGGGGCCGACGTCGACCCCGGGCTTTATGGCGAAACCCTGCCAGGGGGCCCTGACACCACTGCCATCCGCCGGGCGGAGCAACGCCTGTCGCAGCGCCTGATCGGCTACGCCTTCTATCCCGCGCTGTGGTTGCTGCGCCGGCTGTTCCAGTCGAAGAGGTCATCGCTGGACCCGGAGCGCGACCGGCTGGAGAAATCCCTGATTCACCACGCGCTGGACGAGCACCTGCCGATCCTCGGCATCTGCCGCGGGATGCAGCTGATCAACGTGGTGCGCGGCGGCAGTCTGCATCGCGACCTGGCCGCGTTC
This sequence comes from Thioalkalivibrio sp. ALgr3, assembly GCF_000377325.1. Lineage (NCBI taxonomy): Bacteria > Pseudomonadati > Pseudomonadota > Gammaproteobacteria > Chromatiales > Ectothiorhodospiraceae > Thioalkalivibrio > Thioalkalivibrio sp. ALgr3. The sequence goes on along the minus strand of NZ_KB897976.1, from coordinate 427,756 downwards.
CACGCGGAGACCCCCAACGCCCGCAGCCTCTTGCCGGTCAAACAGGTACGACTGGATCCGCACTCGCGGCTGTCCGCCATCCTTGGCGATGCACCGCTGCGCGTGAACGCCCTGCACGATCAGGCCGTCGACCGCCTTGGCCACGACCTGAAGGTTGTCGGACGCGAACCCTCGCGCGTGGTCCAGGCCATCGAGGCCGGCGGCCGTGATTTCTGTATCGGCGTGCAGTGGCACCCCGAATACCTGCCGCAGAAGGCCCGCCACCAGCGCCTGTTCCGCGCGCTGGTGGCCGCGGCCCGCGAACGGATCGCTCAGACCGGGGACGGATAGGCGACGCGCAGGCCACCCAGGCCGCAATAGCCATCCGGAACCTTCGCCAGATACTGCTGGTGGTAGTCCTCGGCGAAGTAATAGGCCTCCAGCTCGCGGATCTCGGTGGTGACCGGTCCCAGTCCCGCTGCCTGCAGCGCGGCGTTGAAGCGCTCGCGGCTGGCCAGCGCGGCCTCGTAATGGACCGGATCCACGGTGTAGATCCCGGAGCGGTACTGGGTCCCGACATCATTGCCCTGACGCATCCCCTGGGTCGGGTCATGTCCCTCCCAGAAGGTGCGGAACAGGGTCTCCGTCGACACCGCGCGTGGATCGAACACCACCCGCACCAGTTCGGCATGGCCGGTCCGGCCGCTGCAGACCTCGCGGTAGGTCGGATTGGGGGTGTACCCGCCGCCGTAACCCACGCTGGTGGAATACACCCCGTCGAGCTGCCAGAACAGTCGCTCGGCGCCCCAGAAGCAGCCCATGCCGAAGTGGATGATCTCCATGCCATCGGGGTACGGCGGCGCCAGCGGGGTCCCCAGCACCGCATGGCGTTCCGGCACCGGCATGGCCTCGGCCCGTCCGGGCAGGGCGCTCTCGGGCTCCAACATCTGCGGCTGCATCCAGTCGCCGAACATCATTCGCTCCCGTGGTCGCCGGCCGGGCGCAGCCGCAGCAGCTCGCCGGGGTTATGATCGGTCAGCACCCAGATCGCGCCGTCGTGTACGCGCACGTCGCGCACCCGGCGGTTCAGATCGGGCAGTACCTCCACCTCGCTGACCAGCTCGCGATCATCGAAAGTCAGACGGCGCAGGGTACGGTGGGCCAGCCCGCCCGCCAGCAGGTCGCCGTCCCAGTCGGCAAAGGCCGGATCCCGCAGGATCGCCATACCGGAAGGCGCAATCGACGGCGTCCAGTGGTGCAACGGGGAGACCATCCCCTCCTTCTCGGTGATGCCCTCGCCGATCTGGCCGCCACCGTACTCCTCGCCATGGGTAATCACCGGCCAGCCGTAGTTGTTGCCCGGCTCGATGATGTTGACCTCGTCCCCGCCCTGCGGACCGTGCTGGTTCTCCCACAGGACGCCGGTCTCGGGGTCCATCACCATGCCCTGGGAGTTGCGCACGCCATACGCCCAGATCGCGTCGCGCCGGTCCGCATCATCCACGAACGGGTTGTCCGCCGGGATCGTACCGTCGTCATGCAGACGGATGATGGTACCGATGTGGTTGGAGGGATCCTGTGCCTGATGACGGTCCCCGCGGTCGCCGACGCTGATGAACACGTGAGCGTCGTCGTCGAACACGATGCGGCTGCCGAAATGGCGCCCGCCCCGCACGCCCGGCTCGGCGGTAAACAGGGTCTCGACGTCGTTCAGGGCCCCGTCCTCGAGACGCCCGCGCGCCAGACGCGTGGTCAGCCCGCCGTCCACGCTGGCCGCATAGGTAAAGTACAGCCAGCGGTTGTCGGCGAAATCCGGGTGCAGGGCCAGGTCCAGCAACCCGCCCTGATTGCGCGCCCGCAGGTCATCCGGCAGCCCCGGCACCAGTTCACCCCGACCGGAAAAATCCGGGCCGTCGTCGCCGGCCGGGAAATGCCGCAGCGCGCCCGGGCGCTCGCTGATCAGCGCGCCACCGTCGGGCAGGAACGCAATGGCCCAGGGATGATTGAGCCCCTCGTGCAGGATCTCCACCGACAGCCCGTCGGCCGAGGCCTCCACCGTCTCGGGCGACGGGGCCGAGGCCCCGGAGCATCCCGCGACCAGAAAACTGCCGGCCAGCATCGCGGCCAGGCTGCGACGCAGCACGTGAACCGGTTTCGTCATGACGTCTCTCCCCGTGGATGCCTGTTCTCATTGGTCCGAACGAACGCCACCGGGGTTCCGGGACGACCCCGCCACGCCCTCCGGCTGGCAGACCGGACACCACCAGGTCGCACGCCCGTGCTGCCCCAGCAGGGCCCGCCGCACGACGGCGGCACAGCGCCGGCAGGCCTCGCCTTCACGCCCGTAGACGTACAGGAAGGCATCCGGCTCCGCACGCTCCCGCGTGATCCGCGGCCCCGGGCGCAGGTTGCGCCGCAGCAGCCGCACCGCGTCGGCATACAGCGCCCGCAGCACGGGGTCACTCACCCGCCCGACCGGGGTCCGCGGGTGACAGCCATGCAGAAACAGCAATTCCGATTTGTAGACGTTGCCGATCCCCGCCGCCAGCGACTGGTCGAGCAGCACGTCCGCCAGCGGCCGGTCCGCAGCCGCATCCCGGCGAACCCGCGCTACCACCGCATCGACATCCACATCGGTAGCCAGCAGGTCCGGCCCCACCCGGGCATTAAGACGCTCGACATCCGCCGCTTCCGCTCCCACTGCGGGCATCCTGCGCCAGGCCAGTTCGCGCGGGTGGAAACACACCAGCATCCGATCTTCGAGGGTCAGCACCGCATGGGCCTGGTGCGGAGGCTTCGACCACTCCGCACCGCGGGCGTATTCGTGCCAGGTGCCCCACATCCCGAGGTGGGTGCGCAGCAGCCACGGCGTATCGTCAGGCCCGGTCAGCTCCATCAGCAGGTGCTTGCCGCGGGCGCGCAGCGCATCGGCCCGCATCGGGCCGTGCTCGCGCAGCGGCTCGCCGCGTCCGGCGCGGGTCGCCACCGCCTCCAGCGCCGCCCCTTCCAGGCGCGGGCGCAGCATGGCCGCCAGCCGGTGGATGGTATCGCCCTCGGGCATGGGTCAGTAGAGCGGAGGCTCGCCCTCGGGACGCGTGCGGAACAGGCGCAGGGTCCACAGATACTGTGCCGGGGCCTGTTCCACGCCCCGTTCGACGGCGGCGTTCATGGCCCGGGCATCGGCCGCATCGTCGCCCGAGGGGAAGTCCTCCATTGGAGGCCACAGGCGCATCACGTATTCGTCACGGGCGAGGTCGTACCAGGCGAAACTCGGCAGCACCACCGCCCGCGACATGCGCGCCAGCCGCCCCAGGGCGGTCAGCGTGGCCTTGGATACACCGAAGAAATCCACGAACACCGCGCCGTCGGCGCCCAGGTCCTCGTCCGGCAGGTAATAGAAGAACCGCCCGCGGCGCAGCTGGCGAATCGCCGGGCGCAGCCCCTGCTCGCGGGCGAAGATGTCCCCGGAGTAGCGGGTGCGGCTGCGGTGGTTGATCCACTCCAGCACGGGGTTCTTCATCGGCTTGGCGAAGGAGACCCCGTCATACATCTGGCTCATGCGCACCCCGCCGTAATCCAGCCCCAGCGAGTGCGGGGCGAGGATGATCACCGGTGTCCCGTCGGAGCGCGCGCGTTCGTAGTGCTCCAGCCCGTCCACCCGGATGCGCGAGGCATGCTCGCCGGGCTTGCCGAACCACAGCAGGCCATAGTCCAGCACGGTTTGTGCCTGGTAGCGGTAGAAGGCGGCCAGCCGCGCCTCGCGTTCGGCCGCATCCAGCTGCGGGAAGCACAGCTCGAGATTGCGTTCGGCAATCCGGCGGCTGCGCCCCGAGCGGCGGTACAGCAGGCGGCCGATGCCCCGGGCCAGCGCCTGCACCGCCGAACGCGGGATCTGCTGCAGCACCCAGGCCAGCGCCACGCCGACCCAGGTGAGCCAGTAGCGGGGGGCGAAATGCCGCGCGGTCAGCGGCGCCCGGTAGGCACCGACGTCCGCCTCCTCCCCGGGGGCATCCTCACGGCTCATGTGTCCGCATCACCCCCGGCCTCCAGCAGGCGGCGGGCGCGCTTCGCGGAGACCTCCATTTCCTTGACCGCCTGCAGGTCGCCCTTCTCCTCGGCGATGGCCATGCCCCGCTCGCAGACCTCCAGCGCACGCTGCGGGCGCTCCAGGGCGACCAGGGTCTTTGCCAGCAGTTTCCACGCCGCGGAGTAGCCCTCGTCCAGCTCCAGTGCGCGCTCGAGGTGCTCCACCGCCGCCTCCTGCTGGCCATCGGTCACCAGGGCGTTGCCCAGCGAGAAACGCAGCATCGCGGAGTCCTCGCCTCCGTCCAGCATGTTCTGGAAACGTTCGACCATCTGTGACATGGACGACCTCCTGTCCTTGAATTCGCTCCTACCCTAGCGCTGCCAGAACGCCGGGGACAGAAGCACCAGCACGGTGAAGATTTCCAGACGCCCCATCAGCATGGCGAGGATCAGCACCCATTTGCTGAAGTCGTTGATGGACTGGAAGTTCGGCCCCACCTCGCCCAGGCCGGGGCCGAGGTTGTTGAGGGTGGCCGCCACCGCCGAGAAGGCCGTGACCTGATCCAGTCCGGATGCCATCACCGCCAGCATCATCACCACGAACACCATCACATAGGCCGCGAGAAAACCCCACACCGCCTGCACCACGCGGTCCGGGGCCTCCTTGCCGTTGACCTTCACGGCGATGCGCGCATGCGGATGGATCAGGCGCTTCACCTCGCGCATGCCCTGCTTCATCAGCAGCAGCACGCGCACCACCTTGATGCCGCCACCGGTGGATCCGGTGCAGCCACCGACGAACGACAGGAAGATCAGCAGCACCGGCAGAAACCCCGGCCAGAGGTAGAAGTCGTCGGTGGCGTAACCGGTGGTGGTGCCGATGGACACCACGTGGAACGCGGCCCGGCGGAAGGCGTCCGCGCCGTCCGCGGCAAAGCCGGTCACCAGCATGTAGGCCACCACCACGGCCACCGCCGAGGCCATCAGGATCAGGTAGGTGCGCAGCTCCTCGTCACGCCGATAGGGCGCGACCGACGCACGGTGCAGGGCGAGGAAATGCACCGCGAAGTTCATCCCGGCGATCAGCATGAAGACGATCGCCACGCCCTCGATGGCGGCGGAATCGAAGTGGCCAAGGCTGGCGTCGTAGGTGGAGAACCCGCCGATCGCCACGGTGGTGAAGGAATGCGCGATCGCGTCGAAGACCTCCATCCCGGCGACCCAGTAGGCCACCGCACAGGCCACCGTCAGGCCGAGGTAGATGTACCACAGGTTGCGCGCGGTCTCGGCGATGCGCGGGGTCAGCTTGTTGTCGCGGATCGGGCCCGGGGTTTCGGCCTTGAACAGCTGCATGCCGCCCACGCCCAGCAGCGGCAGGATGGCCACTGCCAGCACGATGATGCCCATGCCGCCCATCCATTGAAGCTGCTGGCGATACCACAGCAACGCCTTCGGCATGTCGTCCAGCCCGGTCAGCACGGTGGCGCCAGTGGTGGTCAGCCCCGACATCGACTCGAAGGCCGCATCGGTGAAACTGACGTTCAGATGCGGGTCGAGCACCATCGGCGTCGCCCCGGCCAGGCCCAGACCCAGCCAGAACATCACCACCAGGATGAACCCGTCGCGCGGCTGCAGTTCGCGATGCGCGCGATACAGCGGCCCCCAGAGCATCCCGCCGACCAGCAGCAGCACGATGAACGCCTGCATGAACACGTACGCGGTGGACTCGTCGTAGATAAACCCGACCAGTGCGGGCGGCAGCATGCTCAGGCTGAACAGCGTGAGCAGGATCCCCAGCAGGCGCGCGGTGGAGGCGAGATGGAGCACGGCGGACGGCTCAGAAGAACAGCGGGCTGGGCTGGAACAGGCGCTGGACCTGCTTCACCTTGCCACGGTCGGTGAGGAACAGGATGACGTGATCCCCCGAATGGATCACCGTGTCGTGGTGCGGAATGATGACCTCGTCGTCGCGCACCACGGCGCCGACGCTGGCCCCCTCCGGCAGGTTGATTTCGTCGATCCGGCGGTCCACCACCTGCGAGGTGCGCGAATCGCCGCTGACGACCGTCTCGATCGCCTCGGCCGCGCCGCGGCGCAGGGTATGCACGGTGGCGGTCCCGCCCTCGCGCACCCGGGCCAGCAGGGCGCTCACCGTGGCCTGCTGCGGCGACAGCGCCACGTCGATGGTGCCGCTCTGCAGCAGATCCACGTAGCTCGGGCGGTTGATCAGCGACATCACCTTGCGCACGCCGTAGCGCTTGGCCAGCATCCCCGCGAAGATGTTGGCCTGATCGTCGTTGGTCACCGCACAGAAGACGTCGCTGTGCTCGACGTTGATCGCCTCGAGGAAACGGTCGTCGGCGCTGTCGCCCTGCAGTACCAGCACGTTGCCGGGCAGTTCCCGGGCGAGCTGGTCCGCCCGCTCCGCATCGCGCTCGATCACCTTCACCCGGTAGCGCTTGCTCAGCGCTTCGGCCAGCCGCCGGCCGATGTTGCCGCCGCCGGCGATCATGATCCGCTTGTAGGGCTTCTCCAGCTTGCGCAGCTCGGAGGTGACGGCACGGATGTTCTTCTTCGCCGCGACGAAGAACACCTCGTCGTCGGCTTCCACCACCGTGTTGCCGTCCGGCTGGATGGAACGGTCCTGACGGAAGATCGCCGCGACCCGGGTATGGACCCCCGGCATGTCGTAGCGCAGGTTCTTCAGCTCGTGGCCCACCAGCGGCCCGCCGTAGTAGGCGCGCACCCCCACCAGCGACACCCGTCCCTCGGCGAACTCCAGCACCTGCAGCGAGCCGGGGTGCTCGATCAGGCGCTGGATATGACTGGTGACGATCGCCTCCGGCGAGATCAGCATGTCCACCGGCATCGCGTCCTGGGCGAACAGCTCCGGGGTCTCGTGATAATCGCGGGCCCGCACCCGAGCGATCTTGGTCTCGATGTTGAACAGCGTGGAGCCGACCTGACAGGCCAGCATGTTGACCTCGTCGGAGTCGGTCACCGCCACCAGCATGGACGCGTCGCGCCCCCCGGCCGCATCCAGCACCGACGGATGGGCACCGAATCCGTGGACCGTCTTGATATCGAACTGGTCTTCCAGCTCGGCCAGGCGCTCGGCGCGGTTGTCGACGACGGTGATGTCGATCCCGTCGGCACTCAGGGCCTCGGCCAGGGAATGACCGACCTGACCGGCCCCCAGGATGATGATCTGTTTCATGCGTCAGCCGTCGGATTTCACGCGGCGCGGATCGATGCCCAGCGCCTTGAACTTGCGGTAGAGATGCGTACGCTCCAGTCCGACCCGTTCGGCCAGACGCGTCATGTTGCCCTCGGAGCGTTCCAGCTGCTGCATCAGGTATTCCCGTTCGAACTGTTCGCGCGCCTCGCGCAGGGGCAGGTCGGGGATGGTCACCACCCCCTCGGCGCTCTCTTCTTCCACCCGCCGCGGCTGCCCCGACAGGGTGCGGTCCACCTCGTCGCGGGTGATCTCGTCGCCGGAGCCCAGGATCATCAGGCGCTGGACCAGGTTGCGCAGTTCGCGCACGTTCCCCGGCCACGGATACTGCTGCAGGCATTCCAGGGCCGGTCGCTGGAACGTGCGCTGCGGCAGGCCCTCCTGCTGATGCAGCTGGCGCATATGGTAGTCCAGCAGTTCGGGGATGTCCTCGGCGTGCTCGCGCAGCGGCGGCACGTTCAGCGGCAGGACGTTGAGGCGGTAATAGAGATCCTCGCGGAACAGCCCCTGCTCCACGGCCTCGCCCAGATCGTGCTGGGTGGCCGCCACCACGCGCACGTTCACGCTGATCGGCTGGTCCCCGCCGATGCGCGTGATGCGACCGGTGTCCAGGGCATGCAGCAGGCGCGCCTGAGTCTGCAGGTCCATCTCCGCAACCTCGTCGAGGTACAGCACCCCGCCGGAGGCCTGCTCCAGCAGGCCATAGCGCACCCGCTCGCCCTGCTCGCTGCCGAACAGCTCGGCCACCGCCTCGTCGCCCGACATCGATCCCACCGAGACCACGATGAACGGGCTTTCGCGCCGCGCGCTGCGGGCGTGCAACATGCGCGCGAAGGTCTGCTTGCCGGCCCCGGGCTCGCCGGTGATCAGCACCCAGGTATCGTGCTGGGCCATGCGCTGCACCTGGTCGCGCAGGTTGACCATCACCGCACTGCTGCCGACCGGATCGGTCACCGGGGCGGCCTGGCGCCGCAGACCGGTGTTCTCCCGCTGCAGGCGCGCGGCCTCCAGTGCGTTGTTCAGGGTGATCAGCAGCTTGTCGATGGTCAGCGGCTTCTCGATGAAATCGTAGGCCCCCAGGCGGGTCGCATCCACCGCACTCTCCACGTTGCCGTGGCCGGAGATCATCACCACCGGGCACATCGCTCCCTCGTCCTCCTGCCACTCCTTGAGCAGCGAGATCCCGTCGCCGTCGGGCATCCAGACGTCCAGCAGGATCGCATCCGGCCGCCGGCTGCGCCGCTGGGCCTTGGCCTCGGCCACCGAGCCCGCCAGCGCGACCTGGTAGCCCTCGTCCTCCAGCACGTCGCGCAGCAACATGCGGATGTCGGGCTCGTCGTCGACCACGAGAATGTAGGCGTCGCTCATTGCGGCTGTTCCTCCTCGGCAGCGGACGCCCCGGACGGGCCGCCCTCGTCCACCGGGATGCGGATCACGAAGACCGCGCCGCCCGCCCCGGAATCATCATTATGGCACTCGATGATACCCCCGTGCTCCTCGACGATCTTCTGCGCCACCGCCAGTCCAAGCCCGGTTCCACGCGGCTTGTGCGTCGTGTAGGGCTCGAAGATGCGCTCCAGCAGCTCCGGCCGGATCCCGGGACCGTTATCCCGGAGACGCAGTTCGATCCAGTTTCCGGAGGCGCTTTCGACATGGTCGGTGGAGACGTACACCTCCAGGTCGTCGCCGCGCTCCTGCTCCTCGGCGGCCTCCATGGCGTTACGAACCAGGTTGTGCAGCAGCTGGCGCAGACGACCGCCGTCGGCCCGGATCATCGGCACCCCCTCGCCCAGATCCAGGCGAACCCGCGAGCTGCCGTCCGCGCCCAGATACAGCTCGGAGACGTCGCGCACCAGCTGGTTCACGTCGGTGTGGCCGAGTTCCAGTTTGGGCGCCTGGGCGTAGTCGCGGAAGGCGTTGACCAGGGTCTTCATCGCCTCCACCTGCTGGATGATGGTGCCGGTCGCACGTTCCAGCACCTCGTGATCGGCCCCTTCGAGCACCCGGCCCAGCCGGCGCGAAAGCCGTTCGGCCGACAGCTGGATGGGCGTCAGCGGGTTCTTGATCTCGTGGGCCAGGCGCCGCGCCACCTCGCCCCAGGCCGCATCGCGCTGGGCCTTCAGGAATTCCGTCATGTCATCGAACACGATCGCGTGCAGCCCGCGCCCGGATCCCGGGGTCGGCAGCCAGACCGCACGCGTCATCAGCACCTTGCGCCCGCTGCGGGTGAACACCACCACCTGGCGCGACCATTCCGCCTCGTGCCCGGCCAGCGGATCGCGGATGGCCTCGAAGAACTGGTGCACCAGCGGGCACTCGCGGCCGACCTCGGCGATGTCCCGGGTACGCGCGCCCGGCAGGTCGCATTCGAGGATCTGGCCGGCGGCGTCGTTGGCGGTGCGCAGGCGCAGGCTGCCGTCCAGCGCCAGCACGCCCGAACGCAGGTGCTTGAGCACGCTCTCGAGATAGGCCCGCTCGGCATCCAGCAGCCGGCGGTTGCGCTCGGCCTCGTTGCGCGCCTCGCTGAGGGTGCGGGTCATCGCGTTGAACGACTGCACCAGGAAACCCAGTTCGTCCGCCCGCCGCACCTCCAGCCGGGTGTTGTAGTCCCCGGCGGCGACCATGCGCGTGCCCTGCACCAGATCGGACACCGGCTGCACCAGCCGCCGTGCGACCACCAGCCCGGCCCACAGCGCGGCCATCAGCGAGATCGCCAGCGCCAGCGACATGGTGAAGATGAAGCCCTGGGTGATCGGCCCGCGCAGATAAGCGAACTCGCGGTAATCGGCAAACGCGTCCTGCACCCGCAGGGACAGGGCGCTCATGCGCGGATCCACGGGGTACACGGCCTGCAGGATGCGGTTGTCGGTGCCGGGTCGGCGCGCGGCCGTGGTCGCCACCACGCGGATCACCAGCTGATCATCGGGGCGTGGCTCCAGACGCGAGTAGGGCTGCCCCGGCCGCACGCGCATCAGGATGTCGGAGCTGGGCGGTGACGGCAGCTGGCGGATGGGGCTGTCGGTGCTCGACGCGATGATGCGGTTGTTGGCGCCCACCAGGGTCAGCTCCTGCGCTCCCAGACTGCGCCGGTAATCGTTGAGGGTCAGCCCCATCAGGCCCTCGGAGACACCTTCCAGATCTTCCATGATCTCCTGGGTCTCTTCGGCCAGCTGGCGCACGCGCAGATCCAGCGAGGAGCGCGACAGTTCCAGCGCGTCTTCCAGCGCCGAATCCACGCGCACGTCGAACCACGAGTCCACGCCTTCACTGAGAAATTCGTAGGAGAAGTAGTACACCACCGAGACCGGCAGCACCGCGACCAGCATGAACCCGCCGACCAGGCGCAGGGTCAGGCGGCTGCCCGGCACCCCGTGGCGGTACTGCCAGAACATGCGCACCACCTGATAGATAATCAGGCCGGCCAGCACGATCAGCACCGCGGCGTGGAACACCAGCAGCCAGATGAACAGCTGCTCGAAACGCGCCTGGTGCTGGGCCGCGTCCCCCATCACCAGCAGCGAGGCCAGCAGGAGGACGAACAGCAGGATCATCCCCAGCAGCCCCCAGGGCAAACCCTTCAGTCGAGCGACCATCCGTACCATTCCTGTCGGGCCGTGAGTTCGCCGCGCAGGCCGGCGTCCAGCTGCAACGGCAGCGGCAGCGCGGTGTAGTCCAGCGACAGCCGGGCGTTCAGGCGGTGGTCACCCGGGGCCTCGCGCAGCGCCTCGGGGACGTCCTCCAGCCGGATCCGCCCCAGGCGGCGGGCACTCTGCTCCAGGGCATCCCCCAGCGTGGGGCGCAGCTCCATGCGCTCGCCATCCCGCGAGGTCACCAGATAATGTCGGTTGAGGGGGTAGTAGCGCAGCTGCACGCGGTTCTCCGCGCGTACCAGCGGTCTCCCCGGCAGCATGCGGTCGGGCTCCGCCTGCGCCTCCAGCCGGAACCCCAGGGTCACGCCGTTCTCCAGCGCGTCCACCAGCACCTCGGGCAGGGCCATGTCCAGGTCCAGGCGCGCCAGCAACGTGGTGTCATCCAGCCACAGGTGACTGGCCTCGCGGATCTCGAGCGCCGGGGCCACCCCCGGCGCCAGCACCAGCACCAGCAGCCAGACGAGCCGCCGCATCAGCCCGCGACCTTCTCCAGCAGGGCATAGTAGAACCCGTCGCCACCGGCCAGCCCCGGCGGGATGGACACCCCGGAGGAACGGGACAACGCCCCGGGAATCGGGCTTTCCGCGCCCGTCTCCACGGCACGCGCGTCACCGGTCGCCTCGACGAACGGGGTCACGACTTCCTGGTTTTCCGCGTCCAGCAGGGAACAGGTCGCATACAGCAGGCGTCCGCCCGGACGCAGCAGGTCCCAGGCCGCGCGCAGCAGACGGGCCTGTTCGGCGGCCAGACGCGGGATGTCGTCCGCGCGGCGCAGGGTCTTGATGTCCGGATGCCGGCGAATCACGCCGGTGGCGGAACAGGGCACATCCAGCAGGATCGCGTCGAACGGCCGCCCGTCCCACCAGGCGTCGGTGTCGCCCAGATCGGCCGCGGTCAGCGTGGCCTCCTGCTGCAGCCGGTCCAGGTTCTCGCGCACCTGTTCCAGGCGCGTGGCGTCGCTGTCCAGGGCCACCAGATCCAGCTCGCCGCCGGCACGCTCCAGCAGATGCCCGGTCTTGCCGCCCGGAGCGGCGCAGGCATCCAGCACCCGCTCGCCCGGGCGCGGCGCCAGCAGATGCGCGGCCCACTGCGCGGAAACGTCCTGAACCGACAGCCGGCCGTCACCGAACCCCGGCAACGCGGTCACGTCGGTGGCCGCCTCGAGCGTCAGAGCACCCTCGGGAGCCTCGTGCAGCCGCGCCTCGAAGCCCGCCTCGCGCAGCGCCGCCAGCGCCTCGTCCGGGCTCCAGCGTCCGGTATTGACCCGCAGGGTCAGCGGGGCCTCGCGCAGCAGCTCGCCCAGCACGGCCTCCGCGCGCTCGGGCCACCCGGCCTCGATCGCCTCGATCAGCCACGCCGGGCAGGCATGCCGCAACACCGGGTCCTCGGCGATGCGGGCCTCCAGCGCATCGGTCTCGCGCAACGCGCGACGCAGGATCGCGTTGATCAGCCCCACGGCTCCGGGCCGATGGATGCGACGCGCGGTCTCGGCGGTCTCGCGCACCGCCGCGTGATCGCGGGTGGAGAAATGCAGGATCTCCGCCAGCCCCTGGGCCAGCAGCACGCCGATCACGCCGTCCTTGCGCCGCAGTGGCCGGTCCAGGCTTTCACGCACCAGCGCCTCCAGCTGCGGATACCAGCGCAGGGTGGTGTACACCAGGGCGCGGGTCCAGGCGGCCTCGCGCACCGGGAGATCCGCCACCGCGGGTTCCAGCACGCTGTTGAGCGAAGCCCCGTGCAGCACCACCTGTTCGGTGGCTTCCACGGCGCACTGGCGGGGGGCAGGCTGGCGGGCCATCAGGTATCACCTCCGAGTCGCTGACCGGTCAGATCACCGGTATTGGCCCAGTCGGCGGCACTCACCGGCCGCCGGCCGGGCAGCTGCACGCGCTCCAGCCGCAGGAGGCCGTCGCCGGTCATGACGTCCACGCCCTCGCCGCCCGCGGCGACGATAGTGCCCGGCGCGGCATCGGCGGGCGTCACGGTCGCCGCTTGCTCCGTCTCAACGGGCCGGGCGGCATGGATGCGCAGGACCGCCTCGCCGTCCGGCAGCCGGGTCCAGGCGACCGGCCACGGGTCGAAGGCGCGCACGCGGCGGTCCAGCTCGCGGGTCGGCTGAGCCCAGTCCAGTCGCGCCTCGTCCTTCTCGAGCTTGGCGGCATAGGTCGCCCGGGCATCGTCCTGCGGCTCGGGCACCGACTCGCCACGCGTGATCGCCGGCAGGCGCTCCACCAGCAGTTCCGCCCCCATCCGCGCGAGGGCGTCGTGGACCTCGCCGGTGGTCGCACGCGGGCCCAACGGCAGCCGCCGGCAGGCGTGGACCGGGCCGGTATCCAGCCCCGGGGCCATCTGCATCAGGCACACGCCGGTCTCGTCATCGCCGGCGAGGATCGCGCGATGGATGGGTGCCGCCCCGCGCCAGCGCGGCAGCAGCGAGGCGTGGATGTTCACCCCGCCCAGAGGCGGGATCTCCAGCACCGCGCGCGGCAGGATCAGCCCGTAGGCCGCGACCACGAGCAGGTCCGGCTGCCATTCGGCCAGCCGCGCCCGCGCCTGCGGATCCCGCAGCGATTCCGGCTGCTCCACCGGGATCCCGGCGGCCGTCGCGACCTGCTTCACCGGCCCCGGACGCAGCTTGCGGCCCCGGCCCGCCGGGCGGTCCGGCTGCGTGTAGACCGCGACCGGCGGGTGACCCGCCGCGATCAGGGCCTCCAGCGCGGGAACCGCGAAGTCGGGGGTTCCCGCGTACACGATGCGCGGCGCCGGGGCGTCCCTGTCGGCAGCCGCCATCAGACCGCGGGCGCCGCGGCCTTGCCGGAACCGCCGGCGCGCGCGCCCTGCTTCTCCAGTTTCTTGCGGATGCGACCGCGCTTGAGACTGGACAGGTAGTCCACGAACAGCTTGCCGTCGAGATGATCGATCTCGTGCTGGATGCACACCGCCAGCAGCCCGTCGGCCTCGGCCTCGAAGGGCTGGCCGTCGCGACCCAGCGCGCGGAAGCGGATCCAGTCCGCGCGCCGCACCTTCTCGTAGTAACCGGGCACCGACAGGCAGCCCTCGTCCATCTCTTCCTCGCCCCGGGTCTCGAGGATCTCCGGATTGATCAGGGCCCAGGGCTGGCTCTGGTCCTCGGAGACGTCGGCCACCAGGACACGCTTGTGAACGTTCACCTGCACCGCCGCCAGGCCGATGCCCGGTGCCGCGTACATGGTCTCGAACATGTCGTCCACCAGTGTGCGGATGGAGTCGTCCACCTCGGCGACCGGTTCGGCCTTCTGCCGCAACCGGGGATCGGGAAAGTGGAGAATTTCTCGCTTCGCCATGAAAAACCTCAATCTTTGTGCTGTACAGTCCCGTCAATTCTGCTAACGTTGGACCGCATCATCCGCCGAAGCGTCACCGAATTCGGACCGGGCCACAGGATGGCCCCGGGGAGTGCGGACCTGACAGGGGAAACCATGATGTTGAAAACCAGAGCGACCACGACCTCTTTCGTGCTGCCGGGCGTACTGTTCAGTGTAACGCTGTTTCTGGGGGGCTGCGCGGCCACCGGAGACACTGACACCGGCAGCGGCGCCGAAGATCCCGAGAACCGGACTGCCGAAACCGCCACCCCGGACAACGGGGAACGCCAGGAGACCAGCGACTCCGCCACCGAGGAAACTCCGGAGATCCGGGATTCCGCGCCGGAGCGCTACGTCGTCAAGAAGGGCGACACCCTCTGGGACATCTCCGCCATGTACCTTGACGAACCCTGGTACTGGCCGGAGATCTGGGCGGTGAATCCGGAGATCGAGAACCCGCACCTGATCTATCCGGGTGATGTCCTGAGCATCCACTACGTGGACGGCGAACCGCGCATCACGGTCGACGGCGGCCCGCGCGTGCGGCCGACCAAGCGCCTCTCGCCGGAGGTCCGCGTGGAGGAGCTCGACGACGATACCCCGCCGATCTCCACGCTGCAGTCGTTCATGTTCCAGCCGCAGGTCCTCGACGAGGAGACCCTGGAACAGGCGCCCTACATCGTGGCCGCGGACGACGATCGCGTGATCTACGGCCCGGGCGACCGGGTCTATGTCCGCAATGCCGAGGACACGGAAGAATACGAGATCTACCACATCGTCCGGCGCGACGAGATGCTGCTGGATCCGGACACCGGCGAGGAACTGGGCGTCGCCACCATCCCGGTGGGTGAAGCCGAGATCGTCGAACCCGGGCACGTGGCGCGTGCGAACATCCGCCGTGGCGAACGCGAGACCATCCGCGGCGACCGCCTGGTTCCGTTCGCGGAAGAACAGGACATGCTGTTCGAGATCGGCCGCCCGCCGGAAGGCATCGACGGTCAGGTCATCAAGCTGTTCGATGCGATCAGTCAGATCGGGCGCTACCAGGCCGCGGTCATCAACCGTGGCGCGCGGGAAGGGGTCGAGAACGGTCAGGTGTTCGCCGCCTACACCGCCGGCCGCACGGTGCGCGACCCGATCGCCGGGACCAACGAGTCCGTGGACCTGCCCGAAGAACGGGTCGGCGAGGTGATGGTCTTCAAGACCTTCGAGAAGGTCTCCTACGTGCTGGTGACCGAATCCGAGCGCACGCTGCGCGAGGGGTACACCGTCCGCCATCCGTAAGCCATGAGCACCAGGGCGGATTCCGCGATGGAACGCGAGTCCCGCAACGACGCAGCCACGGCCGGGGTCGACCCCGGGCCGTGGCTGCGTCTTTTGCATACCCCCGGACTGGGGCCACGGCGCATCCAGCGCCTGCTGGAGGCCTTCAGCTCGCCACAGGCCGCGCTGGCCGCGCCCGCCCGGCAGTGGAGGGACGCCGACGTCGGCGTGGCCCCGCCGGAAAACCCCGACGATGACCACCCCGGCGTGGCGGCCGACCTGGCCTGGGAGCGCGCGGACGAGCGTCACCGCATTCTGTGTCGCGACGATCCCGACTATCCGCCGCTGCTGACGCAACTGCCCGACCCCCCGCCGGTGCTGTTCCTCAACGGCGACCCGACCCTGCTGACCGCACCGCAGGTGGCCATCATCGGCAGCCGCGACGCGACTCCGCAGGGACTCAAGCTGGCCCGCGAGTTCGCTCGCGAGCTGGCGAGCGCCGGGGTCACCATTACCTCGGGTCTGGCGCGCGGGATCGACGGCGCCGCCCATCAGGGCGCACTGGACGCCCCGCAGGGGCGCACCACTGCCGTGGTCGCAACGGGCCCCGACCGCATCTATCCGGCCGCGCACCGGCGGCTCGGGCACCGCATCGCCGATCACGGCCTGATCGTGTCGCTGTGGCCGACCGGCACCCAGGCCCAGGCCGGACACTTCCCGCAGCGCAACCGCGTTATCAGTGGCCTGGCACTGGCCACCCTGGTGGTGGAAGCGGGCGACAACAGCGGCTCGCTGATTACCGCGCGGCTCGCCGGAGAACAGGGCCGGCAGGTCTACGCCGTCCCGGGCTCGGTGTTCAGCCCGGTCAGCCGGGGCTGCCACCGGTTGATCCGCGAAGGGGCGCAACTGGTCGAGACCGCCGGCGAGATCCTCGACGACCTGGCCGACTGGCTGGGCGTCCCGGCCGCCCCGCAAGCCCCGGGGCCGGCGCCCGCCGAGCCGGTGGATCCGGAGCACGAAAAGGTCCTGCAGGCGATGGGCTTCGACCCGGTGGACATGGAAACCCTGCGCAGCCGGACTCAATTGACCATCGACACGCTTTCATCCATTCTCGTTTTACTGGAACTCAATGGCCGCGTGGCCGCCCTCGATCACGGGCGCTATCAGCGCCTCGACGCAGGATCCCCCGAATCATGAACGAAAGCGTGCTGGACGTGCTCATGTATCTGTTCGAGCACACCCTCGACGAAGAATCCGAGGCCGAACCCGATCGCGGCGAGCTGCAGCGGCAGCTGGTCGAAGCCGGTTTTGCGTCCGGCGAGATCGAGCGCGCCCTGGGCTGGCTGGACCGGCTGATGAGCGAGGCCCCGCTGGCCAGCCGCGGCGGTGACAGTGCGGCCTGCCGCGTGTTCGCACCCGAAGAACGCCAGCGCCTGAACATGGAAAGCCGTGGCTTCCTTCTCAATCTGGAGCAGAACGGTCTGCTCAGTGCCGGCACCCGCGAACTGGTGATGGACCGCGTGATGGAACTGGACGCCGAGGAGATCGACCTCGACCAGCTGCGCTGGGTGGTACTGATGGTGCTGTTCAACCAGCCGGACGACGCCGTCGCCTACTCCCGGCTCGACGAGGTCATGCGCGACCATATCGGCCCCACCGAGATGGATTATCTGCACTGACCCCGGCGTCACCGCCTCCCACGGAACCCGCCGCCACCGAGACGGTCCCGAGTCCCCATGAGCAAGCACCTCGTCATTGTTGAGTCCCCCGCCAAGGGGAAGACCATCGAGAAATACCTCGGCCCCGAGTATCAGGTCATGGCCTCCTACGGCCATGTGCGCGATCTCGTGCCCAAGGAAGGGGCGGTGGACCCGGAGGACGGGTTCCGCATGCGCTACGACGTGATCGAGCGCAGCGAAAAGCAGATCGACGCGATCGCGAAGGCCCTGAAGAAGTCCGACGACCTGATCCTCGCGACCGACCCCGACCGCGAAGGCGAGGCGATCTCCTGGCATCTCTACGAGGTCCTGCGCGAACGCGGCCTGCTGGAAGGCCGCAACGTCTACCGCGTGGTGTTCCACGAGATCACCAAGAAGGCCATCCAGGAGGCGATCGAACAGCCGCGCGAACTCGCCCAGCCGCTGATCGACGCCCAGCAGGCGCGCCGCGCGCTGGACTACCTGGTCGGCTTCAACCTCTCGCCGCTGCTGTGGCGCAAGATCAAGCGCGGGCTGTCCGCCGGGCGCGTGCAGAGCCCGGCGCTGCGCATGATCTGCGAGCGCGAGAACGAGATCGAGGCCTTCGTCCCGCAGGAATACTGGACGCTCGACGCGAAGGCCGAACGCGAGGGCCAGCCGTTCACCGCGCGGCTGACCCACCTGGACGGCAACAAGCTCCAGCAGTTCGACCTCAACAGCGCCGAGCTCGCCCACGAGGCGCAGGGCCGCCTGAACGAGGCCGCGAACGGTGAACTGCGCGTGGCGAAGGTCGAGAAGAAACAGCGCCGCCGCAACCCGGCCGCGCCGTTCACCACCTCGACCCTGCAGCAGGAGGCCTCGCGCAAGCTGGGCTTCAATGCCAGCCGCACCATGCGCACCGCCCAGCAACTGTACGAGGGCATCGACCTGGGCTCCGGCGCGGAAGGCCTGATCACCTACATGCGAACCGACTCGGTCGCGCTGGCCGGCGAGGCGATCGGCGAGGCCCGCGGCCTGATCGAAGAGCGCTACGGGCCCGACAACCTCCCGGACAGCCCGCGCCAGTACAAGACCAAGTCGAAGAACGCGCAGGAGGCCCACGAGGCGATCCGCCCGACCTCGGTGCGACGCATCCCGGACGAGATCCGCAACCGTCTGACCAGTGACCAGGCCCGGCTGTACGACCTGATCTGGAAGCGCACCGTCGCCTGCCAGATGATCCACGCGACCTTCGATACCGTGGCCGCCGATCTGGTCCCGGGCGACAGCGAACACCGCTTCCGCGCCACCGGTTCCACCCTGCGCCACGCCGGCTTCATCGCGGTCTATCAGGAGGGCCGCGACGACAGCGCGGACGACGACGAGGACAAGCGCCTGCCGGAGATGGCCGAGGGCGACACCGTCGCGCTGCACGAGGTCACCGCCGATCAGCACTTCACCGAGCCACCGCCGCGCTACACCGAGGCCAGCCTGGTGAAGACCCTCGAGGAATACGGCATCGGCCGCCCGTCGACCTATGCCAGCATCATCTCGACCCTGCAGTCGCGCGAATACGTGGAGATGGACGGCAAGCGCTTCATCCCGACCGATACCGGCCGGATCGTGAACAGCTTCCTGACCCGGCATTTCGATCGCTACGTCGACTACGACTTCACCGCGAACCTGGAAGACGAGCTGGACGCGATCTCGCGCGGGGAAAAGGACTGGGTCCCGGTACTGGAGGACTTCTGGTACGACTTCCGCGACCGGGTCAAGGAAAAGGAAGAGAAGGTCACCCGCGCCGAGGCGGTGCAGTCGCGCGAACTGGGCACCGACCCGAAAAGCGGGCGGCCGGTCAGCGTGCGTCTGGGCCGTTTCGGGCCGATCGTGCAGATCGGCACCAAGGACGACGAGGAGAAGCCGCGCTTCGCCGGGCTGCTGCCCGGGCAGAAGATGGACAAGATCACCCTCGAAGAGGCGCTGGAGCTGTTCAAGCTGCCGCGCGAGCTGGGCGAGACCCCCGAGGGCGAACCGGTGATGGTGAACATCGGGCGCTTCGGACCATACGTGAAGTACGGTTCCAGGTACGTCTCCCTGGGCCCGGACGACGACGTCTGGACCATCGAGCTGCCGCGCGCCCTGGAACTGGTGGCGGAGAAGAAGAAAAAGGACGCCGAACGCTTCATCAAGAGCTTCGACGACGAAGGCATCCAGGTGCTGAACGGTCGCTACGGCCCCTATGTCACCGACGGCAACAAGAACGCCAAGGTGCCCAAGGAGACCGATCCCAAATCCCTGACCCTGGAGCAGTGCCAGGAACTGATCGCCAACGCCCCCGAACGCAAGGGGCGCGGTCGCAAGGGCGGCAAGGCCGCGGCCGGCAAGTCGGGTGGCGCGAAGAAGACCGCCTCGAGCGCGTCGAAGTCGACCGGGTCGAAGGCAAAGGCCACGGGGTCGAAATCCACGGGGTCGAAATCCACGGGGTCGAAATCGTCGAGTTCCAAATCTGCGGGTTCGAAGGCATCGACGGCCAAAGGTTCGGGCACAAAGGCCACGGGCACGAAGTCCGCGAGTACAACATCGAGCAAGTCGAAAACAACCGCGACAGGCAGCAAGTCCTCCGGCAAGGCCGCCACGAAAAAATCCGGTGGCAACTCGTCCGAGGGCAAATCGGGCGGCAAATCCGGGGGCGACACCGGATCCGGGGAAACCCCGGCGACCAGCGATACCGTGACCGCCAGCGGCCGTGACTCCGGCTGATATCCCGGCCCCCGGGACCCGCACGAACTCCGTGGAAGCCGTAGCGCGCATCCTGCGTGCCGGTGGCGTGGTGGCCTACCCCACCGAAGGGGTCTTCGGTCTGGGCTGTCGCCCGGACGACCCGGCCGCCGTACGCCGCATCCTGGCCCTGAAAGGCCGTCCCGACGCCAAGGGCCTGATCCTGATCAGCGACCGTCTGGAGCGCCTTGCCGGATGGCTGGCCCCCCTGGAAGCCGACGCGCGTGTCCGGGTGGAGGCCAGCTGGCCGGGGCCGGTCACCTGGCTGTGGCCGGCCGCCCCGGATTGCCCGGCCCTGCTGCGCGGCGAGCACGACACCCTGGCGGTACGCGTCACCGCGCATCCCCCGGCCCGAGAGCTGTGTGCGGCCGTGGAGAGCGCCCTGGTCTCCACCAGCGCCAATCCCGCCGGCGAGCCGCCGTGCACCGATGCCGCCTGCGTGGAACGCCGCTTCGGCGACGGGGTGGATGTCATCCTCCAGGCCGAATGTGGCGACCTGGCCGGGCCCACCGCCATCCGCGATGCCCGCACCGGCGCCTGGCTGCGCGGCGGCGACACCGAACCCGAAACGGATCATTGAGAGGAGCCCACATGGCCCGCGAAGACGACGTCTCCATCGATCGCGTAACCGAATACCTGCGGGGGCTGCAGGACCGCATCTGTGCCGGTATCGAGGAACTCGACGGCGAGGCCGGTTTCCACGAGGACGCCTGGGACCGCCCGGCCGGCGGTGGCGGGCGCACTCGGGTACTGTCCGGCGGCGCGACCTTCGAACAGGCCGGGGTCAACTTCTCGCACGTGATGGGCGACACCCTGCCGGCCTCGGCCACCGCCCACCGTCCGGAACTCGCCGGGCGCTCGTTCCAGGCCGCCGGGGTCTCGCTGGTGATCCACCCGCACAATCCCTATGTGCCCACCTCGCACGCCAACGTGCGGATCTTCGTCGCAGAAAAACCGGGCGAGGATCCGGTGTGGTGGTTCGGCGGCGGCTTCGACCTGACGCCCTACTACGGCTTCGACGAGGACTGCATCCACTGGCACCGCACCGCCGAGGCCGCCTGCCGGCCGTTCGGCGAGCACCTCTACCCCGAGCACAAGAAGTGGTGCGACGACTACTTCTTCCTCAAGCACCGCGGGGAACCGCGCGGCATCGGCGGGCTGTTCTTCGACGACTTCAACGAGGGCGGCTTCGAGCACGCCTTCGGCTACATGAAGAGCGTGGGCGATGCCTACCTCGAGGCCTATGCCCCCATCGTGCGCCGCCGCCGCGATCTCGAATGGGGCGAACGCGAACGCCAGTTCCAGCTCTACCGCCGCGGGCGCTACGTGGAGTTCAATCTGGTCTACGACCGGGGTACCCTGTTCGGCCTGCAGTCCGGCGGGCGCACCGAGTCCATCCTGATGTCGCTGCCCCCGCTGGTGCGCTGGGAATACAACTACCGGCCGGAAGCCGGCACCCCGGAGGCCGAACTCTACGAGCGCTACCTGGTGCCCCGCGACTGGCTGGCCGAGGCTGACTGAGAAAACCCGATCGAGGACGCGCACATATGACCGCCCCCATCGCCCCCTATCCCGCCAGCCGTCCACGCCGCATGCGCCGGGATGCCTTCTCCCGGCGGCTGATGCGCGAACATCGCCTGAGCGCCGACGACCTGATCCTGCCGGTGTTCGTGACCGAAGGCGAAGGGGTGCGCGAACCGGTGCCCTCGATGCCCGGCGTGGAGCGGGTCTCCATTGACCAGCTGCTGGTCGACGCTGCCACCGGCCACCGCCTGGGCATCCCGGCCCTGGCCCTGTTCCCGGTGGTCCCGGGGCAGAAGAAGAGCCTGGACGCCGCCGAGGCATGGAACCCGGAGGGCCTCGCCCAGCGCGCGGTGCGCGCGCTGAAGGCCGAACTGCCGCAACTGGGCGTGATCACCGACGTCGCCCTGGACCCGTTCACCACCCACGGCCAGGACGGCATCATCGATGACGACGGCTATGTGGTGAACGACATCACCGTGGAGGCCCTGGTGCGTCAGGCGCGTTCGCATGCCGCGGCCGGCGCCGACGTGGTCGCGCCCTCGGACATGATGGACGGACGCATCGGCGCCATCCGTAACGCGCTGGAAGACGACGGCCAGGTCCACACGCGCATCCTCGCCTACTCGGCGAAGTACGCCTCGGCGTTCTACGGCCCGTTCCGCGACGCGGTGGGCTCGGCCGGCAACCTCGGCCGCGGCAGCAAGGAGACCTACCAGATGGATCCGGCCAACGGCGAGGAGGCGCTCCACGAGGTGGCCGCCGATCTGGCGGAGGGTGCCGATATGGTGATGATCAAGCCGGGCATGCCGTATCTCGACGTGGTCCACCGCATCCGCGAGCGCTTTCAGCGCCCGACCTTTGTCTACCACGTATCCGGCGAATACGCGATGCTCAAGGCCGCCGCCGAACGCGGCTGGCTCGACGAACGCGCCTGCGTGCTGGAGGCCCTGACCGGCATGAAGCGCGCCGGCGCCGACGGCATCCTCACCTACTACGCCCGGGCGGCGGCCGAATGGCTGGCGGAGGACGCCACGTCATGAGCCGTCCCGATCGCTACGCGGTGGTGGGCAACCCGATCCATCATTCCCTGTCGCCGCGCATCCACGCCCTTTTCGCCGAACAGACCGGGCAGGCGATGACCTACGAGGCACGCCGCGGCACCCCGGGGCAGTTCGCCGAAGAGGTTGGCGGCTGGCTGGCCGGGGAACTGCGCGGCGTCAACGTGACCGTCCCGTTCAAGGAAGACGCCTGCCAGCTCGCGGCCGTCCTCTCCGACCGCGCCCGCCGCGCCGGGGCCGCCAACACCCTGTGGACCGGCGACGACGGCCGCATCCATGGCGACAACACCGACGGCGTCGGCCTGCTGCGCGATCTGGAAGACCGCCTCGGCTGCGAACTGACCGGTCGAAGCATCCTGATCCTGGGGGCCGGCGGCGCCACCCGCGGCATCCTGCAGCCGCTGCTGGAACGCCGACCCTCCAAGCTGATGATCGCCAACCGCACCCCGGCCCGGGCCGAGGGCCTCGCCCGCGACTTCGCCGATCTCGCCGGCGACACCCGCCTGGAGGCCTGCGCGCTGGACGCCCTGCCGGACGGCCCGTTCGATCTGATCCTCAACGCCACCGCCGCCGGGCTGTCCGAGGATGCGCTGGAGCTGCCCGCGGGTCTGGTCGGTCCGCGGACCACGGCCTACGACCTGGTCTACGGCCCGGCCGCGCTGCGCTTTCTCGACTGGGCCGAGGCGAACGGCTGCGCACTCAGCAGCGACGGTCTGGGCATGCTGGTGGAACAGGCCGCCGAGGCCTTCGCAATCTGGCGCGGGGTGCACCCCGAAACCGGACCGGTGCTGGCGACCCTGCGCCACGAAGCCGCCGACTGACCCGCCCCGGCCATGACCCCGCGCGAGCGCCTGTACGAGTACGCCCGCCTGACCCGGCTGGACCGGCCGGTGGGCATCTACCTGCTGCTGTGGCCGACGCTGTGGGCGTTGTGGATCGCCGCCGACGGCCTGCCGCCCTGGCATCTGCTGTTCATCTTCGTCGCCGGGGTCACCCTGATGCGCTCGGCCGGCTGCGCGATCAACGACTACGCCGACCGCCATTTCGACGCCCATGTCACGCGCACCCGCGACCGCCCGCTGGCGATCGGCAGCATCACCCCGCGCGAGGCCCTGGCGGTGTTCGCGGCGCTGTGCCTGGTGGCCTTCGTGCTGGTACTGTTCACCAACCCGCTGACCATCGCGTTCTCGGTGGTGGCGGTGCTGCTGGCGGGCACCTATCCGTTCTCCAAGCGTTTCCATCATTTCCCGCAGGTGCACCTGGGCGCGGCGTTCGCCTGGGCGGTGCCCATGGCCTTTACCGCAGTGAACAACGAACTGCCGCCGCCGGAGGCCTGGCTGCTGTTCGTGATCACCCTCGCATGGACCACGGTCTACGACACCTTCTACGGCATGGTCGACCGCGAGGACGACCTGAAGATCGGGGTGAAATCCACCGCCATCGCCTTCGGCGAGCTGGACCGCGCCATCACCGGGGCGCTCCAGGTGATGGTCTGGGTCGGCCTGTTCCTGCTGGGACGCAACCTGGAGTTCGGCGGGGTGTACATGGCCGGGCTGGCGGTGGTCGCCGCGCTGATGTTCTACCAGCAGTTCCTGATCGCCGATCGCCAGCCGGTCGACTGCCTGCGGGCGTTCAGGAACAATCATTATCTCGGCGCGGTGGTGATGCTGGCGATGATCGGCGACCACCTGTGGCGAGCGGCCGCCTGAGCCGCAAATCGCGCCCCGCGAACGACGCACCTCAGGCCCGCGCGAGCGTCAGCGCCTCCACCCGCGCCGCCCCCGCCGCATACAGGGCCTCCGCCAGCGCATCCAGCGTGGCTCCGGTGGTCGCCACGTCATCCACCAGCAGCACACGGGCCGCCGGCGGCAGCTCCGCGCCGGGTCTCAGGGCAAAGGCGCGTGCCACGTTGCGACGGCGTTCGCGCCGCCCCAGCCCCTGCTGCGACTCGGTGGCACGCACCCGGACCACCAGCCGCGACGCCAGCGGCGCCTCCAGCACCCGCGCCACTTCGCGCGCCAGTTCCAGGGCCTGATTGAAGCCACGCTCGCGGTAACGCTCGGGATGCAGCGGCACCGGGACCACACAATCCGGCCCCGGGTCCGTGCCATGTTGTGCATCCGCCAGCTCGTCGGCCGCGCGCCGGGCCAGCTCCCGGAGCACGCGTGCCGCGGTCGCGTCATCGGCATGCTTGCGCGCGAGAATCAGGCGATCCAGCGGCCAGGTATAGCGCCACGGGGCATGCAGTGCCGCCAGCCGCGGGTCGCGATCCCGACACCGGGGACACGGACCCGCCACGGTGTCCGGCTCGCCACAGCGCGGACAGGGGGCCACCACCCGTTCCAGTTCCGCCAGACAGCCCGCGCACAGGGCATCGCCCGGACCAACGCCGGCCCCGCAAAGCCCGCAGGCCGACGGAAACGGCCCCTCCAGCCAGCGCCGTACCCGCATTCCCGCTTTCCCCGTCATCCATGAAGGGCCGCGTGCCATGATGCTAAACTCCGACCTTTTACCGGCAGGATAGCTCATGGAAACGAAGACCATCTCCGGACGCCGATCGCGGCGGGCGGCATCGCTGTTCGACATCGGGAACGTCATCGTCATCAGCGTGGCCGGTATCCCCCTGTTCCTCGTCGGCGGCGACGGGGTCGGCGTGGGCTTCATCATCGCGGCGATCGTGGGGATCGTCCCGCTGATCCTCTGGTTCGGGGGCTCCATGGTCGTCTATGCCCTGAACAAGCATCACCCCGACCCGCGCGTGGGGCACCACACCCAGTGGGCCGCCTACCGGCTGTACGGCCTGATGGGCGCGCTGATCGTGGTGGCAACCTTCTTCCCGCCCGACATCGACTACTATCGCGCGTACTGGGCCGTGGCCGCGGTGATCCTGCTGCCGTGGTCGCTGTATGCCCTCTACACCATCTATCGCGAGCCATGGTCGGACATCGAAGTCCCGGCCGAGGCCGACCAGGAGCACCACCTATGAGCGAGCTGCGCCACGACTGGACCACCGAGGAAGTCGAAACCCTGCTGGATCTGCCGCTGAACGACCTGATCTTCCGCGCGCAGTCCGCCCATCGGGAACATTTCGACCCCAATGCGGTGCAGGTCAGCACGCTGCTGTCGATCAAGACCGGTGCCTGCCCGGAGGACTGCGCCTACTGCCCGCAGAGCGCCCACCACGACGTGGAACTGGAGCGCGAGCGCCTGCTGCCGGTCGACGAAGTCGTCGAGGCGGCCCGCAACGCCCGCGCCCAGGGCGCGACCCGCTTCTGCATGGGGGCCGCCTGGCGCAACCCCACCGACAAGAACCTGGAACGCGTGATCGAGATGGTGCGCGCGGTCAAGGACGAGGGGCTGGAGACCTGCATGACCCTCGGCATGCTGAAGGCCGAGCAGGCCCGCCGCCTGTCCGAAGCGGGGCTGGACTACTACAACCACAACCTCGACACCTCCCCGGAGTTCTACGGCCACATCATCTCCACCCGCACCTATCAGGACCGGCTGGAGACCCTGGAGCACGTGCGCGAGGCCGGCATGAACGTCTGCTGCGGCGGCATCCTCGGCATGGGCGAGTCGCGCCGTGACCGCGCGCGCATGCTGCAGCAGATGGCCAACCTGCCGAAGCATCCGGAATCGGTACCGATCAATCAGCTGATCCAGGTCGAGGGCACCCCGCTGCAGGACGTGGAGAACATCGATCCGCTGGAGTTCGTGCGCAGCATCGCGGTCGCGCGCATCGTGATGCCCGCCTCCTACGTGCGCCTGTCCGCCGGGCGCACCGAGATGTCCGACGAGATGCAGGCCCTGTGCTTCCTCGCCGGCGCCAATTCGCTGTTCTACGGCGACACCCTGCTGACCACGCCGAACCCGGGCGAGAATCACGACCTCGCCCTGTTCGAGCGCCTCGGCCTGCAGCCGGAAACCGCCGACGGGCACACCGGCGAGGACGCCGCCGAACCCGCCGCGCGCAGCGCGTGACCCCGGGCCCGCCGGACGGGCGGGCCTTCTCCTCCACGACGCAGCCGCAGGCACCCCGGCCGGGCATGAGCGACTCCCTGCAACGCTTCCTACAGCAGCGCCTCGAGACCGTCTGCGAGGCCGGGCTGTGGCGTCGCCTGCGCACGCTCGACGGGCCGCAGCAGCCGGAGCAGATCATCGACGGGCAGCCGGTCGTCGCCTTCTGCTCCAACGACTACCTCGGCCTGGCCGCCGACCCGGCCGTCAGCGCCGCCGCCCGCGAGGCCCTGGTCGAATACGGCACCGGCGCCGGGGCCGCCCACCTGATCAACGGCCACACCCGGGCCCATGCCGAGCTGGAACAGGCGCTGGCGCGTTTCACCGGGCGCGAGCGGGCACTGGTCTTCTCCACCGGCTACATGGCCAACCTCGCGCTGGTGCAGACGCTGGTCGGGCGCCACGACACGGTGTTCGAGGACCGCTGGAACCACGCCTCGCTGATCGACGCCGTGCGCCTGTCCGGCGCGCGCAGCCAGCGCTACCGCCACGCCGACCCCGAACATCTGCGCCAGCGCCTCGAACGGGCACCCGCCGGTGGCCACCGGCTGATCGTCACCGACGGGGTCTTCTCCATGGACGGCGACATCGCCCCGCTGCCGCAGCTGGCCGCGCTGGCCCGCGAGTTCGACGCCTGGCTGATGGTGGACGACGCCCACGGCTTCACCGTGCTGGGCGAGACCGGGGGCGGCAGCTGCCAGCATTTCGGCCTGGATACCGGCGACGTACCGATCCTGATGGGCACCCTGGGCAAGGGCTTCGGCACCGCCGGGGCCTTCGTCGCCGGCAGCGAAGCGCTGATCGAGACCCTGATCCAGACCGCCCGGCCTTATATCTACACCACGGCGATGCCCGCCGCGCTGGCCGCCGCTACCCTGGCGTCCGTGCGCATCGCCGGGGCGGCCGGCGACCGCCGCGATCATCTGGGCGCCCTGATCCGGCGGCTGGGCGCCGGACTGGATGCCCTGGGCCTGCCCCATCCACCGCCGGACACGCCCATCCAGCCGGTGATCCTCGGCGATGCGGCGCGCGCCACGGCCATCGCCGAGCGCCTGCAGCAGGCCGGCTTCCTGGTTCCCGCCATTCGCCCGCCCACGGTCCCCGAGGGCCAGGCCCGCCTGCGCATCACCCTGTCCGCCGCCCACAACGAAGCCCAGGTCGACGCCCTGCTGAACGCACTCGAGCGCGCCCTCCACGCCAGCCCCGGAGGTTGAGCCTCGTCAGGCGCCGCGGGCAACCCCCAGGTCGGCGGCCGCGCAATGCAGCCGTCGATCCCGGGTCCACAGACGCGTGCCCGGCGTCAGCAAGCCGGAAGCAAGCAGATGGGCATCGGCATACCCGATACCGCGACCCATCAATTCGCGGGCCTCGATGCACGCGAGCACCTCCTCGTCCGTTGCCCGGGTCGCGTGCGGAAGGTCGCCCAGCAGCCGCAGGATCTCGCCCCGGTTGCGCAGATTTCCGCATGCGAGCTCGCCGATCACGAAGGCATGGACCAGCACCCTCGATTCATGGAGCAGAACCTCCAGTTCCGGCTCCCCCTCGCGCAGATGATCGATCCATACCGAAGTATCGACGAGGATCATCCCGCCATCGGGCGCCGGCGGGGAACCGCCTCCAGGTCGGGTTCGCTGCCGCCCAGTTGCGCGAGGCGACGGGCGCTCTCGCGCTCCACCAGCGCCCGCAGGCCTTCCCGAACGAGGATCGTCTTCTCGCTCACCCCCGTCATGCGTCGCGCTTCTTCCAGCAACTCGTCGTCGATGTTGATCGTTGTCCGCATGGCTCCTCTCCCGCGACTCCGGCCGGACCGGCCCCGTTCGCCGATGCACTAATAATACACCATCCGATGCCGTTTTATGCATACATGCCTCGCGGGTTACTCTCACAGCTCGCCGCGTTCGGCCAGCGACACGGCGGTGTCGCCAATGATCAGGTGATCCAGCAGGCGCACGTCGATCAGCGACAGTGCCTCGCTCAGGCGCCGGGTGATGAGCGCATCCGAGCGCGAGGGCTCGGCCACGCCGGAAGGATGGTTGTGGGCGAGGATGACCGCGGCGGCGTTGTGGTGCAGTACCCGCCGCACCACCTCGCGCGGGTGCACGCTGGCGCCGTCGATGGTGCCGCGGAACAGCTCCTCGAACGCCAGCACCCGGTGGCGATTGTCGAGGAACAGCGCGCCGAAGACTTCGAACGGGTAGTCGCGCAGGCGGGCACTCAGGAACCGGCGGGTGGCCGCCGGCGAGGTCAGCGCCTCGCCGCGCTCCAGGTCCGCCTCCAGATGCCGACGGCCCATCTCCAGCACGGCCTGCAACTGGGCATACTTGGCCTGCCCCAGCCCCGGTGCCGCGCAGAACCCGGCCTCGTCGGCCTGCAGCAGCGGGCGCAGGCCCCCGAAACGGGACAGCAGGTCGCGCGCGACATCCACCGCGCTCTTGCCGGTCACGCCGGTGCGCAGGAAGATCGCCAGCAGTTCGGCATCCGACAGCGCGGCGGCACCGCGTTCCAGCAGTTTCTCGCGCGGGCGCTCGCCCGCCGGCCAGTCCGTGATGGCCATGTCCACCTCCCTGTGGTCCGTATCCGGTTCGATCCTGCCCCGCCCGGCCAGCGCGCGCAAGCCGCGACGGCGGGCCCGCTGTTAGAATCTACCGAATGAACGAAACGACCTGCAGCGACGGGGACTCCGGCGGGCCACGCATCCTGGTGGGGGTCAGCGGCGGCATCGCGGCGTACAAGGCCTGCGAGCTGGTGCGGGAACTGCGCCGCCGCGGCTGCGCGGTGCGCGTGGTGATGACCGCGGGGGCGCAGGCCTTCGTCACCCCGCTGACCTTCCAGGCCCTGTCCGGCGAGCCGGTGCGCACCCATCTGCTGGACGCCGAAGCGGAATCCGGGATGGACCACATCGCGCTGGCGCGCTGGGCCGACCACGTCGTGGTCGCCCCCGCCAGCGCCGACCTGATGGCGCGCATGGCCCAGGGGCTGGCCGACGACCTGCTGACCACCCTGCTGCTGGCCACCACCGCCCCGGTGACCCTGGCACCGGCGATGAACCACCGCATGTGGGAACACCCGGCGACCCGTGCCAACCATGCCACCCTGTGCGAGCGCGGCGTGCGGTTCGTCGGGCCGGACAGCGGCGAGCAGGCCTGTGGCGAGCAGGGCGCCGGACGCATGGCGGAACCCGCGACCATCACTTCCGCCCTGCTGGATACAACCCCCGGCCCGCTGCAGGGCCGGCGTGTCCTGATCACCGCCGGGCCGACCCGCGAACCGGTGGACCCGGTACGCTACCTCGGCAACCGCAGCTCCGGACGCATGGGGTTTGCCGTGGCCGCCGCCGCGCACGATGCCGGCGCCCGGGTCACCCTGGTGCACGGTCCCTGCGAGCTGGCGGTACCGCCCGGCGTACAGGCCCACGCGGTGGAGACGGCGGCGGAGATGCATGCGGCGGTGCTGGAGGCGCTGGAGGGCACGGAGGTGTTCATCGCCACCGCCGCGGTGGCCGACTACCGGCCCTCCGACCCGGCCGCGCAGAAGCTGAAAAAGACCCGCGAAGACCTGACGCTGGAACTGGAACGCACCCCGGACATCCTCGCCGACGTGGCCCGGCGGGTCGACGAGCTTGCAGCCCGGCCGCTGCTGGTCGGATTCGCCGCCGAGACCGACAACCTGCGGGAATACGCCCGCGACAAGCTCGTCGCCAAGGGCCTGGATCTGGTCGCCGCCAACCGCGTGGACGGCGGCCGGGGTTTCGGCCACGGCGACAACAGCCTGCTGTGCCTGTGGCCCGACGGCGAACGCGAACTGCCGCGCCAGCCCAAGGACCGCCTGGCCCGCGAACTGATCACCCTGATCGCCGAGCGCCTGCAGACGCACCCGGCCAACCCCTCTCCGACCCAAGGAAACTGACGCATGCCCGCCCCGGAAATCGATCTGAAGGTCCTTGATCCGCGCATGGGCACGGACTTCCCGCTGCCCGCGCCCGCCACCGAGGGCTCCGCCGGCGTGGACCTGCGCGCCATGCTGGAAGAACCGCTGAACCTGGCCCCGGGCGAAGCCGAGCTGCTGCCCACCGGACTGGCGGTGCACATCGCCGACCCGGGCTACGCCGGCATGATCCTCCCGCGCTCCGGGCTGGGTCACAAGAAGGGCCTGGTGCTGGGCAACCTGGTGGGGCTGATCGACGCCGACTACCAGGGCCCGCTGATGGTGTCCGCCTGGAACCGCAGTAATGCACCGATCTCCATCGACGTCGGCGACCGCATCGCGCAGCTGGTCATCGTGCCGGTACTGCAGCCGCGGTTCCGCGTGGTCGATGACTTCGAGCAAAGCGAGCGCGGCGCCGGCGGCTTCGGTTCATCCGGCCCGCGCTGATCGACACCAGCCCGCAACGCCGGGTGATAAACTCCGCCCCCGAACGTCAACCGGACCCCCAGCCATGGACACCGACACCGCCCATTCCGTCGCCCATGTCCTGATCGAGGCGCTGCCCTACATCCAGCGTTTCGCAGGCAAGACCATCGTCATCAAGTACGGCGGCAACGCCATGACCGAAGACCACCTGAAGGCGAGCTTCGCGCGCGACATCGTGCTGCTCAAGCAGGTGGGCGTGAACCCGGTGGTGGTCCACGGCGGCGGCCCGCAGATCGGTGAGCTGCTGGATCGCCTCGGCAAGAAATCGGAGTTCGTCGACGGCCTGCGGGTGACCGACCGCGAGACCATGGACGTGGTGCAGATGGTCCTGGGCGGGATCGTCAACCAGGAGATCGTTTCACTGATCAACCGCTACGGCGGTCGCGCGGTGGGCCTGACCGGCAAGGACGGGCAGATGATCCGCGCCACGCCGCTGCGCGGCGAGGACCCCGACGTGGATCTGGGCCATGTCGGTCAGGTCGAAGGCGTGGATCCGGCCATCGTCCATACCCTCGACCACAGCAGCTTCATCCCGGTGATCGCCCCCATCGGCTTCGACCGCGAGGGGCGCGCCTACAACATCAACGCCGATACCGCGGCGGAAAAGCTCGCGGTGGTACTGGATGCGGAGAAGCTGTTCCTGCTGACCAACACCCACGGGGTGCTGGACGGTACCGGCACGCTGCTGCCGAAGCTCGCCGCGCCGCAGGTGGACGAGATGATCCGTGACGGGACCATCCATGGCGGCATGATCCCCAAGATCCGCTGTGCCCTGGATGCGGTGCGCAGCGGCGTCAACGCCACCCACATCGTCGACGGCCGGGTGGAACACGCAGTCCTGCTGGAGCTGCTGACCGACGAGGGCGTGGGCACCCTGATCAGCCGCTGACCCGCTCCGCGCCCGGGCACGGCACGGTGCGGCGCGCTCAGTCCTCCTCTTCCAGGACCAGTTCGCGGTAGTCTTCGGCGTCCGCGTCGAACTGCGCGTTCATCTCGTCGATACGGGCCTGCTGGCGTTCCTGGTAGGCCCGTTCGCGCTCCAGCCGGCCCTGCACGTCCTCCAGCTCGTCGGCGTAGCGCGCCCGCAGGGCGGCGCTGTCCGGATTGCGGGCCTGCTGGCGTTCGATGCGGTCGCGTTCGCGCTCGAGGATCCGCGCCTGACGCTCACTCATGCGGATATTGTTCTCCAGCGCGGCGATGCGCCGCTCACGCAGGGACTCGATCTCGGCAAGCGAATCGTATGCGCGCTCCAGCTGACGCTTGCGGGCCGCCTGGTCGCGGGCGGCACCCTCACCCGACTCCTGCGCCTGCTCGGCGCGCCGGCGTTCCTCGGCCGCGGCCTCGCGTTCCTCGGCGGTGGGCGGGGCCGGCACCACCTCGCGCACGAAGCCCTGGCGGTCGTACACTTGCCGCTCGCGGTCGCTGGATTCCGGCCTCGGCTTGTCCGAAAAACGTACCGTGCCATCATCATCCACCCAGCGATGGATGTCGCCGGCCACCGCCGGTGCCACCGACATGGCCAGCAGCATGGCCAGGGCGCCGAGCAGCACCCCGACAGCCATCCCGTTCCCGTACATTGGTCCGCTTACTCTCATGTCCATCCTCGAGCATCTCGGGCTCGCGCTCGTGGCCCTCATCGCCAACGGCTTCTCCGCGCTGGCGGGCGGCGGCGCGGGGCTCTTGCAGCTCCCGGCCCTGATCTTCCTCGGCCTGCCCTACCCGGTGGCCCTGGCGACTCACAAGATCGCCACGGTGGCCCTGGGGGCGGGCGCCGGCCTGCGACATGTGAAGGAAAGCACATTTTCCCCGGCTCGACTAGGGGTCATCCTGGGGGCCGGCGTACCGGGCGTACTGCTGGGGGCCTGGCTGGTGCTGGAGATCCCGCCACGCGCCGGGGAGATCGCCCTTGGCCTGCTGACCGTCGCCCTGGGGTGGTATTCCTGGCGGCGCCCGCAGCTGGGACAGAAGCGCCGGGTCACCTCCGACAGCCTCAACCACGCCCTGATCGGTGCCGCCGGGCTGTTCGTGATCGGCGCGCTCAACGGCTCGCTGGCCTCCGGCACCGGGCTGATGGTCACGCTGTGGCTGGTGCGCTGGTACGGCATGAGCTACACCGAGGCCGTCGGCTACACCATGGTGCTGGTGGGGCTGGTGTGGAATGGCGCCGGCGCGCTGATGCTGGGCACCTTCGGCACGGTGCAGTGGGACTGGCTGCCGGCGCTGCTCCTCGGCAGCTTCATCGGCGGTTATCTGGGCGCCACGCTGGCGATCCGCTACGGCAACCGCCTGGTCAAACGGGCGTTCGAGGTGGTGACGGTCCTCACCGGCATCGCGCTGCTGCTGCCGGTGCCCTGATCCCCTTTTCCGTCTGCGCGTCCGCCCCGCGCGGGAGACCCCGGAACCTCAGCAGGTGTGGCCGTTGCCGGGCACGTCGCAGCGGTTGAGCAGATCGAAGTGCTCGATCCCCTCGAGGATACCGCGCGCATGCGTGGCGCGGGCGAAAAAGATCCGCTTGAAGCCACGCAGGGACTGCAGCTCGGGCTGATGGTTGCCCACCACCACCCCCAGCAGGCGCCCGCGCAGCATGTCCTCGTCGTTGCCCGAATCACCGGCGACCAGTACATGCTCCAGCGGGATGCCCCACTTGTCGGCGAAGTAGCGCACCGCCAGCCCCTTGGATGCCCGCACCGGGAGCAGGTCCAGGAAGCGTTCGTGGGAATAGATCACGTGGGCATGCAGATCGGCCCGGTACAGCCGGGTCTCGATCGCCTCCACGTCGATGCTGCCGGGCGGTTCGACGAAATAGCTGACCTTGTGCGAGCGCTGGTCGATGTCCGGCTGGGGCACCAGCCCGGGCTCGCCGTCCAGTTCCTCGCGCAGGCGATCG
The DNA here is from genome assembly GCF_000377325.1 of Thioalkalivibrio sp. ALgr3. NCBI lineage: Bacteria > Pseudomonadati > Pseudomonadota > Gammaproteobacteria > Chromatiales > Ectothiorhodospiraceae > Thioalkalivibrio > Thioalkalivibrio sp. ALgr3. The sequence goes on along the minus strand of NZ_KB897976.1, from coordinate 393,909 downwards.
GGTTCCCAGCGATGGCTGATATGCCGGGCCCAGCCACGATCCGGGGTCTGTTCGGACCCGTAGTGGATCTCGCTGCCCACCGAGGTGATCCAGACGTCCGGCATCGGCACGCCGTGTTCCTCCAGCACCGCGGCGGCGGAATCGATGCGGCGCCCGGTAGCCACGCCGAAGGCCACCCGCTTGCGGTTGCGCCGCAGCCAGGCGACAAACGCCCGGGTCGCCTTCGTGTCGCCCAGCAGGGTGTTGTCGATGTCGGTGATCACCGCGCGGTCCACTTTCGCCAGGCGACCGGAGACCTGGCGCTGTTCGTGCCGCACCTGACGCACCTCGCGCGACAGCGAGCGCAGCAGGCGCACGTATTTCTCCGCGTGCCCGTCCCAGGAATAGTGCTTGCGCACGCCCTTGAGCCCGTCGCGCGAATAACGCTGCCAGCGCGGGCGATCGGCAAGGATCGCCTGGATGGAATCGGCGATCCCCTCGGGATCCAGCGGATCGATCAGCAGGCCGTTGTGGCAGCGCGAGACGATCTCGTCCGGGCCGCCATCGTTGGTGGCGACGATGGGGGCACCGCTGGCCGCCGCCTCGATCAGGGTCAGGCCGAACGGCTCGGTCAGGGCGGGATTCACGAACACCCCGCGGGTAGCCGCCACCAGGCGGTAGAGATCGGGAACATCGTCCGAGCCGTGGTGCTTGGGGTAGGCCACCTTGCCATACAGGTCGTGGCGGTCGATGCGCAGCAGCAGGTCCGTGAGGACCTCGCGCGCGCCCTTTTCCAGATCGCGGATGTCGTCACGGTTGCCGGCCACGATCAGCAGGTTGGCGTTCTCGCGCAGCCATTCGTTGCCGGCATACGCATCCACCAGACTGCGGATATTCTTGCGCTCGTCGGCGCGCGACAGCGCCATGATCAGCGGCCGGTCGGGCTTTTGCAGGAAACGCCGGATCTCGGCCCAGATCGGCGGTTTGCGTGCGCCGCGTTTCGGCGGATGGAAGCGTTCGAGGTCGGTCCCCGGCGGGATCACCTCCATGCGCTCGGGCTGATAGTTGTCGTAGGTGGCGTACTGCTCGTCCACCTCCTGACGCGTGCTGGCGATCACCCGGTGGGCGTGCGCCAGGGCCTCCTCCTCGGCATGGATGCGGGTGGAGATGTTGTAGCGCGACTCGATGTCGGCGTCCGACAGCCCGCCCTCGCGCAGGCGCTCGCGCTTGACCCGCCCGAGCGAGTGCCCGGTCTGCAGCATGGGCACGCCCAGCAGGTTGGAGAGCCGCACCGCGACATGGCCGGCATCGGCATAATGACCGTGGATCACGTCCGGGCGCAGCCCGACCCGCCGGATATGCGCCAGGGCGTTGTCGGCGAAGCAGTCAAGATACGGCCAGAGCTTTTCCTTGCGCAGGTAGCGCTTCGGCCCGCAGTCCAGGCGCACGATATGGGCACCGTCACCCAGATCCTCCACCGGTTCGGCATAGTCGTCGTCGACCCGGCTGTCGACCACCCGCCGGGTCAGCAGGTCCACCCGTCCGACCTGCGGATGCCGCGCCAGGGCACGCGCCAGTTCGACCACGTAGAGGGTCTGCCCGCCGGTGTCGGCATCCCGGCCGAGTTCCAGATTCTCGCCTCGAATGAGGCCATGCACGCTGATCAGAACAAGATAAAGGCCTTCGCCCTGGCGGGACTTGCTCTGAGTCTTCTTCATGGCGTCTCCGGTTCCGGACTGTCGAACAGCGACAGGTTTTCGGGGTTGTCGATCATCGCCTGGGACAGCAGCACCGCCGTGGCCGACCAGGTCTGGCGGTAGTTGGCCCGCCGCCCGATCAGACGGCCGTGGCGGCCGTCGTAGTATTCCGGCCAGTCGTCGCGATGCAGCCGCTCGGCCGCCACCGCATGCACGCTGCGGGCGAGGTCCGGGCGGCCCACGCGCAGTGCCGCCCCGGTAAAGGCCCACAGCAGCGCCGGCCAGTTCCCGCCGTTGTGGTAGGACCAGGGCGTGTTCTTGGGGTCCGAGCCGGTCAGCAGGCGCCATTCCTCGCCCATCATCGCGGGGTAGCAGATCTTCACCGGCATGGTGCCGATCAGGTCCTCGAAGCGCTGCTCGAAGGTCTGCATGATCAGCCGCGACTCGTGTTCGTCGGCCAGCCCGAACAGCACCGCCAGCAGGTTGCCGAAGCTGAAGAAGCGGAAATCCATGCGCCCCGGACCGAGGTTGCCGACCAGGTAACCACTCTCCGACGGGATCCAGTCCACCAGCCAGTCGGGGATGCTCTCGGGGTAGATGTTCAATGCGTTCTCCGACTCGTGGCCGAAGTGCTCGGTACGGTAGCGATGGATGGCGTTCAGGCGTTCCAGGTCCAGCCAGTAGTAGTGGCGGATGTAGTCCGCCAGCTGCCGGGTACGGATGGCCGACTGCTCGCACAACTGCTCGGAGTCCGTATCGCAGGGCTCGAGCATCGCCAGCGCGGCCTTGAGCATGCCGTAGAACAGCGCCTGGATCTCCAGCGGATGCCCGTACACCCCCATGCGCCGGTCGATCATGAAACTGCCGTCGGGCACCAGCAGGGTCGGGAAGACCTCGAAGCGGTCCTGCAGACAGATGCTGAGAATCAGGCGGATGCCACGCTGCACGTCGGGCGACTTGATGAACTCGTGGTCGCCGGTGCGGTTCTGGTAGGCACGCGCCAGCAGCACCCACCACATCATTGAATCCACCGGGGCCACCCGGCCGATCGCGCGATCGCCGAAGTCGGCGGCCAGGGTCTCGCGCCCCTTCGGATCGGTCACCACGCGGAAGCTGGCCGGCATCACCCGCGGCAGGCGCCGGTGACCCTCGATCTCCTCCTGGGTATCGCGGATGCGCAGGATCAGACCGAGGAAATCGCGCACCACCTCGGGTTCGTCGTGCAGCAGATAGACCAGCCCGGAGGGCACGAAGTCGCGGATGAAGCAGTCGGCATAGTTTTCCGCCGGGGCGCGGCTGTCGAGGCTGGCCACCGTGCCGACGGTGCGCCCCTGATAGCGCACCTCGGCATCGCGCAGCAGCTGGGCGGCCGCTTCCAGCGTGGGATTGCGGGCATCATGCGGCAGAGTCGTCATGGTCCTCAGTTTAGTTAAGCCCGGTCCGATGTGCACATCGGCGCCTGCACAATCCGCAGGAGGCCGGCCCCCTGCCGAGCGGACACCCATCGACACCCCGTAGGAGGCCGGCCCTCCGGCCGATGTCGGCGGGAGGTCGGCCTCGGCCGTCGAGGCAGCGGATGGGCCTGATCGGCGAGAGGGCTCGCCTCCTACGGCACCTCGGGATCGGGATGTACCGGCGCCGGCGGTTCGGCCGCCGGCCGGGCGAACAGGAACCCCTGGCAGTAGTCGACCCGGTCCTTCAGCCAGCCCCACTCCTCCACGGTCTCAATGCCCTCGGCCACGATACGGATGTCCAGCTCGCGCGCCAGTTCGATGATCTTGCCGAGGATCTTCTGCTGGTATTCATCGGCGTCGATGCCGCGGACCAGTTCGCGGTCGATCTTCACGAAGTCCGGTCGCAGCTGCGACAGCAGGTTGAGCGACGCATAGCCCGCGCCGAGATCGTCCAGGGCCACCCGGAAACCGGCGTTGCGATAGCGATCGATGATGCGCCGCAGGTGTTCGGTGTCGGTGATCTGGTCGCTCTCGATCACCTCGAACACGAAGCCCGCGGGGGCGGGTACATCCGGTGCGATGCCGCGGATCTCGCGCACCGTCGTTTCGAGACAGAACGCCGGGTCGTAGATCGCGGTGGGATTGAAGTTGATGAACAGCTGGTCGCGGATCCCGCGCTCGGTCGCACGGCGGATCGCATTGATGCGCGCCGCGCGATCGAGGTGGAACATCATCTCCGCCGCCCGTGCCTGATCGAACAGGATGTTCGGCGGGATCAACTCCCCCGCCGGCGAGCTGGCCCGCACCAGCGCCTCCCAGGCGAACACCTGATCCGGCCGGGCCGCGTGCACGATGGGCTGGAAATGAAAGTCCAGGGCATCACTGGCGAGGATGGCCGCCAGATCGCGCGCGTTGTGCCGGGCGATCAGCGTGGACAGCAGATGCGTGTCCTGCAGGTGCTCCACGCCGAATCGTTCGCCCTCGGGCACGAAGGTCGCGCGGCATCCGCTCTGCTCCGAATGACTCAGTGCCTCGTCGAGACGCGACAGGGTCGCCCCCAGGTCGTGCTCCGGATCCACCGCCACCGCCAGGATCCCCGAAGCCGGTTCGCTGCAGGGAAAGCGCTCCTCGATCAGCCGCTGGCGCAGAGTGGCACGGGTATGCGCCAGCACCGGCGCGAGGTAGAGAGTCCCCGCACCGGTCGGAAGGACGTTGATGCGTTCACAGTCCGGACAGCTCAATATGATCTCCTCGCCCGTGGCCATTCGCTGGTGAATCCGGCTCGCAAGATAACACTAATTTCCGCGGAGGCACTGACATGACCGACCACCCGCATCCTGACACCCCCGTCGACGAAGACGAACTGCGCCGGCGCCTCACCCCGGAGCAGTACCGCATCGCCCGCCAGGCGGGCACCGAGCCGCCGTTCACCGGCGAATACCATGACCACAAGGCCTCCGGTCGTTATCACTGCGCGGTGTGCGGCGCGACGCTGTTCGACAGCACGGCGAAATTCGATTCCGGCAGCGGGTGGCCCAGCTACACCGCGCCGGTCACCGCCGAAGCCGTTTCCGAACACCGCGACGCCTCGCTGGGCATGGAGCGGACCGAGGTGCGCTGCGCCACCTGCGACTCGCACCTGGGGCATGTCTTTCCGGACGGTCCGCCGCCCACGGGACTGCGCTACTGCATCAACTCCGCAGTCCTGGCATTCCGGCCACGCGAAGTAAACGGCCCGGAGTAGAAACCACACGCTGAAGTGTCTAAAGTGGGAGCAGTCGACCTTCCATGGAGCAGTTCGCCATGTTTTTCAAGCCCTCTCGCCTTACTCTCGCCCTGTTCTCCGCCGGCCTGCTGGCACTCTCCGGTCAGGCTGCCGCCAGCACCGGAGACACCGCAGAGCCCGGTGACATGGAACTCGATCCCGAGGCCGAGGGGTATGAACCGCCGGGACGCTCCATCTATTTCTACGTGGACGCCCTGGATCTCGAGGAGCTGGCGGCGAAATACGCCCGCGACGAGGTCCACGTCATCGACGTGCGCACGCGCTACGAATACGACACCCTGCGTATCGACGGCGCACGGCACGTGAGCATCGACGACGAGGACTTCGTCGACAAGGTGCTCGAGATCCACGAAGAGGACCCGGACAAGCCGGTCGCCTTCTATTGCCGGGGCCATACCTGCTTCATGAGCTATCAGGCCGTGGAACGCATGAAGGCCGCCGGCTTCGACGACGCCATGGCCATGGATTACGGCATCTTCGACTGGGCCGAGCATTACCCCGAGGACACCGCCCTGTTCGGGGAGGCGCCGATCGAACGGGCCGATCTGATCGACTTCAACGAATTCCGCGAGCGCCTGTTGCCGCCGATGGAGTTCTCCGAGCGCGCGCAGCGCGACAATGCCCGGGTGCTGGACATCCGGCGCCCGTTCGAACAGGACCAGGTCGGTCTGTTCCTCAATTCCGAGACCAACATCCCGGCGGGGGACACCGAAGCCCTGGAGGATTACCTGGAACAGGCCCGCGACTCCGACGCCCCGCTGCTCGTGTATGACATCACCGGGCACGAAATCAAGGCGTTCCAGTACACCCTGGAAGAATACGGGATCGAGGATTACTACTTCATGGAAGGCGGCTTCAAGGGCTTCCAGGAGGAAGTGCTGCAATAGCCCCGCTTCCGGGTAGCGCACCGATCAGGCCATCCGGTGCCCCGACGACCGGGGCCGGTCCACCGCCGACATCGGCCGGAGGGCCGGCCTCCTACCGAACGGGCACCAATCCACACCCCCCTTGTAGGAGGCGAGCCCCCTCGCCGATCCGGCCCAACCGATGCCCCGAGACCGGGGCCGACCCACCGCCGACATCGGCCGGGGGGCTGGTCTCCTGCCAATCCGCCCCGGGATCCCGGCCCGCAGAGAAGACAAACACCCCCGAAATACTGCAAACTGCGTCACATAATTGTGGCCAGTCGCCGTCCGCGACTGACGCAACGGGCCCATTACCCGATCGGACACCCACACATGAAAGGACTGCTCGGCCGCTTCCGGGACCGCACCCCCCGATGCCTGGGTCTGGCCTGCCACGACCGGGGCTTCGGGCTCGCGCGGGTCGAACCGGATGCGGCGTACTGCGACACCCCCGAAGGCCCGGACGCCCTGGAACAGACCGTCCGCCGCCATCGGCTGGGCCGCCATTCCGCGCATCTCGTCCTGGACCAGGGCACCTTCCGTCTGTTGCCCACGGAGCAGCCCGATGTCCCGGAAGCAGAACGGCGCGAAGCGATCCGCTGGCAGGTCGCGGACCTGGTCGACTTCGACGTCACCCACGCGGTCATCGATTTCTGCCCGATGGGCGACGGGGTCAGCCACCACGGCAAGCCCATGGTGTTCGCGGCCGTAGCCCCGGCGGACCACGTGCGTCAGGCCATTCACTCGGTGCGCCGGGCCGGTCTGCGCGTGGCCAGCGTCGGGGTCCCGGAACTCTCCCTGCGCAATCTTGCGGCGCGACTGCCCGAGGCGGCCAGCGGCCTGGTGCTCCTGTACGCGCGCGCCCGCTCCGCCACCATCCTGCTGGTGTACGGCACCCACCTGTTCGTGGCGCGGCACGTGGACGTGGCCATCGATGACGACGGCGCCGGCGGCCCGGACACGCTGCTGCTGGAGATCCAGCGTGCGCTGGACTACTACGACGGCCACTTCGCCCTTCCGCCGATCCGGAACCTGGCGGTGATGGGGGACATGCCGGTGGAGGACGAGGCCCTTGGTTACCTGAGCGGGCAGCTGCGGATGGAAGCCCGCTGGATCCCGCTGAGCCGCTTCGCCGAGGACCTGCCGGAAGGCGGTGCCGGCTGCGCCCGCGCACTGGGCGCGGCGTTCGGCCCACCGGAACCGTCTCCCGCCCCGCCCCCGGAAAACGCCACTGGAGGCGCCTGACATGCACCAGAGCCTCGACCTGTACCGGGAAGAACTCGACCTCCGCCGCGAATGGCCACCGCGCTGGCGCCTGCTGCTCCTGTTCGCGGTCTCGCTGCTGCTGGGTCTGTTCCTGTGGACGGTGGAATACCGGGCGGCACAGGAACGCGCCGACGCGCTGGCCGCCGCACAGGCAGAACAGCAGGCGGCCGAGGAACGCCTGATGGAACTCCGGGGCCTGCGCGACACCCCCGAGGTTCGTTCGGCACAGGCCGCCGCGGAACGGGCCGAACTTCGCCGCGAACAACTGGCGGAAGCCGAGGCGCTGCTGCAAGCCCGTCTGGACCAGGCCCGGGCCTCCGCCCCGGCGGAACCCCTGACCGGCCTGGCCCGGGCGGCGACCCGCCCCGAGGCCACGAACATCTGGATCGAGCGCATGCATATCGACGGCGATACCGGCGAACTCGCGATCGAGGGCCGCGCCCTGCGGGCCGACGACCTGCCGCCCTATCTGGAAGTACTCGGGGAAACGGGCGCACACGAGGGCGAGCCCGAGTTCGAACTGCACGGCGGGGAAGACACGCTGCGGTTCGTCTTCCGGCCGGGGAGGACACCCCGTTGAAGATGCCCGTCGCAGCCGCCCTGGAATCGCTGGACACACGCGTTCGCGCGCTCTCCGGGCGCGAACGCCTGCTGCTTTACGGTGCCGTGCTGCTGACTCCGTTCCTGCTGATCTTTCAGTTCGCGGTGGTCCCTCAGGAGCAGCGCCTGGCAGAGCTCGACGAGCGCATCGAACAGACCCGTGCCGACACCCGGACCCTGCGGGAACAGACCGCCGAGATCGCCGTGCAGGACGACCCGCTGCAGACGTTCCGGCAACGCGAACGCGAGGCGCGGGAACAGGCCGCGGAGATCGAGCGGCGCCTGCAGACCGCCGCCCGCGACCTCCTCGGCCCCGACCGCACGGCGCGCCTGCTGCGCGAACTGCTGGCAGAGCGCGGAGCGATCGAGCCGGAAACCCTGGTGCGCCGGGCCCCGGAAACCCTGGCCCGTGGCGACGAGTCCGGCATCCGGATCCGCAGCCACCGCATTGAACTGGCCATGACCGGTGACTACCTCGAACTCCTGCGCTACGTACGCCATCTGGAGGCACTGCCCATGCTGTGGCTGTGGGGCGACACCGAACTGACCCTGGTGGACGGCACGCCCCGGCTGCGCCTGGCGGTGGACGCCATGGACCTGGACGGCCTGGAGGAGACGCAATGAAGCGGAAGCGGTCTTCCCTCCTGATGCCGACGCTCCTCGCCTGCGGGCTTCTCCCGGCCTGGGGGGCCTCTTCCGTTCTGGCGGAAGAACTGGCCGACCCCACCCGACTGCCCGCGGCACTCACCGCGCCCGAGCCGGCCACCGTCCCGGGCACCGCTCCCGACGCCGCCGAAGCCCGCGAAGAACCCGACACCCGCTTCGCGGATGTCCGGGTCTCCATGGTGCGGCTGAAAGGCGAGCGCAGCGTGGCCCGGATCCACCACGCGGACGGCCGCGAACGCGAGGTGCGCGCCGGCGACACCATCGGCCGCGCCGAGATCCTGCACATCGAACCCCGGGGCATCGTGGTCCGCACCGCGGACGGCGAAGAACGCCACCTGCCCGTTACCCGCCCTGTCGAAATGGAACTCAGGAGACACCCATGATCCGGCTCCCGGCCCTGCCCTGGCTGCTGCTCACCCCCGCCATCGCCTTCCTCGCCGGCTGTGCCGCCCCCGGCGAACTCGGCTCGGACGCGCGCGATCGGACCCAGCAGAGCCTGGACGACATGGAACGTCCGGTGCCCCGGCCCATCCCCGCACCGTCCGCGGAACCGGCCGCCCGCGACACCGGAGAGCCGCCGCTGGCCGAACCCGATATCCCCCCCGACGAGCCGGTGTTCGACCTGCGCGTGGAGGATGCCGAGGCCCGCGGATTCTTCTACACCCTGGTGGAGGACACCGCCTACGGCATGGTCGTGCACCCCGATGTGGAGGGCCGCATCAGCCTGCAGCTCAACGCCGTGACCGTGCCGGAGATCCTGGAGATCGTCGAGGAGACCCACGGCTACGCGATCACCCGCCGCGGCTCCACCTTCCGCGTCGGGCCTGCCGGCCTGCAGACCCGCACCTTTTTCGTGGACTACCTGAACGTCAACCGCGAGGGTCAGACCGGCCTGCAGGTCAGCGCCGGACAGCTCGCCGCCGAGGAGGACGAACCGGAGACCTCGGGGACGACCATCCGCACCAGTTCCGAATCGCATTTCTGGGGTGACCTGCGCGATTCCCTGGAGATGCTGGTGCTGGGCGAAGAAGGCAACGACCGCGAGGGCCGCCGGGTGGTGGCCAGCCCCAACACCGGCGTGATCGCCGTGCGTGCGCGCCCGGATGAACTCCGCGACGTGGCCGGGTTCCTCGACGCCGTGCAGGAATCCGCGCAACGCCAGGTCATCCTCGAGGCCAAAGTCGTTGAAGTGGCGCTCGGGTCGGAATTCGAGGCCGGGATCAACTGGTCACGCCTCAACCAGATCGCCGGCGGCGAACTGCAGATCGGGCAGGCCAGTCCCGGATCCCTGGCGGATTCGCGACGGACTCCGATCGAGGGCGACATCGGGACCATCGGCGAGGTCACCGGAGGCGAATTCGAGGCCCTGGGCGGTATCCTGACCGCGGCCTACAGCGGTACCGGGTTCAACGCCTTCCTCGAACTGCTGGAAACCCAGGGAGACCTCACCGTCCTGTCCAGCCCGCGGGTCTCCACCGTCAACAACCAGAAGGCGGTGATCAAGGTCGGGGACGACAGCACCTACATCACCGATTTCCAGCTGCGCACCGAGAGCACGGGGACCGGCGACGCCCGCACCGACCGCCTGCTCCCGGATCCCACGTTCTCCCCGCTGTTCGATGGCGTGGCCCTGGACGTCACGCCGCAGATCGCCGGCAGCGGCGACGTCATCCTCCACGTCCGCCCGAGTGTCAGCGAGGTGCGCGAACAGGTCACCAGCTTCCGCTTCGACGGCCGGGAATACTCGTTCCCGCTGGCCAGCTCGTCCATCCGCGAATCCGACAGCGTGGTGCGCGCCGAGAACGGTCAGGTCATCGTGATCGGCGGGCTGATGCAGGACACCACCGAGGAGATCATCGCCAGCACGCCCCTGCTGGGCGACCTGCCAGTACTGGGCGGCCTGTTCCGCCACACCCGCCAGGAGCAGCGCAAGAACGAACTGGTCATCCTGCTGCGCCCCGTGGTGGTCGACGACGACGGCGAGGCCTGGGAAGACGAGATCCGGCGCAGCCGCGAACGCCTGCGCGACTGGGAAGGCGTGGACCACCGCACCCTGGAGATGTAGGACCTGGGCGCCCCCCTTCTGTTCAGCGTGCTTCAGGAGCCGGCGTAGGACCAGTTCTGGCCTTCGCCCAGTCCCTGGCATCCGCTCGCGGAAGCAGCCTCGATACTCCGAAAATAGTCTTCGCCCTCAACGATAGAAGTCGTTCCCTGACCGGTTACCGAAACCGGTCCATCCGCCATGATCACCAGGCATGAGACGTCGGAGTTATTGCCAACGAACACGTCCACGGCTCCTCCCGCATCGATGACCACATTCTCAATCTTCGACCCCTGCCCCCCGAGGGAAACCGAAACACTCCCCCCCGCCTCGATCCAGGTATCCGAGAGGGTCGAGTTGTTACCCAGAGCGACATCCACGGCCCCGCCTACATCAACCGTCAGGGACGACACCTGGTGAGACTGACCCGTACCTGACACCGTCGCGCTGTCAGGGTCCTCGATCGTGCCGTTTTCCAGCACTCCTCCATTACCCAGATTCTGGTTCGATGCGAGTTCGTCCCCGTTCGGCGCCCCGATACCGGGACCGCCAAAGGGATCGGCACAGAGTTCATGCGCGGCCGGGGCATCCGCCCAGTCGCCGGCACCCGTCCATCCTTGAATCAGGTACCGGCTACTATCTCCGCAGACGTCATCCGAAGGTTCCGTGCAGTCCCAGTGGGCGCTATCCCCCACATCAAACGGCCCATCGTCGCAATCCAGGTTCGGGTCCTGAATACGCAGGATCCCGCTCTCCGCCGCGAACAGGGCCTTTTCCCCCAGCACGCGGTCGGCGCCGGTCACCGTTCCGCCCGCCACCAGTGCGGCCACACCCGTTGCCACGACCACGGCCACCAGCAGCATCACCAGCGCCAGCCCCAGCAGGCTGCCGCGTTGCCCAGCTACGGGGCGAAACCTGCCGTCAGGGCCGCTGCCACGCATGGGTCGACGCCTCATATCCGCTGTCCATGTTGAGTTGGAGCGCGTACAAATCGGAGATACCCCAGGGGGCCTCCTCACAGGTCAGCCCGTCCGGGGAAGCCAGTCCTTCGATGAGGACACCCCGATCCCCGTCAACCTCCAGCAACAGCCCCCCGTCATCGGGTTCGAACAAAAACGTTTGTCCGCCGCGCTGCACCTCCAGCTGACCAGACTCGCATGCCGTCACATCGCCACCCCGAACCTCCCGGGCCATCCGATCCAGGGCAAAACCGGCTTCGGACCGCTGATCCTCATACTCCCGGGAAACGGAAACAGCTTCCAGCGCGCTCAGCAGAAACCGGGACGCCACCATCGCCACGAGTCCGGTGATGACCAGCACCAGCACCAGCTCGAGAAGAGAGAAGCCCCACCCCCTGAACCGACTTTTGGTGCACCCCGTCATGGGCAGCACCCACAGAGGAGCCAGCACAGAGGCCAGGGCCATGCGCATTCGCATTCCTCCCCGTTGTCGTCGTCATCCTCGTCATCGTCGTCGCCATTGTCCGGATCGTCATCGACGCCAGGGATCAGCAGGGTGAGTTCCGTTTGCCCCAAGTCGGCGGACCGCAAGTCCACCCGAAATTCATTGCCCAGATTTTCACAGCGCAGCTCCAGCGCATCGCTGACACACAAGTCCGTCAGAGCGGCATCCCCATTCACGTTGCTCTCGGCATCGTCGTCCCACCACTGTGCCGGATCCCCCACCACGCCACCCGGGCAGTCCTGCCCCGGCTGGAGAGCATCGGGATCCTCATGCCTCAAGGCCAGCAGAAGCTCGCCACAGGCCCTCCCTTCAGCGGCAAACCGCTCGGCATCGGTGGACTGGGTGGCGGCGTTCATCAGCACGATGCTCGTGGTGAGTGCGAGCATGGCCACGGCCAGGACCACCAGGCCGACCAGCACCCCGACCAGCGATGCCCCCACAACCGACGGCTTGCGGCCACTCCGGAACATTCAGCATCCCCCTCGATGGATCGCGCCCGAAGAAGCCCGCACACAGACGCCGCCTGATTCGCCACCCGCTTCCAGGGTCACGGTCACATTGTCCTCCTCGACCAGCGCGCCGAACGGGTAGCGAAAGTTGAAATCGGTCCCGGACACCGTCACCCCGTCGAGATTGCGCGGGCCGCTCAGGCTGGCGGCCAGACAGTTACGGGCGCCATCCATGGTCCACTGCCCCCCGTTGAAGCCCACCGCCACGGTCCGGTTATGTCCGCAGACCATCGCCCCGGCGCGTGCCTGGCGCAGATCGCCGACCAGCTGGTCCTCCGCGGCCTGCAGGTCGGGCGCGGGGCCCAGCAGGCCGGCCGGGATCCGCGGGATGGCCACCACGGCCAGCACGCCGAGCACCAGCAGCACGAGTACCAGCTCGAACAGGGTGAATCCGGCCATCGGGGCGGGCGGCGGACGCGGGCTCATGCAAGACTCGAATTGCGACGAATATCTCGGAATATAACAGGAGAATAGCCGACAGGCGCGCACGCCGGAGGCCACGGAGGAGGTCACTCCCGGGAGGCCGCAAGGTTGTCGCAGCGCCCGGGTTTGGGCAACCTGTCACGGATTCGCCGTCCCAACGCCGCACCGGGTGGCCTTACGAGGAAGCTCCATGCGTTTTTTCCGCAAGCCGGAATCCGGTGACCAGGACCGGCCGCCGCGCGAGTCCGACACGGCCTCCGCCACCGAGCCGGCCGCGAAGGCGCCGTCTCCCCGTCGCACCCGCAGCCTGGGCGAGACCCTGGTCGACACCGGCGTGATCACCGAGGAACAGCTGCAACAGGCCCTGGCCGAACAGCGCGACTCCGGGCGCAAGCTGGGGCGCGTGCTGACCGACATGGGACTGTGCACCCAGGAAGACATCGCCGGGGCGCTGCAGGAACAGATGCGCCGCATCCGCATCGGCGACCTGCTGATCGACTACGGATACATCGACGAGAGCCAGCTGGAACAGGCGCTCAAGCGGCAGAAGGAAACCGGGCGCAAGCTGGGCCAGGTGCTGGTGGACATGGAACTGGTCGACCGCCACCAGATCGTCGAGGTACTGGCCGACCAGCTGCAGGTCCCGCGGGTCGACCTGCGGCGCTACCAGTTCGATCCGGAAGTCGCGCGCAAGCTGCCGGAGACCCTGGCGCGACGCCTGCGTGCCCTGCCCCTGTCCGAGGGACGCGACGGCATCCTGGTGGCCATGGCCGATCCCACCGACCTGTTCGCCCAGGACGAGATCGCGCGCCAGCTCGGCCAGCAGCCGCAGATCGCCGTGGTCGCCGAGGAAGACCTGCTGGCCACCCTGGACCGGGTGTTCCGTCACAGCGAGGCAATCTCGCGGGTGGCCGAGGAGCTGTCGGAGGAACTCGCCCGCAGCGACTACGACCTCGACCAGCTGGTCGAAGCCGAAATGAAGGTGGACGCCCCGGTGGTCCGCCTGCTGCAGACCCTGTTCGAGGACGCGGTCCAGACCGGCGCCTCGGACATCCACATCGAACCCGATGATCGCGTCCTGCGGGTACGCCAGCGCATCGACGGGATCCTGCACGAACACGAGTTCAAGGAACGCCAGATCGCCGGGGCGCTGGTCTCGCGGCTGAAGATCATGGCCGGGCTCAACATCTCCGAGCGCCGCCTGCCGCAGGACGGGCGCTTCAACATCCGCGTGCGCGACCGCTCGATCGATGTCCGCGTCTCCACCCTGCCGCTGCAGAACGGCGAATCCGTGGTCATGCGCCTGCTCGACCAGTCCACCGGCGTGCTGTCGCTGGACAGCCTGGGCATGCCGGAGCACGTGCTGGAACCGCTGCGGCGCCTGCTGCGCGACCCGCACGGGGTGATCCTGGTGACCGGGCCGACCGGTTCCGGCAAGACCACCACGCTGTATTCCGCGCTGCGCGAGCTCAACGAGCCGGGGAAGAAGATCATCACCGTCGAGGACCCGGTGGAATACCGCCTCCCGCGGATCTGCCAGGTGCAGGTGAACGCGCGCATCGGACTGGACTTCCCTCGCGTGCTGCGCACCGCGCTGCGCCAGGACCCGGACATCGTGCTGGTCGGCGAGATGCGTGACCAGGAGACCGCGGAGATCGGGGTGCGCGCCGCGCTTACCGGCCATCTGGTGCTGTCCACCCTGCACACCAACGACGCCATCTCCACCCCGATACGCCTGCTGGACATGGGCGTGGAGGGTTATCTGCTGGCGCCCTCGGTGATCGGCGTGCTGGCCCAGCGCCTGGCCCGGCGGGTCTGCCCGGACTGCGCCGAGCCCCACGAACCGGACCCGCGCATGCTGGCCGCGCTGGAACCGCTGGACGACCGCCCGCAGGCCCCCGCCCACTGGCGACGCGGCACCGGCTGCAACCGCTGCAACAACACCGGGGTGTCCGGCCGCATCGGCATCTACGAACTGCTGGAGATCGACAGCGACATGGCTGCCGCACTGCGCGCCAACAACCACCAGGGCTTTGCCGACGCCGCACGCGTCGCGCCCGGTTTCCGGCCGCTGGGGCAGGTGGCGCTGGACTACGCACGCCAGGGCCTGATCCCGCTGGACGAGGTGCTGCGCATCGCCGGCGAATCCGCCCGCCTGGAGGAGGAGCCCGCCGTCCCCGAGGCCCCGGGGAGCCCCGCCGCGCCGTCCGCCGGCGCGGAGCCCGGCGACGGCTCCGGTGCCGAGCCTCCCGAACCCGCCGATCCCGGGTCCGATGCCGGGTCCGGTTCCGACGACGACCCGGGGCTCGTCCTGCCGGACGCCCCGTTGCGCGACTGATCCAGCATGCCCCTGTTCGATTACCGCATCCGCACGACGGATGGCCGCACCGAGAGCGGCCGGGCCGAGGCCGAGAACGCCGCCGCCCTGGCCCGACGGCTGAACGCCGGCGGCACACCGCCGGTGGGGATCGAACCGGTCGCCGAGTCCTCCGGCGGAGGGACCGGCGCGGGCCTGCGGTTGCGCGGCGGCCGGCCGCGCCACGAGGACCTGGAGCTGTTCTGCCGCCAGATGCACAGCCTGACCCGCGCCGGCGTGCCCATCGTCCGGGGGCTGCAGGGCATCGCCGAGACCACCCACAACGCCCGCCTTGCCAACGCCCTGCGCGGCATCGCCGAATCACTGGAGGCCGGCCGCGAACTGCACGCGGCCATGCGCGAGCACTCCGCCGTCTTCCCCGCGCTGCTGATCAACATGGTGCGTATGGGCGAGGACACCGGGCGCATGGAAGAGACCTTCGAGCAGCTCAGCTTCTACCTGGAACGCGAACGCGAGACCCGGCAGCAGATCAAGCAGGCCACCCGCTACCCGATCTTCGTGCTGACCGCCATCCTCGCCGCCATCGCGATCATCAACGTGGTGGTGATCCCCGCCTTCGCCGGCATGTTCGAGCGCTTCGACGCCGAACTGCCGCTGCCCACCCGCATCCTGATGGCGACCTCGGCGTTCACCCTGGATTACTGGGCGTGGATGCTCGGCGGCGTGGTCGCCGCGGTCCTCGGGTTCCGCCAGTACACCCGCAGCACGGGTGGCCGCCTGTGGTGGGACCGGATCAAGCTGCGCCTGCCGGTGATCGGCTCCATCCTGGAACGGGCGCTGCTGGCGCGGTTCGCCCGCGCCCTGACCATGGCCACGCGCTCCGGGGTCCCGATCCTCGAGGGCCTGGACTCCATCGGCCGCGCGGTGGACAACGCCTGGGTGGCCGATCGCGTGGGCCACATGCGCGAGGCCCTGGAGCGCGGCGAGTCCCTGGGCCAGGCGGCCGCCGGCACCGGCCTGTTCACGCCGCTGGTGCTGCAGATGATCGCCGTCGGCGAGGAGACCGGCCAGGTCGACGACATGATGGAGGAGGTCGCGCGCTTCTACGAGCAGGAGGTCGACTACGAGCTGAAGAACCTCTCCAGCGCGATCGAACCGATCCTGATCAGCATCATCGGCGCGATGGTACTGGTGCTGGCGCTGGCCATCTTCCTGCCGATGTGGGACCTGGCCGGAGCCGCCCTTTGACCGGCACTGTTGATGCGTGTCAACTCGATTTCTGGAACTGCGTCACATTCAGTGTTAGCGTTCAGATAATCGAACGGTGCGGAGACCGCCGCGCTGCCCATGCAAGGACATTTTTCCAGGGAGAAGCACCATGCATAACCCCGCCCGCCTCTCGCAGGCCCGCCACTCCGGCGGCTTCACGCTGATCGAACTGGTCATCGTGCTGATCATCGTCGGCGTACTCGCCGCCGTCGCCGCCCCGCGCTTCGTCGACTTTTCCGACGAGGCCGAGGAGCGCACCGTCCAGGCCCAGGCCAACAACCTGAGTTCGGCCAACACGATTAACGTGGCTGCCTGTGCTCTGGGTAAGGATGTCGACGATGAAGAAGATTGCGTACAGATCGGCTCTTGTGGCGATGCGACGAAACTCGTCGACTGGGATAGTGATCAATTCAGCATCGTTAGTGACGGGGGCGGAGAACCCTTCGATCTGACTGAGATTTCTGGCGACGGCGATGTGGAAGACGCAATCGAGGGCTGCGGCGTAGTTGCAGCAGACTAAGCTGCTTCGAACAGGCCACCCAAGGGTCGGCCCACCGCCGACATCGGCCGGAGGGCCGGCCTCCTACCCAAAGGGCACCCATCGACACCCCCCCTTGTAGGAGGCGAGCCCCCTCGCCGAGCAGGCCCATCCGATGCCCCGACGACCGGGGCTGGCTTACCGCCGACATCGGCCAGGGGGCTGGCCTCCTACCGATCAGGCTCCATCCGGTACCCCGACGACCGGGGGCCAGCCCACCGCCGACACGGGCACCAATCCACACCCCCGTAGGAGGCGAGCCCCTCGCCGATCAGGCCCAACCGGTGCCCCGACGACCGGGGACCGGCCCACCGCCGACATCGGCCGGAGGGCCGGCCTCCTACCGGCGGGTTTCGCCGTCGACGTCCCGGACCTCCTCGTCCAGTGACTCCAGCCGCCGCGTGGTGGCCAGCGGGGAGGTAGTGCCGCGGGCGATCAGGTAGTAGGTGGCCGGGATCACGAACAGGGTAAACACGGTCGCGAACAGCACGCCGGAGAACACCGCCACCCCGATCACGAAACGCGTCTCCTCGCCCGGGCCGGAGGCCAGGATCAGCGGGATGGAACCGGCCACGGTGGTCAGTGCGGTCATCAGCACCGGGCGCAAGCGCAGGCGTCCGGCCTCGATCACGGCATCGCGGAACTCACGCCCGCGATCGCGCAGCTGGTTGGCGAACTCCACGATCAGGATGCCGTTCTTCGCCGCCAGCCCGATCAGCATCACGATCCCGATCTGGCTGTAGATGTTCAGCGTCTGCCCGGTCAGGCTGAGCCCCAGCAAGGCGCCCACCACCGCCAGCGGCACGGTGAGCATGATCACGAACGGGTGCACGAAGCTCTCGAACTGGGCCGCCAGCACCAGGAACACCACCAGCAGCGCCAGCGCGAACACGAACAGGATCGCCTCCGAGCCCTCGCGCAGGTCCAGCGACTCGCCCTTGTAGTCGATCTGCGCCTCGTCCGGCAGCACCCGTTCCGCCGCCGCGTCGAGGGTGTCCAGCGCCTCGCCCAGGGTCAGGTCGCCGCCCACGCCGCCCTGCAGGGTCACCGCACGGCCCCGGTTGAAGCGCGACAGCGAGGCCGGCCCGGCACGTTCCTCGTAACGCACCACGCTGGACAGCGGCACCAGCTCGCCGGATTCGGCGCGCAGGTGGATGTTGTCGATGGCCTCGGTGGTGCGCCGCTGGTCGGTCAGCCCCTCCAGGATCACGTCGTATTCCTCGCCACGGTCCTGCCAGCGGGTCACCGCCCGTCCACCCAGCAGGATGTCCAGGGTACGCCCGATGTCGCGCATGGAGATGCCCAGATCCCCGGCGCGGTCGCGGTCCACGCTCAGGCTCAGCTGCGGCTGGGTCGGCTCGTAGTCCAGCCGCAGGTTGCGCAGGCCGTCCACGTCGCGCACCTCGTCCAGCACCGCGTTGCCCCATTCCTCCAGGGTGTCGAAATCGGGCCCGGCGATCACGAACTGCACGGGTGGCCCGGGCGCACCGGTACTGAGCCCCTGACGCATGAACGCGCGGACCTCCACGCCCGGCATCTCGCCGACGCTGCCCTCGATCCAGTTCATGACCTCGCGCCCGGAGGGTTCGCGGTCGTTCCAGTGCTCGAGGATCACGATCACGAAACCGTCGTTGACCGTTTCCACGCCGCCGAACCCGCGCGGCGTGCGCACCAGGGCGCGCCGGATCGGTCCGCCTTGCTCGCTCATCAGCGGCTGCAGACGCTCTTCCACCTCGGCCATCTGCCGGCTCATGTAGTCGAAACTGGCGCCCTCGGGGCCATCCACCATCACGAAGAACGCACCGCGATCTTCCTCCGGCGCGAATTCTTCGGGGAGGCTGTCGAACAGGTACCAGGCCCCGATCAGCACCCCGCCCAGCAGCGGAACTACCAGCCAGGACACGCGCAGTCCACCGGACAGCAGTTTCCCGTAACCGGTCTCGATGGCGCCGAACGCCCGCCCCACCAGACGCGCCGCACCGGTCTCGTCATCGCCCTTGTGCATCAGGCGCCCGGAGAGCACCGGCGCCAGGGTCAGCGCCACGATGCTGGAGAACACCACGGCGATCGCCATCGCGATCGCGAACTCGGCGAACAGCCGCCCGACCATGCCGTCGAGGAAGGCCAGCGGCACGAACACCGCCACCAGCACCGAGGTGGTGGCGACGATCGCGAAACCGACCTGACGTGCCCCGCGCCACGCGGCCAGCAGCCCGGGCTCGCCGCGCTCGATGCGCCGATGGATGTTCTCCAGCATGACGATGGCATCGTCCACCACCAGCCCGACCGCCAGCACCAGCGCGAGCAGGGTCAGCAGGTTCACCGAGAAGCCGAAAAGGTTGATGCCGATGAAGGCCGCGGTCAGGGCCACCGGCACGGTCACCGCCGGGATCAGCGTGGCGCGCCAGCTGCCGAGGAACAGATAGATCACCGCGACCACCGCCAGGGTCGCGACGCCCAGGGTCACGTAGACCTCCTGCAACGCCCCCTCGATGAACACCGATTCGTCGTAGGTGGGGACCAGCGAGGTCCCCTCCGGCAGGCTGCCTTCCAGGTCGGCGGCCAGTGCCTTCACCGCACTGGCGACTTCCAGCACGTTGGCGTTGGACTGGCGGATGATCCCCAGCCCGATCATGTCCTCGCCGTTGCCGCGGAACTCGGTGCGCTCGGTGTCGGCGCCGATGTTGACCGCCGCCACGTCGCCCAGCCGTACCAGCTGACCGTCCGCGCCGCGGCGCAGGACCAGGTTCTCGAAGTCCTCCGGCGAGCGATAGCTGCGTTCCACGCGTATGCGGAATTCGCGCTCGTCGGAATCCAGCCGCCCGGCCGGCAGTTCCACGTTCTCGCGCTCCAGCGCGTCCTGGATCTCGAGCACGGTCAGGTCGCGCGCCGCCAGCGCCTCGCGGTCGATCCACACGCGCATGGCGTAGCTGCGTGCACCGCCCAGACGCACCAGTGCCACGCCGTCCACCACCGACAGGCGGTCGACCAGATTGCGCTCGGCATAGTCCGCCAGCTCCAGCGCGTTCATGCGATCGCTGGAGAGGTTGAGCCAGAGTATGGGGGAGGAATCCGAATCCGCCTTGGTGATGCGCGGCGGTTCGACCTCGTCGGGCAGATTGCGCTGCGCCCGGCTGACCGCCTCGCGCACGTCGTTGGCGGCGGCGTCGATGTCGCGGTCCAGACCGAATTCGATGGTGATGCGCGAGCGCCCGTCGTCGCTGGAGGACTCCATGTAGCGGATACCCTCCACGCCGGCGATGCGGTCCTCCAGGCGCTGGGTCACCTCGCGCTCGATGATCTCCGCGCTGCCGCCGGGATAGTTGGTGTCCACCGTGACCACCGGCGGGTCGACGTCGGGGTATTCGCGCAGCGGCAGCTGATCCCAGGCAATCAGGCCGAAGGTCACCAGCAGCAGGTTGAAGACGATCGCCAGGACCGGCCGGCGATTGGCGACATCCGAGAGGATCATCCGTCGTCTCCGGACTCCAGCACGCGCACGGTCATGCCGTCACGCACCCGCGAAACGCCCTCGGAAACCACCGTGTCGCCGGTTTCCACGCCGTCCAGCACCTCCACCCATCCGGGCGCGCGGCGACCGATGCGGATGCGGTCGCGACTGACCGTTTCATCCTCCTGCAGGCGGAAGACGAAGTGCTGGTCGGCGGTCTGCACCACCGCGCCCTCGGGGACCGCCGGCGCCTGCTGCGGGTCCAGCGCCAGGCGCACCGTGGCCAACATGCCCGGGCGCAGGCGTTGTTCCGGGTTGTCGGCCACCGCGCGCACGTTCAGGGTGCGCGTGGCCGCGTCGATGCGGTTGCTCAGTGCGGTCACGTCGGCCGCGAAATCGCCGACCGCGCTGTGCCCGGTGACCGGCATGCCCAGTTCGATGGCCCCGGCAAAACGCTCCGGCACCGGGAAGTCCAGGCGCACCGTGCGGATGTCGTCCAGCTCCACCAGCGCGGTGTCCGGCGTGACCATGGCCCCGGGGCTCACCTCGCGCAGGCCCAGGGTGCCGGTGAAAGGCGCGCGGATGGTGCGGTCCTCAACCTGCGCCGTGGCCGCGGCCAGCGCGGCCCGGGCCTCGGCCAGGCGCGAGGCCTGCTGGTCGACCTCCTGGCGGGTCACGATGCCGTCCTCCACCCGGTCGCGCACCCGCGCCAGCTCGCGGCTGGCCTCCTCGACCCTCACGCGGGCCTCGTCGCGGCGCGCGCGCTCCTCTTCCGCGCGCAGCTCCACCAGGACATCGCCCGCCTCGACGCGATCACCGTCCTCGAACTCCAGTGATTCCACCCGCGCGGTCACCGGCGCGCGCACCGTGACCGACTCGCGCGCGGCGACCGTGCCCAGCGCCTCGATCACGGTCTCGAACTCGCGC
Organism: Thioalkalivibrio sp. ALgr3; assembly: GCF_000377325.1. Lineage (NCBI taxonomy): Bacteria > Pseudomonadati > Pseudomonadota > Gammaproteobacteria > Chromatiales > Ectothiorhodospiraceae > Thioalkalivibrio > Thioalkalivibrio sp. ALgr3. The sequence continues at coordinate 372,617 of NZ_KB897976.1, read as the reverse complement.
GGCGCCACCTCGCTGACGCGCACCGGCGTGCGTTCGTCACGCTCGCCGGAGGCCGGCAGGGTCGCGCGCGCGGCCCCGGCATCGTCCTGCTGCTGCAGCCACCACGCCCCGCCCGCCGCCAGGGCGAGGACCAGGATGCCGCCGATGATCCCGCTTGCCTTCACCAATGGACTCCTTTCATCACGCCACCCGCGGGGCAGGGCCGCCCGGCAGGCGGGTGCCTGTACATGACCAACCGACCCGGTTCATTCGCCCGGGTTCCGCAGGGTCCCGGGGAGGGCGCCCAACGGGCGCCCGTGCGCGGCGTCGAGATCGATGACCGGCCCCTTCGGCACGATCCCCGACGGGTTCAGCATCGGGTGCGAACCGTAATAGTGCGCCTTGATGTGGTCCATGCGCACGGTATCGGCCACGCCCGGGCGCTGGTAGAGCATGCGCAGATAGGCCGACAGCGCCGGGAAGTCGCTCAGACGCTGGCGGTTGCACTTGAAGTGGCTGTAGTACACCGGATCGAAACGCACCAGCGTGGTGAACAGTCGCCAGTCGGCCTCGGTGAGACGGTCACCGACCAGGAAGGGTTCACGCGCGAGGCGTTCCTCCAGCCAGTCGAGGGTCTCGAACAGGCGGTCGAAGGCGGCATCATAGGCCTGCTGGGTGGTCGCGAAGCCGCAGCGATAGACCCCGTTGTTCACGTTCTCGTACACCCGGTCGTTGACCGTGTGGATCTCCTCGCGCAGGTCTTCCGGATAGAAATCCAGGGTGTTGCCGGTGATGTGATCGAAGGCACTGTTGAACATGCGCACCAGATCCAGCGACTCGTTGTTCGCGATGCGGTCGCGCTCGGTGTCGAACAGCACCGGCACGGTCACGATGCCGGTGTAGTGCGGATCGGTGCGGGTGTAGAGCTCGTGCATGTAACGCGAGCCGTGCACCCGGTCCCCGGTGCAGCCGTCGCAGTCATCGAACGACCAGCCGGCATCGCCCATGTAGTGGTGCACCACCGACAGCCCGATATGCGGCTCCAGCCCCTTGAGCCGGCGCAGGATCAGCGCGCGATGGGCCCACGGGCAGGCATACGACACGTACAGGTGATAGCGCCCGGATTCGGCCGGGTAGCCGCCCTCGCCCAGCGGGCCGGGGCTGCCGTCGGCGGTCACGTAGTTGCGGTACTGCTGATCCTGGCGCACGAACTCGCCGTTCTCGTCGGATTCCTCCTCCAGCCAGCCTTCGCGCAGCTCGCCGTTGATCAGCAGACTCATGGCCATTCCTCCGGATGATTCGTCCGGATGATGATCCCATCGATGCAATCGAATGAAAATCGCGGATTTTCGCGAAAATCCGACGACAAAAACGAACGGTATCGACCCTCCTCGCCGGAATCACTCGCCACTCCGGCCGGCGGCCTCCAGCAGGGCGCCGGAGAAGTCCGGCATGCCGAGATCGGGCATCCATCCCAGCGCCTCCAGCAGGGTCCACAGGCCGATCAGCAGGAACAGCGCCGCGGCGAACCAGCGCAGCGTGCGCACCGGCATGCGCTCGGCAAAGCGCCGCCCCAGCAGCAGCCCGGGCACGGTGATCAGCAGGATCCCCAGGGTCGCACCCAGCACCACCGGCACCAGGCTGCCGGAGGCCCCGGCCAGGGCGACCACGGCCAGCTGGGTCTTGTCCGCCATCTCGAACAGGAAGAAGGTGGTCGCAGCGGTGAAGAACAGACTGCGGGCGCAGGGGTTCTCCGGCACCCCGTCCTCGTCGTCCTCCGGGATCAGCACCCAGACCGCCATGGCCAGGAACGCGATCGCGACCAGCCACAGGTGCCAGTCGGCGTCGATCACCGAGAACAGCCACACCCCGGCCACGGCCGACACCAGCTGATTGGCGAACAGCCCGGCAGCCATGCCCCAGAACACCGGCCACAGGCGGTTGCAGCGCAGGCCGAACAGCGCGGCGAGGAACATCGACCGGTCGCCGATCTCGGCCACGGCCACGGCGAAGACGGAAAGGAGAAAGAGTTCCATGACGGGCGATCCGGGCCGGGCGGGCGATGACCGGTGGCATCGACCCCCGCCGCCCGGCCACGAGCACGCCCGCCGCCGTTACGGCGGGCCGGAGGTCCATGCCACAGGTCTCGTCGGGCCGGATGCGGCTGCCTGCGCCACGGCCCGTGCGGGCCAATGATGTTGACGCAGGCCCCCGTCACGCGCGGACGGGGTGACTACTCCCCTGAGCAGGTGCAGAGTCTATTCACGGCCTTGCGCCCTGTCCAGAAACCGCGCTGCCCGGTTCAACGGTAGAGGCGGACCTCCTGACGCCGGCCTTCCACGCCACGGTTGGCGCAGAACGCCTGCTCCTCGCCGTCGGCGTAGCGCACCTCCATGTTGAAGCCGGCCGCCGGGGGATGGTTGAGCGCCACGTCGCGGCGCTCGCCCGGCCGGATACGACCTTCGCGCATCTCCGTCAGGCTCTGACCGTGGCTGAAACTGAAATGGATCGCCTCGATCATCTCGTCAGTGTCGTTGTGGACCGTGACCAGCAGCATGCCCTCCGGGACCTCCGGCTCGGTGAACAGGTGCATCGCCAGCCCCCCGACGACCAGGCCGACCAGGAACAGCAGGGTGGCCGGGGCGCGCAGGAAATCGATCACGCGGTCACTCAGCTCGCGCGGATCATGCTCCTCCGGGTTCTTGCTCATGCCGGCCTCCCTCTCTAATATCAGCCAGCTCTAATATACCGGCAGAGGCGAAAGAAGAGAACCGGCACCCCCGGCCCGGTGACCGGAGCGGCACATTCCGGTATTTTTCGCCCCTTCATCCAGCAAGTTCGATCCAGCAAGGCGGTCCGCACGTGGGAAGCGACGAACGCAATCTGCAGGCTCTGGTGGCGCGACTGGCGGAACGGCTCCCCGCCGGCAGCCTGCATGGCCGCATCGGCCTGGAGAAGGAAACCCTGCGTGTCGGCGCGGACGGCGCGCCGGCGCGCACGCCGCATCCTCCGGCACTGGGTTCGGCGCTGACCCATCCGTACATCACCACCGACTACTCCGAGGCCCTGCTGGAGTTCGTGACCCCGCCGTTCGACGACGTGCGCGAGACCCTCGGCTTCCTCCACGACCTGCAGGCGTTCGCCGCGGCCAGCGTGGGCGACGAGATCCTGTGGTCCACCTCCATGCCCTGCGTAACCGCCGACGACTCGGCGATCCCGGTGGCCGACTACGGACCCTCCAATGCCGGGCGCATGAAGACCGTCTATCGCCTGGGCCTGGGCCACCGCTACGGGCGCAAGATGCAGGTGATCGCCGGGGTGCATTTCAACTACTCCCCGCGCGAGGAGTTCTGGCCGGCGCTGGCCGAGGTGCTGGGCGAGACCGACACCCGCGAATTCCGCGACGCGCGCATGATGGGGATGATCCGCAACCTGCTGCGCTTTGGCTGGATGGTGCCGTATCTGTTCGGCGCCTCGCCGGCGGTCTGCAACTCGTTTCTCGAGGGACACGGCACCACGCTGGAGGACTTCGACGACGACACCAGCTACCTGCCGCATGCCACCAGCCTGCGCATGGGCGATATCGGCTACACCAACCGCAAGGAGGCGGACACCGGCATCAAGGCGGACTACAACTCGCTGGCCGGCTACGTCGATTCGCTGCGCTGCGCGATCAACACCCCCAGCCCGGAGTGGGAGGCGCTGGGGGTCAAGGTCGACGGCGAATACCGCCAGCTCAACGCCAACATCCTGCAGATCGAGAACGAGTACTACTCCACCGTGCGGCCCAAACAGCCGCTGGAGCGCTTCGAAAAGCCCACCGACGCGCTGGAGGCCCGCGGGATCGAGTACGTGGAACTGCGCTCGGTGGACATCAACGCCCAGCACCCGCTCGGCGTGGACGAGACCCAGCTGCGCTTTCTCGAGACGTTCGCCCTCGCCTGCCTGCTGCAGCCCAGCCCCGCGTTCGGCCCGGGCGAGCTGGACGCAATCGACGCCAATCTGCTGCAGGTGGCGCACTATGGCCGGCGCCCCGGACTGGAACTCCAGCGTCCGCAGGGCGACACTCCACTGGCGGACTGGGCGCGCGAACTGCTGGCGCTAATGCGCCCGGTGGCCGCCGTACTCGACCAGGACCGCCCGGGCGACCCGTATCGCCGCGCTCTCAGCGAGCAGTGGGGCAAGGTCGAGCAGGCCGACCTGACCCCGTCGGCGCGCATGCTGGAAGACATGATGGCGCGCGAGGAGGGGTTCCACGTGCACGCCCGGCGCCTGTCGGCCCAGCACCGCGAGGCGTTCCGCTCCAACGGACCGCTGCCGCGCGCCGACATGCTGGAGGCCCTGGCGCGCCAGAGCCTGGCCGAGCAGGCGGAGATCGAAGCGGCCGACACCCTGGACTTCGACACCTTCCTGCAGCGTTACTTCGACGGCACCCTGCGCCACGCCTGACCGGCGGTTAGAATGCCCCGGCGCGGCCAGGCGTGCCTGAGCCGAACACACCCCTCGCGACCGGGAGCCCGCCGATGGCCGAATCCGACGATCGACGCCTGTCCACCCGCTGCATCCACGCCGGCGAGATCGGCGATGCCCATGGCAGCGCACTGACGCCGATCTACCCGACGACCACCTTCAAGTACCGCTCCACCGCGGCCATTCTGGACGTGGTGGAGGGCCGCACCAGCGGGAGCCTGTACACCCGCTACGGCATGAATCCGACCATCCGCAGCGTGGAATCCAAGCTCGCCAGCCTCGAAGGAGCCGAGGCCGCGCTGGTATTCAGTTCGGGCATGGCGGCGGAGACCGCGCTGTTCCTGGCCCTGGGCCGCGCGGGGGTCGTCTGCATCGGCGATGCCTACGGCGGGACCATGGAACTGCTCTCGGAGCAGCTGCCGCAGCTCGGCATCCGCACGCAGTTCCTGCTGGGCGACGAGCTCGACCGCCTGGACGCCTGCCTGGAACAGGGTGCCGGACTGGTGTTCCTGGAGACCCCGACCAATCCGGCCCTGGAGGTGTTTCCGATCTCCGAGATCGCCGCCCGGGCGCACGCCCGCGGGGCGCTGCTGGCGGTCGACAACACCTTCGCCTCGCCGGTCAACCAGAACCCGCTGGCGCTGGGTGCCGACCTGGTCAGCCACAGTGCCACCAAATACCTGGGCGGCCATTCCGACCTGACGGCCGGGGCCCTGATGGGCTCGGCGGAGCACATCGCGACCGTGGCCGGGTGGCGCAAGAACCTGGGTTCCACGCCCGCCCCGGAGACCTGCGCGCAGCTGGCCCGCAGCCTGCACACGCTGGTGGTGCGGGTCCGCCATCAGAACGCCGCGGCCCGGGCCATCGCCGAGGCGATGCAGAGCCACCCGCGGGTTACCCGCGTGCGCTACCCGGGCCTGCCGGGGGATCCCGGGCATGCGCTCGCGCGCGAACAGATGTACGGCTTCGGCGGCATGCTGACCCTCGAACTGGATGCCGACACCGAGGGCACCAGCGCGGTGGTCGACCGCCTGCGCCTGTTCGCCATCGCCCCCAGTCTGGGCGGCACCGAGAGTCTGGTGACCCAGCCGGTCACCACCACCCATCACGGCGTGTCGCCGGAGGAACGCGAACGCCGCGGGATCACCGGTTCGATGGTGCGCCTGTCGGTCGGCCTGGAAGATCCGCAGGACCTGATCGACGACCTCTGCCAGGCCCTGGGGTAACACCGGCCAGACACCCGCGCTTTCCCGTGCACTTCCCGGGGGGCGCTTTGCAGCGCGCGCGGGTTCTGGCAGTTTGGTCATTCATCCCTTCGGATCCGCATCCATCGTGAACCTGCCCCTGCCCCGACGCCTGGGAGACTGGCTGCGCAGCCTGGGCCGCCCGCCCCGGGCGGGCGACGGGCGGCGCGTGACCCTGGCGGACACCGAATGGACCGACCTGCGCCGGCGGGTCCCGTTTATCCGCACCCTGAACTCGGCGGAGGCCGAACGCCTGCGTGAACGCATCGAGGGGCTGCTGGGCAGCAAGGAGTTCGTCGGGATCGACCACGAACCGGAACCCTGGCAATGCCACGTGATCGCCGCCTACGCCGCCCTGCCGGTCCTGGAACTGGGGCTGGAACCCTACCGCGACTGGCATACCGTGCTGATCTACCCCGACACCTTCGTGCCCGATCACGAATGGGTGGACGAGGACGGCATCGTGCACCGGGGGGCGATGCCCCAGGCCGGTGAGGCCTGGGAGCGCGGCCCGGTGATCCTGTCGTGGAACGATGTGTTCGAACACGGCGCGGTGGTGGTACACGAGGTGACGCATATCCTGGACGGCGGCAACGGCGACGTGAACGGCTTCCCGCCGCTGCCGCGCGACCGCGACCCGGCCGCCTGGACCGCCGCCTTCAGCGAGGCCTGGGAATGGTTCAATACCCGGGTCGACGCCCCGGGCGTATCCGAGGACGACCTGCCGCTGGATCCCTATGCCGCCACCGCGCCCGAGGAATTCCTCGCGGTGGCCGCCGAGGCCTTCTTCTTCGAGCCCGACCGCCTGCGGCGGGACCTGCCCGCGGTCTACGAGGAAATGGCGGGTTACTTCCGCCAGCAGCCCCATCGCCGCGCAGCGGCGGTCGCGACATCCATCCCCGAACCGAGACCGACATGATGCCCCGATCCGTGAAACAGGCCGCCTCCCGCACCGGGCTCCCGGCCCTGATCCTGCTTGTATTGCTGGCGCTGGCCGCCGTCCCGGCCTCAGCGGAAGACGGCGATTCGCGCTACGTAACCCTGGACAGCCTGGTGGTCAACCTCGAGGACCCCGGCGCGGCCCGTTACCTGCAGACGAACATCCAGCTGGAGACCGCCTCACAGGAAGACGCGGACCGAGTGCGCGACCACATGCCCGCGGTCCGCGACCGGCTGATCCACGTCATGGGCGGACGCGACCCGGCTGAAGTGCGCCGCAGCGACGGCCGCGAAGCGCTGCGCGACGAAGCCGTGGAGGAGCTGCGCGAGCTCATGGAAGAGCTTGCCGGCGCCCCGCTGATCGACGCCCTGTACTTCTCCAACTTCATCATCCAGTAGGAGGCCAGCCTCTGGCCGATCCGGCGCCGGACCCCATCGGCCGGAGGGCCGGCCTCCTACGGCCATGATCCGGCCCACCGCGCAGGAGGCCAGCCCCCTGGCCGATCCGGCACCGGACAACCCCGGCGTTGTTCAATGCGGGCGATGCAGAAACGGCATGTCGCCGCGATCGGTCATGTGCCGGATCAGCGACACGCGACCCGGCTCTTCCTTTTCCAGCTCGTCCGCGCATTCCGAGGGCTGGTGCGTGACCTCGGACAGCAGGACCTCGAGTTCGCGCAGATCCACCTTCGGCCGCTGCAGGTCCTCGGGCTTCGGGTTCTCGACCTGATTCGTCTCCCAGAACATCCGCGGATGCCACATGTGGTTCTGCGCGTCCGGGTGATGGAAGAGTTCGACACAACGACGATTCAGCTCCTGTGCGTTCATCGCATGACTCCTCGTTTCGTTGCACTCACCCGTTTATATAGACCCGAAAATTTCCGAGTTCAAGGGTCGGCCTTTCACTTCTCCGCCGGGGAGCCTCCGGCATCGGGGCGTGCCGCTTCCAGGGCCTCCATGGCCTCCATCCATTCCCCTTCGTGGTCCTCCAGCCGGCGACGCAGCTCGCCCTGCTCGCGCGTCAGCGCCGCCAGGCGGTCCGCGGCCTCGGCATCACCGGTGTACAGCTCGCCGTCAGCCAGTTCGGCCTCGATCGCGTCCAGCCGCTCCTGCAGGCGCGCGCACTCCGCCTCGGCGCGGTCGGCGCGCTGCTGCAGGGGCTTGAGGGCCTCGCGGGCCCGCGCCGCCTCGCGCCGGCGATCCTTCTGCGACAACGCCGGGCCACCCCCGGCTTCATCTCCGGAAGCCACCGCCGCACCACCCGGCCCGGCCGGTTCCGGTCCCGCTTCATCCCGGCTCCGACGCTCCTGGAGTTCACGAGCATAGTCATCGAGATCGCCGTCGAATTCGCTCAGATGACCGTCCTCCACCCGCCAGAAGCGGTCGCAGACCCGCGCCAGGAGCTCGCGGTCGTGGGCCACCACCACCAGTCCCCCGGCGTAGGCCTCCAGCGCCTCGCCCAGCGCCTCGCGCATGTCCAGATCCAGGTGGTTGGTGGGTTCGTCGAGCAGCAGCAGCGATGGCGCCTGCCACATCAGCTGTGCCAGCACCAGGCGCACGCGCTCGCCCCCGGAGCACTCGCCCACCGGACGGTCGGCCCGCTCGCCGCCAAACCCCAGCCCACCGAGGAAATTGCGCAGGTCCTGTTCCGCAGCGCGCGGATCCTGCCGCTGCAGATGCGCCAGCGGCGAGGCGGCCAGGTCCAGCTGCTCGCGCTGATGCTGGGCAAAATAACCGATGCGCAGGTCCGGGGCCGGCTGCCGTTCGCCGGTATCCGGCTCCAGCTCGCCGGCCAGCAGGGCCAGCAGCGTCGATTTTCCGGCACCGTTGGGACCGAGGATCCCGACCCGGTCCTCCGGGCGCAACCGCAGGCTGGCCGGATGCAGACGCCGCGACTCGCCATGGCCCACGGTCGCGTGGTCCAGGGCCAGCAGGGAGTCGGGCAGCCGCTGCGGCGACGGGATATGCAGGTGCACCGGGCGCGCCGCCCGGATCACCGCGACGTCCTCCAGCGCCTCCAGCCGCTTGAGCCGGCTCTGGGCCTGGCGCGCCTTGCTGGCCTTGGCACGGAAACGCCGCACGAACTGCTCCAGATGGGCGCGTTCCGCGGCCACCTTCGCCGCGGCCGCCTCGCTCTGCGCCATGGCCTCGGCGCGCCGGGCCTCGGCCTGGGTGTAGCCGCCGCTGTACAGGGTCAGGGCGCCGCGTTCGATATGGGCGATATGCGTGACCACGGCGTCGAGGAAACGCCGGTCGTGGGCGATCACGATCACGGTGCCGGGGTAACGTGCCAGCCAGCCTTCCAGCCAGACGATGGTTTCCACGTCCAGGTGGTTGGTGGGTTCGTCCAGCAGCAGCAGGTCGGAGCGGGTCATCAGGGTGCGCGCCAGCCCCAGGCGCATGCGCCAGCCGCCGGAGAAATCCGACATCGGCCGGTCGCCGTCCGCGTCGGAAAACCCGAGCCCGGCCAGCAGGCGCCGGGCGCGGGCCTCGGCGGTCCAGCCGTCGATCGCATCCAGGCGCGCGTACAGCCGCGCCTGTTCCGCCCCGTCCCCGTCGTGTTCTTCCTCGAGGCGCCGCTGCAGTTCGCGCAGTTCGGCGTCACCGTCCAGCACGTACTCCACCGCCGGGCGCGCGCTGCCCGGAACCTCCTGCGGCAGATGCGCGACCACCCAGTCGTCCGGCTGCTCGATGGATCCGGCATCCAGTGACAGTTCGCCCTGCAGCGCGGCCAGCAGACTGGACTTGCCGGAACCGTTCGCGCCGGTCAGGCCGACCCGCCAGCCGGGGTGCACGGTGAGTTCCGCCCCCTGCAGCAGGATCTGGCGTCCGCGTCGCAGTTCAACGTTGTGCATGCGGATCATGGCGGCACTTCTCCCACGGTGGCCTGTACGGTGCGGCAGCATAGGGAAACGCCGTTCGATGTGCACGTGGCGTGCCGCCATCCTGAATGGCGTCGAAATCCTGCCGCTTTTTGCCGGTCGACCCGGCGGATTTTTTCCGGCCCGCCCGAAAAAAGTGCCGGCAACCCGACACCCCGCCCGCCTCGACTGGCAAAAAGCCAATCGGAAACAGCATTTTGTGAACCTGGCACGGTTCTCGCTTCTGCTTCGGCCAGGAATCATCGATCACCGCGAGGCAGCCATGAACAGCGACAACAACGCCACCAACCTGCGCCTGGTCTCCAGCAACGGCGGGGGACCGCAGCGCAACGCGCCGCTGGACGCCCTGGGATTCGTCCAGACGGTAACCGCCACGCTGGAGCTGGGCGCGGTGATCGACCGTATCAACGAGCATCTGGTCGGCCACCTGGAGCACAGCGGCTGGATCTATTCCACCGACGACGGCGAGATCCGTGAAGGCGGAGAAGCGGACCGCCATCGGATCGAATACGCCCTCAGCTACAACGGCACCGACCTCGGCTCCCTGGTGCTGATGCGCGGCCGGCGCTTCGACGACCAGGAACAGGCCCTGGTGGAATCCATCCTCGGCCTGGCGGCCCCGGCCCTGCACAACGCCTGGCGCTTTCGCCGCCTGCGGGCCAACCTGGAACGCGACGAGCTGACCGGCCTAGGCAACCGGCGGGCCTTCGAGATCCAGGGCGAGCAGTGGCTGGCCGACTGTCTGCGCCAGGAGCGCCCGATGTCGCTGCTGGCGGTGGATCTGGACCACTTCAAGCAGCTCAACGATCGCTTCGGCCATACCGTGGGCGACGAGATCCTGCGCGAGGTGGCCCGTACCCTGCGCGAATCCACCCGTCAGTCAGACCTGTCCGTGCGCATGGGGGGCGAGGAGTTCCTCGTGGTCCTGCCCGGGGCGGACCTGCGCGCCGGCATGGACTGCGCCGAACGGATCCGGCAGGCGATCGGAGGCGTGCGGGTCTGCGCGCGTGGCGAGGAGGACGCCGCCGTCGAAAGCGACGGGGTGGCCGCCGTCACCGCCTCCATCGGCGTGGCCGCGCTGGGCCGCCACACGACCCTGCAAGGCCTCTATCAGACGGCTGACGAGGCCCTTTACGCGGCCAAGACCTCGGGACGCGACCGGGTGCTGGCCCGACACTGACGGACCGGCAGCGGGTCAGCCGTCGCCGTCTCCCGGCCGGATGAAGTCCACGCAGGTCAGCGGGGTCTGCAGGATCGCCTGACGCAGGGCCTCCACCGCCTCCGGCCGCGGGAACCGGCTGCGCCAGGCCAGCGCCACGCGGCGCGACGGCACGGGCTCTTCGAAACGCCGGACCGCCAGCAGCCGCTGGGCGTAGCGGTCGGCCCCGGCGGCGGTGCACGGCAGGATGGTCACGCCCATCCCGGAGGCGACCATGTGGCGGATGGTCTCCAGCGAGGACCCCTCCAGGTTGCTCGGGGTACTGCCGTCCGCGGTGACGGTTTTTTGACACTCCGGGCAGCGTTCCAGCACCTGATCGCGGAAACAATGCCCCGCACCCAGCAGCAGCAGGGTCTCCTGCGCCATCTCCTGCAGTTCGACCGTATCCCGCTCCGCCAGCGGATGACTCCCCGGCAGAACGCCGACGAACGGCTCGTCATACAGCGGCAGGGTCACGATCCCCGGTTCCTCGAACGGCAGCGACACGATGATGACGTCCAGATCGCCCTGCTTGAGGCGTTCACGCAGCCGGCTGGTGTAGTTTTCCTCGATCACCAGCGGCATCTGCGGCGCGCGTTCGTGCAGCACCGGGATCAGCTCCGGCAGCAGGTACGGCGCGATAGTGTAGATCGCCCCGAGCCGCAGCGGCCCCACCATCGGGTCCTGACTCTGTGCCGCCACGTTGCGCAGCTGCTCCACCTCGGAAAGCACCTGGCGCGCCTGGGCGATCACCCGCTCGCCGGCCGGCGTCACGCTGATCTCGCCGTGGCCGCGTTCGAACAGCATCACGCCCAGTTCGTCCTCCAGCTTGCGCACCGCCACCGACAGCGACGGCTGCGACACGTGACAGGCCTCCGCCGCCCGGCCGAAATGCCGCGCATCGGCCACGGCCACCGCGTAGCGCAACTCACTCAGGGTCATGACTGCCGCCTCCGACTTCATCCACCGTTCGCCCGCCTTCGGGCCAGTCCAGGGTGATACGCTCCAGCGCCGCCCCGCGCAGGATCAGCCAGCCCCGCCGCCGTTCCACGCCGTCGCCGGCAAACTCGAACACGTATTCGCGCCGCAGCACCGGATTGCCCCGATGACGCACCGGCCGCAGCCGTCGCCGCACCACGCTGCTGTCGAGAAACTGTACGCCGGCGCGGTCGCATGCCTGCCGCGCGATATGCCGCGCGCGCTCGTGCGCCCGCCAGTTGGCGTTCAGGTAGGCCACCAGCGCGGCCAGGGCTAACAGGATCAACACACCGGTCATGGATCGGTATGATACGCATACTGACACCGCAAACGCCCGCCGATCCGCCGGATGTGCCGCCATCCCCGGGTCCCGGCGCCGCACAGACGAGGCCCGGCCCCGTCCAGGAAACCGCATGAACGGCAACAGCATCCCTTTCTCCGCCCTTCTGGAAGGCCTGCGGACCATCGGTCGGGAAGAGCTCCTGCCGCGTTTCGCCAGCGGCACACGGGTGGACTACAAGGCGGACGGATCGGTGATCACCCCGGCCGACCATGCCGCGGATGCCGCGGTGCGCCGTCTGTTGCGGGACTGCGGCATCGACGAACCGGTGCTCAGCGAGGAACAGGACGAACCGGAACAGCAGCGCGTGCTCGACGAAGCCCCGGCATTCTGGCTGCTGGACCCCCTGGACGGCACCAGCAATTTCGCCACCGGGCTGCCGTTTTTCGCCATCTCCCTGGCACGCATCGAGGGCCAGCGGGTAACCCACGGGGCCACCCTCGACCCGGTGCGCGGCGAACTGTTTTCCGTCACGGAGGACGGCCCGCTGCTGCTGGACGGCAGCGAGCCGGACACCGCCGCCACCGCTCCACCCGAAATCCGGCGCTGCATCGCCCTGGTCGACTACAAGCGCGTTCCCCGCACCCTGGGACGGGCGCTGCTGGACGCGGCCCCGTTCGCTTCGCAGCGCAACCTCGGCGCCTGCGCCCTGGAATGGGCATGGCTGGCGGCCGGGCGTGCGGATCTGTACCTGCACGGCGGCCAGGCGCTGTGGGACAGTACCGCCGGCACCCTGATGCTGGAACGGGCGGGCGGCGCGATGGCGGACCTGTCCGGCGCACCGGTATTCCGCCGCGATCTGGCCCGGCGCCCGGCGATCGCGGCCCGCGCCCCGCAGCTGCAGGCCGTCTGGCATGCCTGGATTACCGAACAACTGGACCCGCCCGGCTCCGGAGCGTCGGCATGATGCGGCTGTTCCGTCGCGGGGGGCCACCGGAACAGCGGCGCCCCGCGGATTTCACGCCCCGCTATCTGCCGATCGCCTGGAAGATCGTCGCGGTGATCGCCGGGCTCACCCTGACCGGGATCGGCGTGCTGGCGTGGGTGATCCTCAGCCAGGTCAGCACGGTGCTGAACAACCAGATCCAGGCCCAGGCCGAACTGACCGTCGCCCCGGTGGCCCGCACCTCGGGTGAACTGATCCTCGCCGAAGATCACCTCACGCTGGAGACCCTTCTCAACTCGCTGGTCGAGGACGGTCGGGTCGAGCACATCGCCGCCTACGCCATCGACCGCGGCCGGGTCGCCGAGGCCGGGTCTCCGCCGGCCGACGACGCCGACGGGGTCTGGCCGCTGACGGCCGGGGCCGAACCCTACCGGCAGGAAGTGCGATTCCAGGACGTCCAGGTCGGCTACATCGAGGCCCGGATCGACTCGGCACCGATGCAGGAACTGATGCGCAACACCATCAATGCGGGCGTCATCACCGCCGCGATCGTGTTCCTGCTGAGCCTGATCCTCGCCATCGACATCTCCAAGCGCCTGGTGCGCCCGCTGGAACGCCTGGCCGAATCCATGCGCGAACGCATGCAGCCCGGCCCGGACGACCAGGACGACCCGCGGGTGGTGCTGCGGCGCGACGAGATCACCCAGCTGACCGAGGCGTTCAACACCATGGCCCACGACCTGCTGCGCAAGGATCAGGTCGAGGCCGCGCTGCGACGCTATGTCTCCACCGGAGTGGCCGAGGACATCCTCGACAACCTGGACCGCGTGGAGCTGGGCGGCCGCGCGGTCGAGGGCTCGGTGCTGTTCGCCGACATCACCGGCTACACCGCGCTGTCCCAGCAGTGCACCCCGGAGGCACTCGGACGCATGCTCAACGAGTTCTTCGGCCCCATGACCGAGTGCATCGCGGAGCACGGCGGCACGGTGGACAAGTACATGGGAGACTGCACAATGGCGGTCTTCGGCGCGGCCCGGCCCGATCCCGACCATCGCATCACCGCCCTGCGTACCGGCCTGGCACTGCTGGACACCATCGCCGGCATCAATGCGGAGCGCGAGGCACGCGGCGAACGGCGGGTGGAATTCCGCATCGGCCTGTATGCCGGCGAGATGCTGGCGGGCAACATGGGGGCCCGGGAACGCATGCAGTTCACGGTGGTGGGCGAGACGGTCAATCTGGCCGCCCGCCTGGTGACCATCGCACCCCCCGGGGGCCTCGTCACCACGCGCGATTTCATGGAGCATCCCCACATGAGCCAGCACAATACCGGGAAGCTGGTGCAGGAAGACCTCGGCCAGCATGCCCTCCACGGCCTGAGCGAGCCGGTCGACGTGGTGCGGGTGCACCCCTCGCGGACCATGGCATGACCCGACGCCGGATCCGTTACATCCTGCTCGCGGTGCTGCTGGCGCTCGCCACGCTGCACGGCTGCGCCCTGCTGGAGCCGCTTCAGGACCCCGACACGCGCGTCGATCGGCTGGTGGCCGAAGGCGACTATGGCGCGGCACTGGAAACCCTCGACGCACTGCCCGACGAGGAGCGGGCAGCGCGTGAAGACCGCCGCGAGACCATCGAGGCCCGCGCGGCCGAGGCCGCGGAAAACGCCCTGCAAAAGGCCGGGGAGCTGGCGGCCGAAGGCGCCGTGGGGCGGGCCCTGGACATCCTCGAGGAGGCCGATGCCCGACTGCCGGCCAGCGAGGAACGCCAGCGCCGCATCGCCGAGCTGGAACGGGACCGCCGCACCGGTCTCAGCGCCCTGGAGCGCCGGCACCGAATGATGGAGGCACGGGCCCTGGCCGAACGCCTGCGGCTGCTGGACATCATGCAGCCACTGGCGCGTGATGACGACACCCTGCCCGAAAACATCGACGATCTGCGCCGCCGTGGCGCCCGCCTCGCCGCCGAGCTCGACCGCGATGCCCGCGACGCCGCCCCCGAGACCGCACTGGAACGTCTGCGGCTGGCGCGCGAACTCGAGCCCGATCCGGAGCGCGACCGGCGCATCGCCGAGCTGGAGGCCGAACTCCGGCCGGACCCCGAACCAGTGAATCAGGAAGACAGCACGGCGTTGCTGGATGCACTGGAACGCGCGCTGGACGAGGAGGACCTGATCGCGGCCCGGGAGCATTGCCGCAACATCGCCACCGACCGCCTGGATGACAGCGCTCGCGACCGCCACGATGCCCTGTGCGAACGCTGGGAGGAGCAACGCGACGCACGCACCGCCGAATTGCTGGAACAGGGCAGCGCGCATTACGCCGCCGGCCGCATTCACGAGGCTCTCGACACCTGGGAACGCGCCCTGGACCTCGACCCCGAACACGCCGGGCTGCGCAGCGCGCGTGAACGCGGCCGGCGCGTGCTGGAGCGTCTGGACTCCCTGCGCGGCCCGGCGGAAGGCCCGGAGACCCCGGGTGAGCCGTTGTCGCCCGCCCCGTGAACCGGCAGGCGGCGGACGAGCCTGATAGGATTCGATCACCCGAAAACAGCCCACCGGCCCGAACATGACTCCGAACGTCGAGGACCTGATCGCCAGCGAACCCCATCGCGTACTGCAGCTGGGGGACACCGAGGTCGTGCTGCTGGGCACCGCCCATGTCTCGCGGGCCAGCGCGGACCGGGTACGCAGCCTGATCGACACCGAAAGCTTCGACGCGGTCGCCATCGAGCTGTGCGAAAGCCGCCAGCGGGCCATGCTGGACCCGGATGCGCTGGGCCGCATGGATCTGTTCAGCGTGATCCGCCAGGGCCAGGCCCCGATGATCGCCGCCAGCCTCGCCCTCGGGGCCTATCAGCAGCGTCTGGCCGAGCAGTACGGGATCGAGCCGGGTGCGGAGATGCGCGCGGCCATGGACGGCGCCCTCGACCAGGGCGTACCGCTGGCACTGATCGACCGCGATCTGGGCCTGACCCTGCGGCGCACCTACCGGGCCGTGCCGTGGTGGCAGCGCATGGGTCTGGTCGGCGGCCTGCTGGGCAGCGTGCTCAGCCGCGAGAAGATCGACGAGAGCGAGATCGAGCGCCTGAAGGAAGGCGACATGCTGGAGAACACCTTCAGCGAGTTCGCCGAGCAGTCCGAAGCCCTGTACGGCACGCTGATCCACGAACGTGACCTGTACATGGCCGCGCATCTGCGGCGCATGGCCGCCAGCGGCGAGCACCGGCGCATCCTCGCGGTGGTCGGCGCCGGGCACCTGGCCGGCATCGCCGAACAGGTCGGCCAGCAGCAACAGCCGCCGGACGAGATCCTGGACGAACTCGATCAGGCCCCGCCGAAGGCCCGCTGGCCGAAGGTGGTCCCGTGGGTCGTGGTGGGGGTGATCCTCACCGGCTTCGTGATCGGATTCCTGCGCAACCCCGACATCGGGATACAGATGATCATCGACTGGGTGGTCATCAATGGCGGACTGGCCGCGGTGGGAGCGGCGATCGCCCTGGCCCATCCGCTGACCCTGCTGACCGCGGCGCTGGCCGCGCCGCTGACCTCCCTGAACCCCACCATCGGGGTCGGCTTCGTGGCTGCCGCCGCGGAGATCTTCCTGCGCAAGCCCCGAGTCTCGGATTTCGCCCGCCTGCGCCAGGACACCACCCACGCCCGGGGCTGGTGGCACAACCGGGTCTCGCGCGTGCTGCTGGTGTTCCTGCTGACGACCCTGGGCTCGGCCGCCGGCACCTACATCGGCGGGGCGCGGGTATTCAGCCACCTGTTCGGCGGCTGAAGACCCGGCTCCCCGCTCAGGCCCGCCTCGGTCGGGCCCGCATCAGTCAGGGATGCGCAATACCAGCTTGCCGCGACGCCCGCCGGCCTCGATCCGCCGGTGCGCCTCCGCGGTCTGCGCCAGCGGCAAGACGTCCTCGACGTTGACCTCCAGGGTGCCGGCCTCCAGGCGTGTCAGCCCGTCGGCCACGATCTTCGCCTGACGCGCCAGCCCCGTCCGGCTGCGCTGCAGCATCGGCGTCAGCATCAGCTCCAGATGGATAGCCGCGTTCTGCAGCCGCGCCGGGTTCCAGTCCATGCCGTCGGGCGGTGCCAGCAGGGTCACCAGGCGCCCGGCAAAGCGGATCTGCCCCAGTCCCTCGACGAAGGTGTCACCACCGACGGTATCCAGCACCAGGTCGAAATAACGTCCGTCGGTAAAGGCGGCGATATCCGTCGCGGCACGGTCACTGCGGATGTCGACGTGATCCGCTCCCAGGGCACGCATCACCTCCACACCGGCATCGCTGCGCACCAGCCCGAGCACCCGGGCACCGGCGGCCCGCGCCAGCTGCACCGCCATCTGCCCGACTCCTCCGCTGGCCGCATGCACCAGAACATAGTCGCCCTTCTGCAGGCCGCCGCGGTCGATCAGCGCCTCCCGGGCGGTGATCCACGCCAGCGGCAGCGCCGCCGCCTCGGCGTCGGAGACCGCATCGGGCACCGGCACCAGGGCGGCCTCGGGCACCACCGCCTGTTCGGCACAGGTCCCCGGGTCGGCGCCGGTGCCACCGAAACAGAACGCCACGCGCTGCCCCGGGCGAACGTTCTGTACCGCGTCGCCGCAGGCCTCGACGACCCCTACGCCGTCACAGCCGGGGGTGTTGTGCGGCGCGCCCTCGACCAGCATGCCGCCCGCACGGACCTTGGTGTCGACCGGGTTCACGCCGGCCGCCAGCAGGCGCACGCGCACCTCGTCGGGCTCGCGGATCACCGGGTCGGGGCATTCGCCCAGGTATAAAACGTCGGCAGAGCCGGGCTCGTTGAACTGGATGGCTTGCATGTCACTCCCTGATTGAAACGGTTGAACGGGTCACAGTCCGATCCCGATACCGATGCCGAAGTTCACCCGTCCGGGCGCGGCGGGAGTGCCCGCCGGCCACAGATGCAGCTGCCGGGCTTCCAGTACCGGGAAGCGGTATTCCGCCTCGCCGATCCGGCCAGTCTCGACCGCGGTGACCGGTCCGGTGGCCGTCACGCGGCGCCCGGGGCGATAATCCACCGGATCGAGGAAGCCGTCCACCACGACCCGGAAACGCCCCTGACTGGCCGCCCCGGTGCGTGGCTCCTGCCCCCGTAATGGATAGGCCAGAACCTCCAGCACGGTGGTTTCGGGGCCGTGGTCGACCTCGGCGATGACGCCGCCCCACATCTGGTCGGTCTGCGGCAGCCGCTCGGCGGTAACCGCGCGCGGCTCCACCGGTTCGGCGGGACGCGGCGCCTCCAGCGGCGTGGCCGCGCAACCCGCGAGGGCCAGCGCCAGCAGGGCCGCCAGCAGAGCCCGCGCAACGCCCGACACGCGACGGGACAAACAACGGTTACCGGATCTGTCTTCGTGCATCGGATTCACCGGAAGTGCCCGTCGTGATACGGATCGTGATGCAGCAGACGGGGGTGACGCCAGCCGGGCCCGTAGTAACCGCGGGGCTTGCCCGAGTGGTACCACGGGTCATACCACGGGTCGTACCAGGGATCGTACCGTCGATCCTGCGGCGGCGGGCGTCGTTCCCAGAGATGCACGGCCTCGGCCTCCACCTGCACGAACTCGTAGACATGCTCGCCAATGCGGCCTTCTTCGCTGCCCGCAATCCGTCCGCGCACGGTCACCTCGCGCCCCGGGGCATGGTCCCGCGGTTCGAGGAAGTCATCCACCCACACGCGAAACCGCCCGGGAGAGACATCGGTTTCCCGCGGCCGCGCATCGCGTCCGAGAGGGCGCGCGACGATCTCCAGACGGGTCCCGTCGTCGGTATTATCGACCCCCGCGACCACCCCGCCCCAGACCACGAGCGCACCTTCGGCGGCAGCCACATCGGCACGCACCGTAGCCAGATCCAGGCGCTGGTCGGGAAGCGGCCCCAGCCGCTCGGGCACCGAGGCGCAACCGACCACGCCGAGACCGACGATCAGCAGCAGTGCCAACCGCAGCACACGCCCGGAACACGGTATTCCGGGAGCAGGGCAAGCGCGGGAGCAACGGGTCATGGCAAGTTCCTCACAGTCGTTCCGGTAGACCGCCGCCGCCCCGCCCGGGTTCTCGCATGGCCATCAGCCGGCCGGCGTACCCACCTCCGGATCGGACAGGGCCTGCACCGCCAGGACCTCGTGCTGGGCGTCTTCCACCGCCTGCAGCAGCATTTCCGGCGAGACCCCGGCGATCGACCAGGCCTGCTCCTCCAGCGGCGGCGCGTCGGCCCAGTCGCGCGAATCGATCTCGGCGAGATGGGCGCCGGTGTTGGCCAGATGCACCAGGGCCACCGAGGGTCGATGGCGATCGCTGGCGGAAAGCGGATCGTGGTGCCAGGCAATGCCCTCCACCAGGGCCTCGGGCAGCCCCCAGCGCTCGGCCAGTGCCCCGCCCAGACGGGCGTGGTCGAAGCCCATCTGTTCGCGCTCGGCGGCCTGCGGCGACGGGCCCTGCGCGGTATCCAGGCTCGCCAGGAAGGCGCGGTGCGCCGCTTCGGGCGACTGCGAGAACAGCAACAGCTTGCCCAGGTCGTGCAGCAAGCCCGCCAGAAAGACCACGCCGGCCGCACGCGGGGCCACCGCCTGCGCCAGCTGCCGGGCGATGACGGCGCAGTAGGCCGAATGACGCCAGAAGGTCTCCAGCGGCAGACGCTCCTGCTCGGGGAGGGTGTTCATGGAGCGCGTCACGGCACTCGCCACCACCAGACGCTGCAGGACGTCGCGCCCCAGCATCGCCACCGCCCGCTCGATCGAATCCACCGCGCGCGACGGCGCGTAGGCCGGGCTGTTGGCCAGACGCAGCACATGAGCCACCAGACCGGGATCACGCCCGAGGGCCGCAGCGATCTGCGGCTGGGTACTTTCGTCGTCGTCCAGCAGCCGCGAGACCTCGAACACCACCTGCGGCATGGCCAGCAGCCGGTCGGCCGCCTCCACCCGGGCCTCGAGGCTCGCAAAGCCCGTCTCGTCGCTCATCGGATCTCCTCCCGTGCGGCATTACCTTTCCGCGCCGCATTTCCAGCTTAGCCCCTGCGCGGCCCCGACGCATCCCGGAACGGGCGCTCTTGTTCGCATTCCGGAGCGGGACCATACTCGAATGGCCGATTCGGCGATTCGACAAGGAGACACCCATGCAACCACTGCGAACCCTGAGTGCCGCCGTGGCGCTGGCCTCACTGTTCCCTGGCCTGGCGCTGGCCGACCTGCACACCGAATCCGTGACCTACGAGCACGACGGGCAGACCTTCGAGGGCTTCATCGCCTGGGACCCGTCGGTCGACGGTCCGCGTCCGGGCGTGCTGGTGGTCCACGAATGGTGGGGGCACAACGACTACGCCCGCAGCCGCGCCGAGCAGCTGGCCGCGGAAGGCTATACCGCCTTCTCGCTGGACATGTACGGCGACGGCCACACCGCGGACCATCCGTCCGAGGCCGGCGAGTTCGCCGGGCAGGTGCGCGAAAACCGGGACATGATGCTGGAGCGCTTCGGCGCCGCGCACGACTACCTGCGCGGCCACGATCAGACCGCGGACCAGCCGGTGGCGGCCGTGGGCTACTGCTTTGGCGGCACGGTGGCGCTGGAAGCGGCACGCGCCGGCGCCGATCTGGCCCTGGTGGCAAGCTTCCACGGCGCACTGGCCACCGAGCACCCGGCGTCGGCCGACACCCTCAAGCCCGAGGTCCTGGTCTTCAATGGTGCGGCCGACCCGATGGTGCCGAAAGAACAGGTGGATGCCTTCCGCGAGGAGATGGACAACGCCGACGCGGACTGGACCCTGGTGGATTTCGGTGGCGTGCTGCACAGCTTCACCAACCCCGACGCCGACAGCATCGCCGAGCGATTCGACATGCCGGTGGGCTATGACGAACGCGCCGACCGGGATTCCTGGCAGTACCTGCTGGGGGCCCTGGAGCGTCGTCTGAAATAGGCCCGACGCGGGCGCTGCACGAACCTCCGGGGGCTCAGAACCCCCGGAGGTAGATCAGCACGCCCAGGAAGATCACGGCCAGCACCGCGGCCACCAGCACCCCGCGGAACCATGGCCGCGACCACAGGCGATCGCTGGGGGGATCAAAGCTGGCTTTCCCGGAGCCGGTCGCGGCCGGGGCCTCCCCACCCTGCTCCGAGGCAGGCCCCTCGGCCTCCGGCGCGGCCTTCGGCCCCCCGTTGAGCTCCAGCTCCAGATCACGGATGCGCGCGCGCAGGGACTTGTTCTTGTGCATCGCCTCCGACAGCTCGCGTTCACGCTGTTCAAGGCTGTCGCGCAGCTGGGCCAGCGTACTCTCCTGATCGGAGCACTGCGTCTCCAGCTCGTGCTGCGCGGCCTCCGCCGCCGACGCGCGTTCGGTCTGCTGATTGCGTTCCCCGCGCAGGCGCTCGGCGGTCTTGTTCGCCGCATCGCGTTCCTCACGGGCCTTGTCGCGCTCGCGCTCCAGCTCGACCAGCTCGTGCTCCAGCCGGATCACCTCGCCTTCCAGCTCGGTCACCCGCTGCTGGCGGTCGTCGTCGGACGCGGCCCCGGCCTCCTCCGCCGATTGTTCCTGCGCCTGCTCCAGGGTCTCGCTGGCCTCGCTCAGGCGCTGGCGCGCCTCTTCCAGCTCCTGCTCGAGCGAACGGCTCTTTTCCTCGTATTCGTCGGCGCGCTGATAGGCAGCGGTGGCATCGTCGCGGGACTCGGCGAGGGCCTGGCGCAGCCGGTCCAGTTCGTTGTGCAGCTCGCGATCCCCGGAGGAACTCTGGCGCAGCATCAGTTCGCGCCGCAGCCGCTCGACCTCGTCACGCAGGTGGCGCAGCTCGGCCTCGGTCTCCTCGTCGGCCACGGGATGCTCTGGCAGGAGCTCGGCCACCACCTCGCGGACCCGTCCCGGCACGAACGGTTTCTTGAGCACGGCGTTCGCGCCCATGGAACGCCAGTCTTCCTCGGACTGTTCGTCGTTCTCCTGCCCCGTAACGATCCCCACGGGGAGATCCGCGGGAACGCCGTCGGCGCCGTCCCGGATGCGCATCAGGAGGTCCTGCCCGTCGAGCCTGGGCATGGAGAGATCGGTCAGCACCAGACCGATGTCGTTCTGTTCCTGCAGGCGGGCCCATGCCTCTTCGCCGTCCGCGGCCTCGTACACGGTATGGGTATCCCGGAGGATGCGCTGCAGGGCCACGCGGATCACCTTGGAATCGTCCACGACCAGAACGGCCGTACGCGGCCCGCCGGCAGACGCCCCGGGCGTTTCGCTCGTCACTGCTTCCGCCATGGTTACCCCCTGAAAACCTCGATGCCTTTCCGTGGCCTCCTGCGCCCACGGCAGCGGACGACACGTCCGTAGTTCAGATTACGGCTGATGATCGAACAATACCACCCCGCCCCGGCGGGGATCCGCGGAAGATCTTCACGTTTTGGCTCCGGACGTCTCTATACGGGGCTGGATTTCCAGTCGATCGCGTAGAGATCCCGCCGACGGTCCCGCAGATTGCGCACCGAGCCGTGGTTGCGCAGTTCCTTCAGGTTGTCGAGGTCGAGATCCACGATCAGGGTCATCTCGGTGTTCGGGGTCGCCTCGGCGGCCACCGCGTCGTGCGGGAACGCAAAGTCGGAAGGGGTGAACACCGCGGCCTGCGAGTACTGCATGTCCATGTTCTCCACCCGCGGGAGGTTACCCACCGAGCCGGACATGACCACGTAGCACTCGTTCTCGATCGCCCGGGCCTGGGCGCAGCGGCGTACCCGCAGATAGGCGTTCTTGGTGTCCGTCCAGTACGGCACGAACAGGATCTGCAGACCGTGATCGGCCATCACCCGCGGCAGCTCGGGGAACTCGACGTCGTAGCAGATCAGGATGCCGATCTTGCCGAAGTCGGTATCGAAGACATGCACCTCGTCGCCGCCCTGCAGCCCCCAGTAGCCGATCTCGTCGGGGGTCACGTGCAGCTTGTACTGGCGATCCCAGGTCCCGTCGCGGCGGCACAGGTAGGACACGTTGCGGAGCACGTCGTCGTGGTATTCGGGCATCGAACCGGCGACGATGTTGATGTTGTAGGACAGCGCGAGACGCACCATCTCCTCGCGGATGTCCTCGGTGTATTCCGCCAGGCGGCGCACGGCCTCGGCCGGATAGTCCTGGTTGAACGCGCCCATCAGCGGTCCGTTGAAGAACTCCGGGAACAACACGCAGTCGGCGCGGTAACCCGACACCGCGTCCACGAAGTACTCCACCTGCTGGAACAGGGCATCGAGGTCCGGGGTCGGCCGCATCTGCCACTGGACCACGCCAATGCGCACGTCCGAACGGCTGCCGCCGATCAGCTTTTCCTTTTCCTCGTAATAGATGTTGAGCCACTCGATCAGCGTGGCATACGCCCCGGACTTTTCGTCGTCCGGGAGGTAGTCCGTGATGATCTTGCGCACGTGGAAATCGTTCGCCAGCTGGAAGGTCAGGATCGGATCGGTGACCTCGTGGTTCTTGACCTTCTCCACGTACTGCTGCGGCGTCATCTCGTCGCGATGGACCTCGTATCCGGGGATGCGGCCGCCGGCCACGATCGCCCGCAGGTTCAGCTTTTCGCACAGCTCCTTGCGCGCGTCGTACAGGCGCCGCCCCAGGCGCAGGCCGCGGTAATCGGGGTGCACGAAGATGTCCACGCCGTAGAGCGTGTCCCCGTCCGGGTCGTGAGTGGTGAGAAAGCCGTTGCCGGTGATCTGCCAGTAGTTGTGGTGATCGCCGAAGCGCTTGTACTCGACGATCAGGCTGATGGCGGCGGCCACCACCTTCCCGTTGTCCTCGATGCAGATCTGGCCTTCGGGGAAACGCGTCACCTGGGAGCGGAACTGCGCTTCGCTCCACGCCCCGTCCAGGTCCTGGTAGACCCGCTCCATGATCTCGCGGATGTCGTCATAGTCCTCCAGCCGGGTCTGGCGCAGGGTGAGGACGTGCTGGGTGGAATCGCTTTCCTGACCTGAGGTCATGCGGGGCTCCGTTGGGATGGGGCGACGAGCGCGGGCGCCCGCCGGGACATGCCTGCAGGATACAAACATCCGGCGACGCGCGGAAACCGGGGCAGGTCTTCCACGGTATTCCACCCACGAAAAAGGCCCCGCACGGGGCGGGGCCTGATTCGGGTCGCAGGGCGGACCCTGCGGTTACGCGCTGCGCGCCTCGCGCTCGGCCGCGGCTTCCGCCTTGGCCTCGTCGCTGTCGTCGTAGCCGATATTCGGCGCGAGCCAGCGCTCGGCCTCCTCGAACGACATGCCCTTGCGCTTCGCATAGTCCTCGACCTGGTCGCGGTTGACCTTGCCGAGGCCGAAGTAACGCGACTCCGGGTGCGCGAAGTACCAGCCGGAGACGGCCGACACCGGCAGCATGGCGTAGCTCTCGGTGAGCGTCATGTCGGCGTTTTCCTCCGCCTGCAGCAGCTCCCAGAGCGTGGCCTTCTCGGTGTGCTCGGGGCAGGCCGGGTAACCGGGTGCCGGACGGATGCCCTGATACTTCTCTTCGATCAGGTCCTCGTTGGCCAGCTGCTCGTCCGCGACGTAGCCCCAGTAGTACTTGCGCACGTATTCGTGCATGCACTCGGCAAAGGCCTCGGCCAGGCGGTCCGCCAGGCTCTTCACAAGGATGGCGTGGTAGTCGTCGTTGGCCTTTTCATATTCTTCGGCCTTCGCATCCACGTCACCGCCGGCACTGACGGCGAACGCACCGATGTAGTCCGGGCCACCGGCCTCCTTCGGCATCACGAAGTCCGCCAGCGAGTGGCTGGGCTGACCGCGACGCTTCTCGGTCTGCTGGCGCAGGTGGTGCAGCTTCTTCAGCACCTGGCTGCGGTTCTCGTCGGCATAGACCTCGATGTCGTCGTCATCGACGCTGTTCGCCGGGAAGAAGCCGACCACGCCGCGGCAGGTCACCCACTTCTCGTCGATCATGCGCTGCAGCATCTCCTGGCCATCCTTGAACAGCTTGCGTGCCTCTTCCCCGACCTTCTCGTCTTCGAGAATGCGCGGGTAGGCCGCATGCAGCTGCCAGGAATGGAAGAACGGCGTCCAGTCGATGTACTCCTTGACCTTGTTCAGGTCGAAGTCATCGAAGCGCAGCAGCACCGAGCCATCGCCGTGCGGATGCAGCACGGTCGGCTCGCCCGGCAGGTCGTCGGTCTCCAGCGCCTTCGGCCTGGTCGGGGCGTAGGCGGACCAGTCGATCTCCGGCTTGTTGGAGCGGGCCTTCTCCAGCGACAGCCACTGGACCTTCTTCTTGCGCCCGGCGTTCTGCACGCGCAGCTTCTCGTATTCCTCGCGGATCTCGGCGGCGTAGTTCTCGCGCAGTTCGGGGCTGATCAGGCTCTGGGCCACGCCCACCGCACGCGAGGCGTCCTTCACCCAGACCACCGGGCCGGAGTAGTTCGGCTCGATCTTGACCGCGGTGTGGGCGCGCGAGGTGGTCGCCCCGCCAATCATCAGCGGCGTGGTCATGCCCTCGCGCTCCAGATCGGCGGCGAAGTTGGCCATCTCCTCCAGCGAGGGGGTGATCAGGCCGGACAGACCGATGACGTCGACATCATGCTCCTTGGCGGCCTTCAGGATCTCGGCACCCGGCTGCATCACGCCGATGTCGATGACCTCGAAGTTGTTGCACTGCAGGACCACGCCGACGATGTTCTTGCCGATGTCGTGCACGTCGCCCTTCACGGTGGCCATCAGGATCTTGCCGTTGTTCTCGGTACCGGTCTTCTCGGCCTCGATGTACGGGATCAGGTGCGCCACGGCCTTCTTCATAACGCGCGCGGACTTGACCACCTGCGGCAGGAACATCTTGCCCTCGCCGAACAGGTCGCCGACCACGTTCATGCCGTCCATCAGCGGGCCTTCGATCACCTGGATCGGGCGGTCGTAGGCCTGACGGGCCTCTTCGGTGTCGTCCACCACGTAGGTGTCGATACCCTTGACCAGGGAGTGCTCGAGGCGCTTGCTGACTTCCCACTCGCGCCACTCGAGGTTCTCTTCCTTCTTGCCACCGCCCTGGCCCTTGTACTCCTCGGCCAGCTCGAGCAGGCGATCGGTCGCGTCATCGCGGCGGTTCAGGACCACGTCCTCGACCGCTTCCTTAAGCTTCGCGTCGATATCGTCGTAGACCGCCAGCTGGCCGGCGTTGACGATGCCCATGTCCATGCCCGCCTTGATGGCGTGGTACAGGAACACCGCGTGGATCGCCTCGCGCACCGGCTCGTTGCCGCGGAACGAGAACGACACGTTGGACACGCCGCCGGAGACTAGGGCGTGCGGCAGGTCCTTCTTGATGCGGCGCACCGCTTCGATGAAGTCGACGCCGTAGTTGTTGTGCTCTTCGATGCCGGTCGCGATCGCGAAGATGTTCGGGTCGAAGATGATGTCCTCGGCCGGGAAGCCGACCTTCTCGGTCAGCAGCTTGTAGGCGCGGGTACAGATCTCGACGCGGCGGTCCTCGTTGTCGGCCTGGCCATCCTCGTCGAAGGCCATGACCACGATCGCGGCGCCGTAGCGGCGGCACAGTTCGGCCTGCCGGATGAAGTTCTCCTCGCCCTCCTTCATGGAGATCGAGTTGACCACCGGCTTGCCCTGCACGCATTTCAGGCCGGCCTCGACGATCTCGAACTTGGAGGAGTCAATCATCACCGGCACGCGGGCGATGTCGGGCTCGCCGGCCAGCAGATTGAGGAAGCGGACCATCGCATCCTGCGACTCCAGCATGCCCTCGTCCATGTTGATGTCGATGATCTGGGCGCCGCCCTCGACCTGGTTCAGCGCGACTTCCAGCGCGACGTCGTATTCCTCGTTCTGGATCAGGCGCAGGAACTTGCGCGAGCCGGTCACGTTGGTGCGCTCGCCGACGTTCACGAACAGCGAGTTATCGTCGATGTTGCACGGCTCCAGACCGGACAGGCGGCAGGCCGGAGAGACCTCCGGCACCTTGCGCGGCGGGAACTTCTCGACCGCCTCGCGGATCGCGCGGATATGCTCCGGCAGGGTGCCGCAGCAGCCGCCGATGATATTCAGCAGGCCTTCTTCGGCCCACGGGCCGACGTCCGCGGCCATCTGCTCCGGGGTCTCGTCGTAGTCACCGAACTCGTTGGGCAGACCGGCGTTGGGGTGCGCGGACACGTGGGTGTCGGCAATGCGCGACATCTCGGCCACGTACTGGCGCATCTCCTTGGCCCCCAGCGCGCAGTTCAGACCGATGGAGATCGGGTTCGCATGGCGCACGGAATTCCAGAAGGCCTCGGTGGTCTGGCCCGAAAGGGTACGACCGGAGGCGTCGGTGATGGTGCCGGAGATCATCACCGGGAGGTCCTTCCCGAGCTCGTCTTCCAGGGTCTTGACCGCGAAGATCGCGGCCTTGGCGTTCAGGGTGTCGAACACCGTCTCGATCAGCAGCAGGTCCACCCCGCCCTCGACCAGCGCCTCGGCGGCCTCCTTGTAGGCCTCGACCAGGGTGTCGAAATCGACGTTACGCGCGCCCGGATCGTTCACGTCCGGCGAGATGGAAGCGGTGCGGTTGGTCGGGCCGAGGATGCCGGCCACGTAGCGCGGACGATCCGGGGTCTTCTCGGTCCAGGCATCGGCGGCCTTGCGCGCGAGCTTCGCGGATTCGCGGTTCAGCTCGGGGACAAGATCCTCCATGTGGTAGTCCGCCATCGCGATGCGGGTACCGTTGAAGGTGTTCGCCTCGATGATGTCGGCGCCGGCCTCGAGGTAATCGTTGTGGATCTGCTCGATGATGTCCGGGCGGGTCAGGGAGAGCAGGTCGTTGTTGCCCTTGAGGTCGCCTTCCCAGTCCTTGAAGCGCTCGCCGCGATAGTCCGCCTCCTGCAGATCGTACAGCTGGATGGTCGTGCCCATGCCGCCATCCAGAATCAGGATGCGTTCCTTCAGGGCGTTCTCGAGATCTTGTCGCGTTGCCGTCATGTGCCGTACACCATTGGTTTCAAATGTCATTACTTTAGCATGCCGGGCATCGAACCCCGGTCATGTCCCGCCGGTGGCGGGGGCACGGCCCGGTATGCGTTGGCGCCCCGGGCCGGAGCTGTCAGGATAGCGGAATGCAGGAATCCCCGATCCGCTGGTATCTGACTGCCCCGCAGCCCTGTCCGTACATCACGGACGGGCGCGAGATGCAGTCCCTGCTGGTCGACCCCGAGGCCCGGCTGGATGCCGCCGGCTTCGGGGCCCTGCTGGCCGAGGGCTTTCGCCGCAGCGGCCGTTTTGTCTATCGCCACCACTGCCCCGCCTGCGATGCCTGCGTGCCGGTGCGCATACCGGTGGCCGCCTTCCGCCCGAACCGCAGCCAGCGCCGCTGCCTGCGCGCCAACGCCGACCTCGATATCGAATATCGCGCCCCGCCGGGGGCGGGCGACGGTCGCACCGAGGCCGACCTGGACGAACACATGCCGCTGTTCCTGCGCTATCTGCGCAACCGCCACGCGGGTGGCGGCATGGAGCAGATGAATCGCGAGGAATACGCCGGCATGCTGACGGAACGCAGCGCCCCGGTGGAGCTACTGGAGTTCCGCCGCGCCGGACAACTGCTCGGCGTCGCCATCACCGATCGTACGCCGCAGGGGCTGTCGGCCATGTATACCTTCTACGAGCCGGACCTTCCGGCCCGTGCGCTGGGCACGTTCGGCATCCTGTGCCAGATCGAGCATGCGCGGAACCTGGGGTTGCCGCATGTCTATCTCGGGTACTGGATCCCGAACGCACCCCGCATGGACTACAAGATACGATTCCGCCCCGCCGAGGGTCGACGGGGCGGAGCCTGGCGGGCCCCGGACGACGCACGCCCGCAGGACCCGCGATAACGGGCCTTCTTATTCCGGCTTGCGGAAGCGGAAGATGCCCCAGGTCAGGTACCCGGAGTTGCCCCCGTCGACCCAGTGCTGCAGGCCCTGCTTCATGCGGTCGATGTAGTCCTGCGAGATGAAGCGCTTGAGCTCCTCCTCGCGCGACTCCAGTTCCTGCTTCACCCGACCGTAGTGCGTCGAGATCTGCCCGGAATGTTCCTCGAAACCGATCTCGCGCAGCCCGGCCTTCTGCGCCGCATCGCGGTACAGGGACGGGGAGGCCAGCGAATCGAGGTGGATGCGTGCAAGGATCGGATCCAGCACGCCCTCGGGGCAGTCATCGGTCTGCATCGGATCGGTGAAGATCAGCCAGCCACCCGGCTTGAGCAGCCGCGCTGCCTCCTGGATGACCTTGTACTTGTCCTCGTTCGGGCTGTGCAGGAACGAATCCTCGGACCACACCACGTCGTAGGACTCGTCCGGCTCGTCCACCTTCTCGAAGGAGCCGTCGACCACGGTGATCTTGTGGTCCAGCTGACGCGCCCGGTTGATCTCGCGATCGCGCTCGTTTTCCTTCTCGGAGAGGTTGAGCGCGGTCACGTCACAGCGGTAGTTCTCCACCAGGTAGCGGGCCACGCCACCGTAGCCCGCGCCCATGTCGAGCACGCGCCAGTGCGGCTCCGGCTCGCCCAGCATGTCGGCCATGTGAGCCACGGTGCGCCGGCTGGCGTCACCGATCGGCTCGTCCTGGTACTCGTACAGGCCGATGTGCAGGTCTTCGCCACCCCACACCATCTTGTAGAAGGTGTCGGCATCCTCGCTGTTGTAGTAGTCGCGCGCCGTTTCAACGACGTCGGAATAGTCCTGGCTCATCGATTCTCGTCCTCGAGATAGGTCTTGTCGGCGACGTGAATGAAGAAATCCGGATCGGCTTCGCGGTAGGTCTCCTGGAAGTCCCCGTAGGTCTCGATCTGCTGGAAACCGACCTCGCGCATCAGACGGCGGACATAGGCCTTGCGCAGCGGGAACATGTTCAGGAAGTACTCGGACCCGTCGGGGAAGCGGTACTGGAAGCGGGCCAGGCCTTCGTCGACGTGGGCCGGTTCCACCTGCACGTCGTCGCCACAGTAGTAGTACGTGTGCTTGGACGAGTAACCGTGATCCAGGATGGTGTCGTAGTTGCGCTGGTCCAGGATCAGCACGCCGTCATGGTTCAGGGCGGAGTAGAACTCGGCCAGGGCCTTGCGGCGGTCGTGCTCGTTGAACAGATGGGTGAAGGAGTTGCCCAGGCAGACCACGGCGTCGTAGCGGCCGTAGATGTCGCGGTTGAGCATGCGCCAGTCGGCCTGCACCGTGCGCAGGATGTGGCCGCGCGAACGGCCGTTCTCGAAGGCCTTCACGAGCATCTCGTGGGCGCCGTCGGCGGTCACCACGTCGAAGCCGGCCTCAAGCAGCTGCACGGAATGGAAACCGGTGCCGGCGGCGACGTCGAGCACGCGCTTGGCGCCACGCTTCTTCAGTTCCTCGATGAAGAACGTGCCCTCGCTCTTGGCGCGGCTGTCCCAGTCGATCAGGTCGTCCCACTTGTCGACAAAACCGGTGGTGTATTCCTGGTGGTAGTTGTCGGTATCGCGGCGTTCAATCGGCTCGTCGCCGAAATCCTGATCGTTCTTCACGTTCGCTGACATGCTGATTCCTCTTGGCTTTGCTGCAATGAAGTGCGTCCGGCCCTCGTGGCCACGGATGCACCGGGTTACAACGCCTGCACGACCGAAGACGATCCCGCACCCCGGGTCGCTGGCATGAAACTTCTCCTGCGAGGACCGGGTACGGGCGGCCCGTCATCGCGGGCTCCCGATACGGATGCGTTGTTTCCAGCATCCGGCGCCGGCCTGGCCGGCGGTTCCTGACACCCGGAAGGATTCGGTGGTTGCCCGGGTGCCGAGCCGTGGTCTGGCGGCTTTCGCGCGCCTGGCTCGGGGATCGCAAACGGTGCCATGCGTTGCGTCGGAACGCAGGCGTTGTGTCCGAAAGTGTTTTTATACGCTAAAGGTTTTGCGCCCAAATTACAAATCGGCCACCGGCCGCACCGTCCGGCACTGCACCCGCCCGCACGGCCGCGACATCCCCGACACCTTCGCTATAATGGCCGTTTTGACGCGATTTCGAGGTCCCATGACTACCCAGGCTCCCGTGCGCCGCGCGCTGCTGTCCGTTTCCGAAAAAACCGGCGTGGTGGAACTCGCCCGCCACCTCCACGAACGCGGGACCGAACTGCTGTCCACCGGCGGCACCGCGCGTCTGCTGGGCGAGCACGGGGTCCCGGTGACCGAGGTCTCGGAACACACCGGTTTCCCCGAGATCATGGACGGTCGGGTGAAGACCCTGCACCCGCGGATCCACGGCGGGCTGCTGGGCCGGCGCGACACCGACGCCGGGGCGATGGAGACCCACGACATCCCGCCGATCGACCTGCTGGTGGTCAACCTGTACCCGTTCGAGAACACCGTGGCGCGCCCCGACGCCACACTGGAAGAGGCGATCGAGAACATCGACATCGGCGGCCCGGCGATGCTGCGCGCGGCCGCCAAGAACTACCGCGACGTGACCGTGGCCACCGATCCCGGCCAGTACCGCGCGATCGTCGAAGCCCTGGACGAACACGGCGGTATCCCGGCCGCGCTGCGCTTCCGCTTCGCGGTGGCGGCGTTCGACCACGTGGCCCGCTACGACGCGGCCATCAGCAACTATCTGTCGGCACTGGACGACGACGGCCACCGGGAAAGCTTCCCCGGCCAGCTCAACGCGACCTTCCAGCGGGTGGAGACCCTGCGCTACGGCGAGAACCCGCATCAGAACGCGGCGTTCTACCGCGACCCGCAACCCGCGCCGGGCTCGCTCGCCAGTTTCCGCCAGCACCAGGGCAAGTCGCTGTCGTACAACAATCTGGCGGACGCGGACGCAGCCTGGGAGTGCGTGCGCCAGTTCGACGAGGCGGCCTGCGTGATCGTCAAGCACGCCAACCCCTGCGGGGTCGCGGTCGCCCCGTCGCAGCTGATGAGCTACGAGCGCGCGTTCCAGACCGACCCGACCTCGGCCTTCGGCGGCATCATCGCGTTCAACCGCCCGCTGGAGGGTGACACCGCGCAGGCCATCGTCAGCCGGCAGTTCGTCGAGGTGGTGATGGCACCGGAGATCACCCCCGGGGCCCTGCGCGCGCTGTCCGCGAAGAAGAACGTGCGCGTGCTGGAGATCCCCGACGCCCCTGCGGCCCCGGGACTGGACTACAAGCGCATCGGGGGCGGGCTGCTGGTACAGGATACCGACCGCGGCTCGCTGGGCGACGTGGACCTGAAGATCGTCACCGCGCGCACCCCCACCGAGCAGGAGAACCGCGACCTGGCCTTCGCCTGGCAGGTGGGCAAGTACGTGAAATCCAATGCCATCGTGTATGCCCGTGACCAGCAGACCGTCGGCGTGGGCGCCGGTCAAATGAGCCGGGTGTATTCCGCGCGCATCGCCGGGATCAAGGCCGCCGACGAGGGCCTGCAGGTGGCCGGTTCGGTGATGGCCTCGGACGCCTTCTTCCCGTTCCGCGACGGCATCGATGCCGCCGCCAGCGCCGGCATCACCGCGGTGATCCAGCCGGGCGGCTCGATGCGCGACGAGGAGGTCATCGCCGCGGCCGACGAGCACGGCATCGCGATGGTCTTCACCGGCATGCGCCACTTCCGCCACTGATCGCGGCCGCAGGAGAACGCTCATGAACGAAACGGCCATCAACGTCCTGGTGATCGGCGGCGGCGGGCGTGAACACGCCCTCGCCTGGAAACTGGCGCAGTCCGCGCGGGTCGCGCGGGTGCTGGTCGCGCCGGGCAATGCCGGCACCGCCGGCGAACCCGGCTGCGAGAACGTCGACTGCGCCGCCACCGACATCGACGGCCTGCTAGCCGTGGCCCGGAACGAGGATGTCGCCTTCACCGTGGTCGGGCCCGAGGCACCGCTGGTTGCGGGCGTGGTGGATGCCTTCCGCGCCGCCGGCCAGCCGATCTTCGGTCCCACCGCCGACGCCGCGCGCCTGGAGGGATCGAAATCCTTCGCCAAGGATTTCATGCAGCGCCACGGCATCCCCACGGCGGCGTACGGCAGCTTCGAGGACGAGGACGCCGCGCTGGCGTTCATTGACACCCACGGCGCGCCCATCGTGGTGAAGGCCGACGGCCTGGCCGCCGGCAAGGGCGTGATCCTCGCGCAGACCACCGACGAGGCGCGCGCCGCGGTACGCGACATGCTGGCCGGCAATGCCTTCGGCGAGGCCGGGCACCGGGTGGTTGTCGAGGAATTCCTGCAGGGCGAGGAGGCCAGCTTCATCTGCATGGTGGACGGCGAGCACGTGCTGCCGCTGGCCTCCTCGCAGGACCACAAGGCGCGCGATGACGGCGACCGTGGCCCCAACACCGGGGGCATGGGTGCCTATTCGCCGGCCCCGGTGGTCACCGACACCCTGCACGACCGCATCCTGCACGAGGTCATCGAACCCGTGGTGCGCGGCATGGCCGCCGACGGCGAGGCCTATACCGGGTTCCTGTATGCCGGGATCATGGTCGATGCCGACGGCAACCCGAAGGTGCTGGAATTCAACTGCCGTTTTGGCGACCCGGAGACCCAGCCGATCCTGATGCGCCTGGAAAGCGACCTGGCGGGTCTGGTCGAGGCCGCGCTGGACGGCCGGCTCGACCAGGTGGAGGCCCGCTGGGACCCGCGCGTGGCGCTGGGCGTGGTCGCCGCCGCCGAGGGCTACCCGGACGCATACCGCAAGGGCGATGTGATCGAGGGCCTGGAGGCGGTGGAGCCGCTTCCCGACGCCCGCGTGTTCCATGCCGGCACCACCATCGACGACCATGGGCAGGTCATCACCGCCGGAGGCCGCGTGCTGTGCGTGGTTGGTCTGGGGACCGATTATGCCGACGCGCAGAAAAAGACCTACACCGCCCTCGGGGAAATCCGCTTCGAGGGTATATACTTCCGTACCGATATTGGACACCGCGCCATCGACCGCCCCGCCTGAACGGCGCCGGGGTCGATGGCGGGCGTGTCCGGCCGCAACCCCCCGGAGAAAAAAGATGTCCACCAGCGCCGACACTACGGCCCCCCCGCTCAGCCCGCTCCCGCACGATACCGAGGGCCTGAAACAGTCCATCCGCGATGCCATGGTGCGGTTCGTCGGAAAGGATCCGAAACAGGCCACCCAGCGCGACTGGCTCGATGCCACCTCGTTCGCGGTGCGCGAACGCATGATCGAACGCCGGCTGCTGACCCGCCGCCAGTTCGACGCGGAAGACGTCAAGCGGGTCTATTACCTGTCGATGGAATACCTGATCGGGCGCATGCTGGAGGCCAACCTGCGCAACACCGGCATCCTCGACGAGACCCGCGAGGCCCTCGCTCAGCTGGGACAGGACTACGACGAGATCGTTGCCTGGGAGGATGACGCCGCGCTGGGCAACGGCGGCCTCGGGCGCCTGGCCGCCTGCATCCTCGAGTCGCTGGCGACCCAGGGCTATCCGGGCTTCGGCTACGGTATCCGCTACGAGTACGGCATGTTCCGCCAGCAGTTCGAGCCCTACCGTCAGGTCGAGCACCCGGACAACTGGCTGCGCTACGGCAACCCCTGGGAGTTCCCGCGCGCGGAACGCAAATACCCGATCCGCTTCTACGGCGAGGTGGTGGAACACCACCGGAGTGACGGATCGGTACATTACTCCTGGGAAGACGGCGAACAGATCCTGGCGATGGCCTATGACTACCCCACTGCGGGTTATGGCCGGCGCAACGTCAACAACCTGCGCCTGTGGGGGGCCAAGGCGACCCGCGACTTCGACCTGCGCTATTTCAACGAGGGCGACTACATCCGCGCGGTGGCCGACAAGAGCCAGTCGGAGAGCATCTCCATGGTGCTCTACCCCAACGACGCCACCGCCATCGGCAAGGAACTGCGGCTGAAGCAGGAATACTTCTTTGTCGCCGCCTCGCTGCACGACATCCTCGATCGCCACCTGGAGCTGGGCTATACCCTGGACGACCTGCCCCACCAGGTCGCGATCCAGCTGAACGACACCCACCCGGCAATCGCGGTGGCGGAGATGATGCGCCTGCTGATGGACCGCCATGAGCTGCACTGGGCCCGTGCCTGGGAGCTGTGCCGCAAGGTATTCGCCTACACCAACCACACCCTGATGCCCGAGGCCCTGGAAACCTGGTCGGTGGACCTGATGACCCGCGTGCTGCCGCGGCACATGCAGATCATCTACCGCATCAACCACGAATTCCTCGAGATGGTGCGCCGGCGCTTCCCCGGCGACGAGGAACGCCTCAAGCGGCTGTCGCTGATCGACGAGGAAGGCGGGCGCAACGTCCGCATGGCCCATCTGGCGGTGGTCGGTTCACACCAGATCAACGGCGTCGCCGCCCTGCATACCGAGCTGCTGAAACAGACCCTGTTCGCCGATTTCTACCAGCTGTGGCCGGAACGCTTCGTCAATGTCACCAACGGCGTCACCCCCCGGCTGTGGATGATCCAGGCCAATCCGGAGCTGACCGAGTTCCTCGGCGAAAAGATCGGCCACGACTGGCAGTACGACCTTGAACGCCTGCGCGCGCTGGAGCCCTGGGTCGCGGATCCGGAGCTTCAACAGAAGTTTCAGCAGGTCAAGCGCAAGAACAAGGAGCGCCTGGCCGCGCTGGTGCGCGAACGCACCGGCATCCGCATCCGCACCGACGTCCTGTTCGACGTACAGATCAAGCGCATCCACGAATACAAGCGCCAGCTGCTCAAGCTGCTGCACGTGATCGAGCTGTACAACCGCATCCGCGACGGCGAGGACGTGCCCCCGAGGGTGGTGATCTTCGGCGGCAAGGCGGCCCCCGGCTACCAGCGCGCCAAGGACATCATCCAGGTCATCAACGAGGTCGCCGACATCATCAACCACGACCCGCAGGTGGGGGACCGCCTGAAGTGCGTGTTCATCCCCAACTACGAGGTCAGCGCCGCGACCGTGATCATCCCCGCGGCGGACCTCTCGGAGCAGATCTCCACCGCGGGCTTCGAGGCGTCGGGCACCGGCAACATGAAGCTGGCCCTGAACGGTGCGCTGACCATCGGTACGCTGGACGGTGCCAACATCGAGATCCGCGACGCGGTCGGCGAGGAGAACATCTTCATCTTCGGCATGACCGAGTCCGAGGTGGTCGCCCACCGCGCCCGCGGCGAGCCCCCCGAGGCGATGCTCGCCGGGCGCCCGGCCCTGACGCGTACGGTGGAGATGCTCGAGCAGGGCTATTTCACCTGCGACGACAACGCCACCCATGCGGAACTGGGGCACTATCTGCGCCATCAGGATCCGTTCTTCGTGCTCGCCGATTACCCCGCCTACCGCGAGGCCTGCGAGCGGGCCGACGCGCTGTATGCACAGCCGGAATGCTGGAACGCCGCGGCGCTCACCAACATCGCGCGCATGGGCTTCTTCTCCATCGACCGCACGGTGCGTGACTACGCGGAGAAGATCTGGGACGCCACGCCGGAACCGGTGGCCCCGAAACGCAACGGCGGCTGAGCACGGCCGCCGAGCGAGGCCGCCCCGGTCACTCGTCCGGGTCGGCGACCTCGGCGATCAGGTCGTGCTCGCGGGTGTCCGTGACCCGCACCTCGATGAAGTCCCCCGCCTCCACCGAGTCGGGATCGGCATCCGGCACGCGGATCACCCCGTCGATCTCCGGCGCCTCCGCGGCCGAACGCGCGACCACGACGCCGTGTTCGTCGGTGCCGTCGACCAGCACCACCGGCTGCGTGCCCACCCGACGGCGCAGGCGCTCGGCACTGATCTCCGCCTGCACCTCCATGAACCGCGCCAGGCGTTCCTGGCGCACGGGCTCGGGCACCGGGTCCGGCAGGGCATTGGCCTCGGCCCCGTCCACCGGCGAATAGGCAAAGGCCCCGACGCGGTCGAGCTGCGCCTCGCGCAGGAAGTCCAGCAGGGTCTCGAACTCGGCCTCGGTCTCGCCGGGGAAGCCCACGATGAACGTCGAGCGCAGGGTCAGGTCCGGCACCTGCGCGCGCCAGTCGGCGATCCGCTCCAGCACCTTCTCCGCCGCAGCCGGACGGCGCATCGCCTTGAGCACCCGCGGGTGGCCGTGCTGCAGCGGCATGTCGAGATAGGGCAGCAGCCCGCCCTCCTCGCCGGACCCCATCAGCGGGATCAGGCGATCCACATGCGGAT
Organism: Thioalkalivibrio sp. ALgr3; assembly: GCF_000377325.1. Lineage (NCBI taxonomy): Bacteria > Pseudomonadati > Pseudomonadota > Gammaproteobacteria > Chromatiales > Ectothiorhodospiraceae > Thioalkalivibrio > Thioalkalivibrio sp. ALgr3. The sequence goes on along the minus strand of NZ_KB897976.1, from coordinate 335,619 downwards.
AGGGATAGACGTAGTGCAGCCGCACCCAGATCCCCAGCCGCCCCAGGGCCTCGGCGAGATGCGCGATGTCGGAACGGATCGGGCGCCCGCCGTGGAAGCCGGTACGGTATTTCACGTCCACGCCGTAGGCGGAAGTGTCCTGCGAGATCACCAGGATCTCGCGCACCCCGGCCTCGGCCAGGCGCTCGGCCTCCGCCAGCACCTCGCCAATCGAGCGGCTGACCAGGTCGCCGCGCAGGCCGGGGATGATGCAGAAGCTGCAGCGGTGATTGCAGCCCTCGGAGATCTTCAGATAGGCGTAGTGGCGCGGGGTCAGACGAATGCCCTCCGGCGGCACCAGGGTCTCGAAGGTGCCCGCCGGCGGCGGCAGGTGCTCGTGCACCGCCGTCACCACGTCCTCGTAGGCGTGCGGCCCGGTCACCGCCAGCACGTCCGGGTGGCGCTCGTGGATGGTCTCGGCATCCTTGCCCAGGCAGCCGGTCACGATCACCTGCCCGTTCTCCGCCAGGGCCTCGCCGATCGCCCCCAGCGATTCTTCCACCGCTTCGTCGATGAACCCGCAGGTGTTGACCACCACCAGGTCCGCCCCGGTGTAGTCCCCGACGATCCCGTAGCCCTCGGCACGCAGCCGGGTCAGGATGCGCTCGGAATCCACCAGCGCCTTGGGACAGCCCAGGCTGACAAAGCCGACCTGCGGCACTGCGCTTGACAATGCGGACATGTTATTCACAACGCGACTCCCGTCCTTTCACGCCGGTCCCGACCCCGGGCAGCACCGGGCCCGGGCCCATTGACATACAAGGAACACTTTATTTTCAGTAATATAAAAACTCTGGGCAAAAACTGACCAATCCAGAGTCCTGCGCCGCAGCAAGCCGCTGGCGCCATCCAGTGACAGTTCGTCCACAAAGTTTTCCACAGGTTTCGGGGAAAACTCGCGCGCCCCGGCACAACGCCCCGCAAGACAACGACTTGCCCGTACCGCCCGGAGAGCAGCCCGCCGGCCCTGTTCGCCTGCGGGCAGGCTCCCGCCATCGCGAGTCGCAGCCCCCTCGCCCCGTCATTGCGAGGAGCCGAAGGCGACGTGGCAATCGGCCGAAGCGGGCTGCATGCAGGAACAGGTGGCTTCGGATGGAGATCGCCACATCGCTTCGCGACTCGCGATGACGGGAACGTGCTCGGACGCGAACCGACCGGTTTCGGGCAAAACGCACGCCCCGCCGGAACGCCCCGCAAGACAACGAGTTGTTCGCACCGCCCGACAGCACGTCCGGATCCCGGCCGCCCCCCGCGAAGACCGCCGTCGACTTGCGCCCGGCCACAGGAGGCGGCTATGCTAGCGCACTTTTCGCCCGAACACGCGTGAGTCGACCATGAAAGCCGAGATCCATCCCCAATACCGCGAAGTCAACGTGATCTGCACCTGTGGCACGAAGTTCACGACCCGTTCCACCCTGGGTCAGGACGAGATGCACCTGGACGTCTGCTCGCAGTGCCATCCGTTCTACACCGGCAAGCAGAAGATCGTCGACACCGCCGGCCAGGTGGACAAGTTCAAGCGCCGCTTCGCGTTCTGAAGTCCCGCGCGAGGTCGCATCACGCGGCCCCGCAGGCAGGCGGCGGCCCATCGGCCCCGCCGGCGTGGCCGATCCGGCGAGGGCATCCTTCGGGGTGCCCTCGTTTGCGTGCGGGCTCCGCAGGGCGGTCCGCAGGGTGTATGCTGAAGAGGTGTCATCATCCCGCATCCCCGCGGGACCTGCAGGCAGAAACCGCATGAACTGGTCACGCATGAACTCGCTGTTCCGTCCGCTGCGCCGGCGCCTGCCGGTGCTGGCCCTGATCGCCGTACTGGGCATGGCCCTGGGCCTGCCCGCCTGCACCACCAATCCGGTGACGGGACGTTCCCAGCTGATGCTGGTCTCGGAGAACCAGGCGATCGACGCCTCGCGCGAGGCGTACGTGGAGATGCTCTCCGGCGCACGCGACGAAGGCCGGATCAACGCCGACCCCGAGATGACCGAACGGGTCCACGGCATCACCGGCCGGGTCGTGGCACAGGCCATCGAGTACCGCCCCGAAACCGCGGACTGGGACTGGGAGATCGCGGTCATCGAGGCGCCGGACACCCTCAACGCGTTCGCCATGGCCGGCGGCAAGATGGCGATCTACTCGGGCATCATCGAACAGCTGGAACTGACCGACGACGAACTGGCGCAGATCATCGGCCACGAGATCGGCCATGCCCTGTCCGCCCACAGCGCCGAGAAGATGTCGGTGGCGATGGCCTCCAATCTGGCGGTCACCGGCTTCGCCATCACCGGCGACCGCTCCGAGCTGGCGCTGACCGGCGCCGCGCTGGGCGCGGTGCTGGCGGTGCAGCTGCCCCACAGCCGGCGCATGGAAACCGAAGCCGACGAGATCGGCATCGAACTGGCGGCCCGCGCCGGCTACGACCCCGACGCCGCCCCGGCGCTGTGGCGCAAGATGGCGGAACAGTCCAATGGCAGCCGCCATCCGGTGTTCCTCAGCACCCATCCGGCGCCGGAAGGGCGCCAGCGCGAGCTCGCCCGGCTGGCCGACGAGGTACGTCCGCTGTACGAGGCGGCCCGCGACCGCAACGATCTTCCGACCCACCCGATCAACTGAACCCACCGCCCGCACAAGGCCCGTCCGCAACCATGTCCGACGATTTCAACCAGCGCGCCCTCGACTACCACGCCCGCGAACCGGCCGGGAAACTGGCCATCCACGTCACCAAGCCGACCGCCACGCAGGACGACCTGTCGCTGGCCTATTCGCCCGGCGTGGCGGCCCCGGTGCGCGCCATCGCCGACAATCCCGACGAGATCTACCGCTACACCGGCAAGGGCAACCTGGTGGCGGTGATCACTGACGGCACCGCGGTACTGGGACTGGGCAACACCGGTGCGCTGGCCTCCAAGCCCGTGATGGAGGGCAAGGGCGTGCTGTTCAAGACCTTTGCCGGGATCGACGTGTTCGACATCGAGGTCGACGCCGCCCAGCCCGAGGACTTCATCAATACCGTGGCGCGGATCGCCGGCGGCTTCGGCGGCATCAACCTCGAGGACATCGCGGCGCCCCACTGCTTCGAGATCGAGCGCCGCCTGAGTGATCGCCTGGACATCCCGGTGTTCCACGACGACCAGCACGGCACGGCCATCATCACCGCGGCCGGGCTGCTCAACGCCCTGGCCATCCAGGGCAAGGACCTGGCCGACGCCCGGATCGTCTGCGTGGGCGCAGGCGCAGCCGGCATCGCCTCCATGCAGCTGCTGGTGCGCCTGGGCGCGAGCAAGCATCTCATCCACATGGTCGACCGCAATGGCGTGATCCACAGTCACCGTGAAGACCTCAATGAATACAAGCAGATCTTCGCGGTGGACACCGAGGACCGCACGCTGGAGGACGCCTGCCGCGACGCCGACGTATTCATCGGGCTGTCCGGCCCGGACATCCTGACCCCCGAGATGCTGCAAAGCATGGCACCGAATCCGGTGATCTTCGCGCTGTCCAACCCGGACCCGGAGATCCGGCCGGACCTGGCCCGCGAGACCCGGGACGACCTGATCATGGCGACCGGCCGTTCCGACTACCCCAACCAGGTCAACAACGTGCTCGGGTTCCCGTTCATCTTCCGCGGGGCGCTGGACGTGCGCGCCCGGCGCATCAACGACGCCATGCTGGTCGCGGCCACCCACGCGATCGCCGACCTGGCGCGCGAACCGGTGCCGCAGAGCGTGCTGGACGCCTACGGCCGCGACCACCTGGAGTTCGGACCGGACTACATCCTGCCCACGCCGTTCGATCCACGCCTGATCGAGACCATCCCGGAGGCGGTGGCTCGGGCGGCCCGCGACAGCGGCGTGGCGCGAACCTGAACACACAGTCCGAGGAGCGCAGGCCATGCAGAAGATCGCCATCGTCGGAGCCGGGCGGGTGGGGGAATCCACCGCGCAGTTCCTTGCCCGCCGTGACCTCGCCCGCGAGATCGCGCTGCTGGATGTCCATGAAGGGACCGCCGCCGGGGCCGCACTGGATATCCAGGAGACCGCGCCCCTGCTGGGCTTCGACACCCGCCTGACCGGTTCCCACGAGGCGGACGTCATCGCCGGTGCGGAACTGGTGATCATCACCGCCGGGCTGCCACGCAAGCCGGGCATGTCGCGCTCCGATGTCCTCGACAAGAACGTCGCGATCCTCGACGAAATCCTCGACCAGGTCCGGCGCCACGCCCCCGACAGTCGCCTGCTGGTGGTCTCCAATCCGGTGGACGTGCTCACCTGGCGCGCGGCGCAGCAGACCGGCTGGAGCCGCGACCGGATCATGGGCCAGGCGGGCGTGCTGGACACCTCGCGCATGGCGGCCTTCATCGCGCTGGAGACCGGCCTGTCGGTGCACGACATCCAGGCCCTGGTGCTGGGCGGGCATGGCGATGCCATGGTCCCGCTGCTGCGCTACTCGCATGTCAACGGCATCCCGCTGGACCGGTTCCTCGACCGCGAAACCCTCGACTCCATCGTCGAGCGCACCCGCCACGGCGGCGCCGAGATCCTCGCCCTCAAGCAGACCTCCAGCGCCTATGCGGCCCCGGCCGCGGCGATCGCCGAGATGGTCGAGGCGATCGCCCTCGACCGGCGCCGGGTCCTGCCCACGGTCGCGCTGCTGGACGGCGAATACGGCCAGCGCGATGTCGCCACCGGCGTCCCCTGCATCCTCGGCCAGGGGGGCATGGAACGCATCGTGGAACTGGATCTCCAGGCCGACGAACAGGCGGATCTCGAGCGTTCCATCGCCGGCATCCGGAAGGATCTTGAACGCCTGCAGTGAACCCGTGGCCACCCCGACCTGCACGGTCGTGGACACCAGCATCTTCGTGTTCCGCGCCTGGTTCGCGCGCGGCCTCGATCCCGACCCGCAGGGCCGGCCCGGCGGTGCGCTGCACGGCTTCGTCCACTCCCTGTGCCAGTGGCTGCCACGGCGTGCCCCGGGGCCGCTGGGCTTCTGTTTCGACACCTCGCTGCGGCGCGGTTTCCGCCACCGCCTCGACCCCGGGTACAAGGCCCATCGTCCGCCGGCACCCCCCGAACTGCGGGCTCAGTTCGAGCGGATCGGCGAGCTGCTGGACGCCCTCGGGCTGGCCCGCTTCTCACACCCCGAATACGAGGCCGACGATCTGATCGCCACCCTGGCCCGCAACGCGCGCACGGCAGGGCTGCCGGTCGCGGTGATGAGCGCCGACAAGGATCTGGCACAGACCATCCTCGGCGACCGGGACCACCTGCACGACCCGGAACGCGGCCGACCCATGGATCGCCGAGCCCTCGAGAAGCGCCTGCGCGTGCGCCCCGACCAGGTGGCCGACCTGCTGGCGCTGGCCGGTGACCGCAGCGACAACATCCCGGGGATCCACGGCCTGGGCCCACGCGGAGCGGCCCGCATCCTGCGCCGCCTGGGTGACCTGGAAAGCGTGCTTGCCGATCCCGACGCGGTTCGCCGCTGCAACCTGCGCCGCGCCACCGCCCTCGCGCAGGCGATCGCCGCCGACCCCGAACGCCTGCGTCTGTCGCGCCGGCTGACCGGTCTGGTGGATCACGTCCCGGGACTCCCCCGGGGTTCCGATCTGCTCGCCGAACTGCAGCCGCGCGGACCGGTCAGGGACATATACGCCCGGCTGCATGACCTCGGCGTGCACCCCGACTACCACGAGCGGCTGCTGCATGCCGCCGCCCCGACCCCGGAGGCCATCCCGGCATGAACCCGGTCCGCAAACAACCGCGCCTCGCGACGAGCCTTGCCACATTCCTGCTGCTGGCCGCGACGGCCGGCCTGCCCGGCACCGCAGCCGCCCATCCGCACGCCTGGATCGATCTCGAGGTCGACTTCGAGCGCGACGCCACCGGCCAGCTGGTACGCATGCATCACCTGTGGCAATTCGACCCGATGTACTCCGAATACCTCCACGAAGACGCCCTGGCCCACCAGGAGGGCGACAGCGACGCCGAGCGCCTGAACGCGCTGGCGCGCGAGATCCTCGACAATCTGGAGGAATACGACTGGTACACGCACTTCGAGGCCGAAGGCCACGCGATCGAGGTGCGGCCGGAGGGCGAGGCGCGGATGGAAAAGGACGGAGACACCCTGGAATACCGGTTCACCCTGGCGCTCGAGGGTGCACCCGACCCGGCGCGGACGCCGGTGGATTACCGCGTCTTTGATCCCACCTATTTCATCGAGATCCTGCATCCCGATGAACGCCCTCCGCGGGTGCGCGGGGCACCGGAATGCGAGGCCGAGGTCGACCGGCCACGGCCCGATCCGGCGATGGTCGCGCGCGCCATGGCGCTCGACTACGGTGCCGAACCCGAAGAAAACCTCGGCCGCCACTTTGCCGACCGTGTGACCCTGCGCTGCGACTGAGGGCATGAGCCGGATCCTGCTGTTCCACAAGCCCTGGGGCGTGCTCAGCCAGTTCACCGACCGCGAGGGCCGTCCCACCCTGGCCGATTACATCGACCTGCCCGGCGTGCACCCGGCCGGACGTCTGGACCGCGATTCCGAGGGCCTGCTGGTGCTCACCGACGATGGCGTCCTGAACGCCCGCATAACCCGCCCCGGCCCCGACTCCGCGGGCAAGACCTACTGGGTGCAGGTGGAAGGCGATCCCGACGAGGCCGCGCTGGAGGCCCTGCGCACCGGGGTCGAACTACGCGACGGACTCACCCTGCCGGCGAAGGTCGACCGTATGGACCCGCCGGACCTGCCGGAACGCGACCCGCCGGTGCGCTTTCGCCGCCACATCCCCACCCGCTGGCTCGCGATCACCCTGTACGAAGGGCGCAACCGCCAGGTCCGGCGCATGACCGCCGCGGTCGGCCATCCGACCCTGCGCCTGGTGCGCTACCGCGTCGCCTCCTGGACCATCGACGGGCTGGCCCGCGGCGAGACCCTGCTGCTTTCCGGCTGATCGGGCGGCATTGCGCGTCATGCCGCGCAAAACACGGGCACGGGGATTGCCAGCCCGCCGGACCTGACGGATGATGGTGGAATACGCGGAGGCTCAGGAGACACAGGCATGCGCATTCGTCAGCGGCTGATCGCCGGCGGCCCCGGCACGATCTTGGCCATGGTCCTGACCCTGCTGGTCGGCGGCCCCTCTGCCGCGGACTCCGGTTCCGGCGCGGAAGAAACTCGCTACGCCTTCGAGCGCGGCCTGTTCGTCACCGCCGAACGGGCGCTCAACCGCGGCAACACGGAGGCCTTCGAACGCGCGCGCGAGACCCTGGCCGATTACCCCCTGGCCCCGTATATCGACTACCGCCGCCTCGCCCGCAACCTCGGGCGTGCGGAGCCCGAAGCGGTGCGCGAATTCCTCGAGCATCACGGCGACACCCCGCTGGCCGACCGCCTGTACGCCATCTACCTGCGCCATCTCGGCGAGGAATCCGAATGGGATACCCTGCTCGCGATGGTCGACGACCAGCGTTCTTCGGGGGTAACCCAGGACTGCTATCGCCGCCAGGCCCTGCTGGAGCGAGGCGAGAACGACGCCGCCCTGGAAGACATCGAATCGATCTGGCTGCACGGCCATTCGCGGCCGTCGGCCTGCGACCCGGCCCTGGATGCCTGGCGCGCGGCCGACGGCCTGACCAGTGAACTGGCCATGCAGCGCTTCGCCCTCGCCATGGACGCCGGCCAGACCGGGCTGGCCCGCTACCTGCGCCGCTACCTCGACCGTGACGACGAAGCCTGGGCCGAACGCTGGCTCGAACTCCGGGAACGGCCGGCCCGGGTCGCGGAGGCCGACTTCGACGCCGACGACCACCCGCAGGCCGGCCCCATGGCCGAAGACGCCTGGAAGCGCTGGATCCGCTCCGATCTGGACGCCGCCCTGGACGCCTGGCAGGAGCGGCCCGCGAACGGCCCGGCGACCCTGGATAGCGAGGGCCGCAACGCGGTGGCCCACGCCCTGGGCCTGCGCCTGGCGGTGCGCTACCGCGACGAGGCCCCCGAGTTCCTCGCCGGACTGGACGAAGAGGTCTTCGACGCCCAGCTGCGCCAGTGGCAGGTACGCGTGGCCCTGCGGGCGGGGGACTGGGAAACCGTGCGCGACGCGGTCCGCGCCATGCCGCGCGAGACCCGCGAAGAGGCCCAGTGGCGCTACTGGTTCGCGCGCGCCGAAGAGGCCCTGGGCAATGCGGACAGCGCCCGCGATCACTACGAGCGGGCCGCCACCGAACGCAATTTCCACGGTTTTCTCGCCGCCGACCGGATCGGGCAGCCTTACCGTATCGGACATCGGCGCGCGGATCTGGACAACGGCCTGCGGGTGCGCGTGCGCAACCAGCCCGCGATGCTGCGGATGCGCGAACTGCTGCGCCTGGATCGCCACGCCGAGGCGCGGCGCGAATGGCAGCACGCGGTCGCGCGTATGGACAACGACGAGCGGGTGGCGGCGGCACACGAGTTCGCCGAATGGGGCTGGCACGACCGGGCGATCTTCACCGTGGCCCGCGCGCGCCAGTGGGACGATGTCGAACTGCGCTTTCCGCTGGCCTTCGACGATCTGATCGTTGCCGGCGCCCGCGATCAGGGCATTGATCCGGCCTGGGCCATGGCGGTCGCGCGCCAGGAGAGCGCTTTCCTGCATGACGTGCGTTCACACGCGGGCGCGCTGGGCATCATGCAGATCATGCCGGCCACCGGGCGCAACATCGCCTCGGCCGCCGGCGTGCAGGTGAATTCCGACTGGGACATCCTCGAGCCCGCGAACAATGCCCGCCTGGGCACCTACTATCTCGGGCGCAATCAGGAGCGCTTCGGCGGCCACGGGCTGCTGTCCACCGCCGCCTACAACGCCGGGGCCCATCGGGTCCGGCAATGGCTGCCGGAAGACGGCGAGACCCTGGATGCGGACATCTGGGCGGAACTGATCCCGTTCTCCGAGACCCGCAAGTACATCCGCCGGGTGTACGCCTACCGCATCCTGTACGCCGTGCGTCTCGGTCAGGAACCGCCGTCGATGGCCAGCCTGCTGTACCCGGTCACGGCGGAACCGCACCTGGCCGAGGCCCGTCAGGCCCATCTGCGCGAGGTGCACGGCGGGGACGACATCGCCCTGAATCGCGGCTACTGCGGCTTTCCCGGCGGCGGCGCGGACCCCTGCTGACGCCGCCTCAGCCGGTCAGGATGTCCTGACGCATGCGGCTGGCGATACCCTCGGCCAGCTGCTGCCATTCCTTCGCGTGCGCCGGATCCAGCATCTCGTCGGTGGTCGCACGGAAGTGCTCCATCCACGCCTGAAGATCGTCTTCGGTCAGCTTCAGCGGCGCGTGCTTGCCCACCATGTCGATGGTCGGTGGCTGTTCCAGGCGCCCGCCCAGGTTCTGGTACCAGAAATCGCTGATCCGCCGTACGTGATCCTCGAAATCCTCGATGCGCTCGAAGTGGTGCCCGATCCGGGGATCGGCCGACACGCGGCGATAAAACTCGTCGATCACGGCGCGGATCTGCTCCGCCCCGATCTTGTCGCATAGGGGTTCCAGTTTGCGGAAGGCCATCTCGGGACTCCTGACGTTCGGGGTGTGTAGTGGTTAACCTGTCAGCCACATCCGCCACGGGAGACAGACGCATGACGCGAAGCAGCGCACGGGACGACGACCTGACCGCCGCCCTGGCCCGGTGCATCACGGACCATACCGGAGTGCCGTTCGAGGCGACAGGCCGCAGCGCGCGCTCCGGCGGCTCCATCAACCAGGCCCTGCGTCTGGAGGGCACCGACGGCCGCCGCTTCTTCGTCAAGCTCAACCGCGGCGACCACGCCGGCATGTTCGCCGCCGAGGCCCGTGGCCTGACCGAACTGCAGCGCTGCGAGGTACTGAAGATCCCCGCGGTGATCGGCACCGGCGAGGCCGCCGGCGCCCGTTTCCTGATCATCGAGGACCTGGACCTGGGCGGCCCGCGCGACGCGGTGGCGCTGGCGCACGGCATCGCCGACATGCATTCGCACACCGCCAGCCGCTTCGGCCTCGACGAGGACAATTTCATCGGATCCACGCCACAGTCCAATCGGCCGCATGCGGACTGGGTGGATTTCTATCGCGAGGAGCGCCTGGGGTTCCAGCGCCGCCTGGCCCGCGACCGCGGGGCCCCGCGCGGGCGTCTGGACACCCTGGCCGAGCTGGAGGAGCGCCTGGACGGCTTCTTTACGGACTACCGCCCGCAGCCATCCCTGCTGCACGGCGACCTGTGGAGCGGCAACTGGGACTTCCTCGGCGACGGCCGGCCGACGCTGTTCGACCCGGCCACCTATTACGGCGACCCGGAGGCCGACCTGGCGATGATGGAACTGTTCGGCCACCCCGGGCGGGACTTCTTCGCGGCCTACGCCGAACAGCGGCCGCTGGATCCGGGCTATGCCACCCGCCGGACGCTGTACAACCTGTACCACATCCTCAACCACGACCACCTGTTCGGCGGCGGCTACGGCTCGCAGGCCGAGCGCATGGCACAGCAGCTGCTCGCCGAAGTGCGCTGACGCGGGTCAGTCGCGGTTGCCGGCCTCCGGCACGATGGACGAATAGATGGCCGAGTAGTCGGCATCGCCCAGCCCCCGATCGGCGGCCTGCTCGAGCAGATCCGCCAGCAATGGCAACCAGGGGTCGGACAGTCCCGCGTCGGCGGCTGCCTGATGGGTCAGGCGCACGTCCTTGAGCAGATGCTTGACCGGGAAGTTAGCGGTCCCGAATTCCCCGGAGCACATCTTGTCCAGCTTCTTGTCGAAGGTGGGTGCGTAGAGGGCGCTCTCGCGCAGGATCTCCATGAAGGTGTCGACCTCCACACCCTCGCGCCGCACCAGTCCCAGGCTCAGGGAGAATGCCGCCGTAAGGCTGGCGATCAGCTGGTTGAAGGCCAGTTTGAGCGCGGCGCCCTGCCCCGGGCCGCCCACGTGCCGGACCGTGCTGCCCAGCGCCTCCAGCACCGGGGCGACCCGCTCCACGTCCACCTCATGCTCGACACCGGCCATGATCAGCAGCCGGCCCTCGCGGGCCTCCGGGATGGATCCCAGCACCGGGGCCTCGACATAGCACCCTCCGGCCGTCCGCACGCGCTCGCCCAGGGCCCGGCTCTCGGCCGGCAGGATGGTGCCCATCTGGATGAAACAGCGCCCGTCGAGCGTTCCCGGGGACAGATCGGCGAGCACGGACTCGATGGCAAGGGCATCGCTGAGCATCAGAATCACCCAGTCCGCGCCCTGTACCGCGGCGTCCGGGGTGGAATACACGGTTGCCCCGGCGCGGGCCAGATCCTCGGCCCGCGTCGGGGTGCGGTTGTATGCCTGCAGCGGGAACCCCGCGTCCAGCAGCCGCAGGCCCATGGGGGTCCCCATCAGCCCGCAGCCCAGCAGTGCCACCTGTGACATCGATGCCTCCTAGCGGATCTTCTCGTCGAGGTCTTCGGTGTAGCCGAACAGCGTATGCGGCGGCGGTGCCTCGCGCTGATAACGGCTGGGCGTGACGGCCTCGGTCTGCTGCAGCGAGCGGTACAGCCCCACCATCATGATCAGCATCACGATGGAGAACGGCAGGCCGACACTGATCGCCGCCGCCTGCAGCGCGCCCAGCCCCCCGGCCACCAGCAGCACCGAGGCCACGATCCCTTCGGCCACGGCCCAGTACACGCGCTGGGTCACGGTGGGATTGCGCACGTCACCCGAGGCCAGGGTGTCGATGACCAGCGAACCGGAGTCCGAGGAGGTGACGAAGAAGGTGACGATGAGCAACGTTGCCGCAGTCATCACCGCGATCGCCATCCAGTCCAGCATCGGCAGGGCCTCGATGGTCAGGAACAGCGCGGTCTCCATCTGTTCGGACACCTGCCCGGCCACGTCGGCCACGCCGTCCAGCTGGAAGCCCATAGCCGTGCCGCCGAACACCGACAGCCAGACGAACCCGGCCGCGGTGGGCGCCAGCAGCACGCCGGTCACGAATTCGCGGATGGTGCGCCCGCGCGAGACCCGCGCGATGAACATGCCGACGTACGGCGCCCAGGAGATCCACCAGCCCCAGTAGAAGATGGTCCAGGTCGTGGCCCAGCCGGAATCCTCGATGGTATCGGCCCACAGGCTCATCGCGGGCAGGTTCTGGACATAGACCCCGGTGGATTCGACCAGGGTCCGCAGGATGAACAGTGTGGGCCCGAGCACCAGCAGCAGCGCGATCAGCACCACGCTCAGGCCGATGTTGAAGTTGGACAGCCGCTTGATCCCGCGGTCCACGCCCAGGGCCACGGAGCCCACCGCGATCAGGGTGATGATCGCGACCAGCACGACCTGGTTCAGGGTGGTTTCCTCGATGCCGAAGACGAAGTTGAGGCCCGAGTTGATCTGCATGACCCCCAGACCCAGCGAGGTCGCGACCCCGAACATGGTCCCGAACAGTGCAAGGATGTCGACCAGGTGCCCCCACGGGCCGTAGATGCGGTCGCCGATGAACGGGTACAGCGAGGAGCGGATCAGCAGCGGCAGGTTGTGTCGGTAGGCGTAGTAGGCCAGCGACAGACCCACGATGATGTAGATCGCCCAGGCGTGCAGTCCCCAGTGGAAGAAGGTGTAGCGCATCGCCTCCATCGCCGCCGCGCTGGATTCACCCTCGGCATGCGGCGGCGACATGTAGTGGTACATCGGCTCGGCGATGGAGAAGAACAGCAGCCCGATGCCCATGCCGGCGGAGAACAGCATCGCGAACCAGGACGCATAGCTGAAACGCGGGGGTTCGAACTGATCGCCCAGACGCACCCCGCCGTAACGGCTGAACATCAGGTACAGGGCAAAGATCAGGAAGATCGTCACCACCAGCATGTAGTACCAGCCGAGGTAACGGGAGATGCCGTCGCGCGTCTGCACGAACAGGCCTTCGGCCGTCTCGGAAAACGCCGCCCCGAAAAGCACGAAGGCCACGATGATGATGCTGGCGATGATGAAGACCGGACTGCAGATGACCCCGAAGCCGCGCACGCGCGTCTGGGACAGACCGGGGGTGGATGATTCATCCATGGATGACTCCCCTTGTGCATGGGTAGCGTGGCGGCCGGGTCGTGGGACGCTGACGCCGGCCCCGCACGCGGATGGAAATGCCTTGAACGGATGATCCTACGGTAGCGAATGCCCCGGGGTACTGCAAAAAAGCGGCTCCGCCGGCTCCAGCAGCAGCCCCCGGGCCTGCCCTGCGGTGCGCTCGCGCAGGATGTGCCACTGCGCCCCCGTCACCTCCGCCGGGTCGCGATGGGCTTCCAGCTCGACATACACGCGCCCCCCGGGCGCCAGCCAGCCCTCACCCGCCAGGGTGCGCAGAGCCGGGGCGAGCAGGTCGCGCTCGAACGGCGGGTCGAGGAACACCACGTGGAACGGGGCGGCGACGTCCGGGCCCGCCTCCAGCAGGCGCGCCGCATCGGCGCAGCGCACCTCCACGCCGCTGGCGCCCAGCTCTTCGACGGCCTGCTGCAGCCGCGCGACGGCACGCCGGTCGCGCTCCACCATCAGCACCGACTGCGCCCCGCGCGACGCGGCCTCGAACCCCAGGGCCCCGGTACCGGCGTACAGGTCCAGCACCCGCGCACCGGGCAGATGCGGCTGCAGCCAGTTGAACAGGGTCTCGCGCAGGGCGTCGGCGGTAGGACGCAGGCCCTGTACGTCGGCCACCGGCAGCCAGCGCCGGCGCCACGCGCCGCCGATGATGCGGACCCGGGACTCGTGGCCGCGGCGCCCCGCGGAACCCGCCCCGCGCCTACGGTTCTTCGCCACCAACGATCACCGAGACCAGGGCCTGCGGATCGACCCGTTCCCGTATGGCCCGCTGCACGTCGTCCGGCGTCACCGCTTCCATCCGTGCGGGGTAGTGCGTCAGATAATCCGCGCCGAGATCGTAGAAACCGATCAGGGCCAGATGCGACACGATCCCCGAGCTGGACGCCAGGCGCAGCGGGAAGCCGTTGACCACGTTGGCGCGCGAGGCCTCCAGCTCGGTCGGCTCCACGCCTTCGGCATGCCAGCGCCGGATCTGCTCGTGCAGGGCTTCCACCGCCTCGCCGGTCTGCTCGGTGCCGGTCTGCATCGAGACGCTGAACGGCCCCTCCGCGGCGCGCGACCCGAAACTGCTGCTAACAGAGTACGCCAGTCCGCGCTCGCTGCGCAGCTCGCGGAACAGACGCGAGGTGAAGCCACCTCCGCCCAGGACGTGGTTGCCCAGGGTCAGCGGGTAATAGGCATCGTCCCCACGCCGCAGGGCCGGTGCGCCGATGCGGATGTGCGCCTGCTCCGAGGGGAACGGGACATGCTCGGTCACCGCACCCTCCAGCGGCGGCACCGGCGGCAGCGGTTCGGCCGGTTCACCGGGACGCAGGGCCTGCGAGACCCGCGCCGCCAGAGCTTCGGCCTGCTGGCGATCCACGCCGCCGGTGATCGCCAGCACGCCGTTGCGCGCCGTGTAATACCGCTCGAAGAAGCCGTGCGCATCCTCGGCGCTCATCGCCTCCAGGCTCTCGCGATCCCCCGCCGGCCAGTTGGCGTACGGATGACCGGCGTAAACCAGCTCGTGGAAACGCCGCGCGGCCACACTGCCCGGCTCCTGACGCTCGCGTTGCAGTCCCAGCAGGGCCTGGCGCCGCGCCCGGTCGAAGTCGTCCTCGGGGAAGGCGGGTTCCGCGAGCACCGTGGTCAGGGTTTCCATCGCGGTGTCGAGCCAGTCCGTCTCGGTGAGACTGCGCAGCGAGACCACGGCCATGTCCCGCTGGGAGCTGGTACTGAAGCGGGCACCGACGGACTCGAAACGCTCGGCCAGCGCATCGGCATCCATCTCCGTCGTGCCGTGACGCAGGCTCCGGCTCGTCATGCGCGCCAGCCCCGGCAATTCGCCGTCCCTCGCCGCACCGGCATCAAAGGTCAGGCGCAGGTCCACCATGGGCAGTTCGGGCGCCTCGACGTACAGCACCTGCAGGCCCTCGTCGGTCTCCCAGCGGTCGATCTCCATCGCCGCCGCGGGCGCCGCGCACAGCGCCGCCAGCACCACTCCCGTCCAGCGAATCACAGCTCACCTCCATATTCGGCGGCCGGTTCCTCCGACTCGCGTTCATCCAGCGGCAGCGGATCCAGGATCCCCACCGTCAGGGTCTCCGGCACCAGGTATTCCTGCGCGACGCGGCGCACATCCTCCGCGGTGACCGCGCGCACCCGCTCGACGAAGGCGCCCAGCTCGCGCCAGCCGATGCCGACCGTCTCCAGCATCGCCAGCTGCGAGGCCTGCGAATGCACCGAGTCGCGGCCGTAGACCTCGGACGCCACGACCCGCGCCTGCACGCGCTCCAGCTCGTCCTCGCCCACCGGTTCGTCCCGCAGGCGCTCGATCTGCTCGCGCAGGGCGGCCTCCAGTTCCGCGAGATCGGTGTCCGCCGCCGGCACGCCGCCCAGCATGAACAGCCCGTCACGGCGGGTGAACGGGCTGTAGCTGGCCGAGGCGGAGCCGGCGATCTCGCGCCCGCGCTCCAGCTCGCGGGCCAGCCGCGAGGCCTCGCCGGAGGACAGCACCCCCTCCAGCACCAGCAGGGCATAGGCATCGCCCGGCTCTTCCAGCGAGTTCAGCGACGGCGCCTTCCAGCCCATCATCACGTAGGGCAGCTCGGCCGGCAGCTGCACCGTAACGCGCCGCTCTCCGGTCTGCGGGGGTTCACTGCGTGCCGGACGTTCCACACCGGGGCCGGCGGGGATGTCGCCGAAATGACGTTCGGCGGCGGCCACCACCGCCTCGGCGTCGACGTCCCCGACCACCGCGACCACCGCGTTGTCCGGGGTGTACCAGGTGTCGTACCAGTCCTGCAGGGCCTCCACACTGTACTCGTCGATGTCGCTCATCCAGCCGATCACCGGCTGGCCGTAGGGATCGGCATGGAAGGCCGTGGCCATGAACGCCTCGCGCAGGCGCGCGTTGGGCCGGTCCTCGACGCGCTGGCGCCGTTCTTCGCGCACCACCTCGCGCTCGGGCAGGAACTCCTCCTCGGTCAGGCGCAGGTGCTGCATGCGCTCGGCCTCCATCTCCAGCAGGGTCTCCCAGTGGTCGCTGCCCAGCAGCTGGTGATAGCCGGTGTAGTCGCGCCCGACGAACGCGTTCTCGCGACCGCCCAGGCGCGACACGACGCGCGAGAACTCACCGGGCTCGAAGGCCTCGGAGCCGCGGAACATCATGTGTTCCAGCATGTGCGAGATGCCGGTGACCCCGCCGTATTCGTCGGCCGAGCCCACGCGATACCAGATCTGGGTGGAAACCACCGGCGCCCGCCGGTCCTCCAGCACCAGGACGGTCAGACCGTTGTCCAGACGGGTCTCGACAACATTGTCGGTGATGGAACCGGATGCCGCGGCGGGAGCCGCGAACAGGGCGGTCAGGCAAAACAGCAACGGGGCCAACCCCGGGACGTGAACACGCATTTTGCGCTCCTGCCTCGTGCTAGGATTGTGCATCTCTCAACAGACCTCTCCCGGCATGTTCGGTTTCCGCAAAAAGAAAAAGTCCGAAGACTCCGCGAACGACGCGACACCGGCCGCCGAGGAAAAACCGGCGCGCGGCGGGTGGTTCCAGCGCCTGCGCCAGGGCCTGTCCAAAACCGGCCAGGTGCTCAACGCCGATCTCGGCAGCCTGTTCCGCCGGCGCATCGACGACGAGCTCTTCGAGGAACTGGAAGAGCGCCTGCTGATGGCGGATGTCGGCCTGGAAGCCACGCAGAAGATCATGGACCGAATCACCGGCGAGGTGAAGCGGCGCGAGCTCGACAACGCCGAAGCGCTGATGGACGCGCTGGAAAACGCGATGATCGAGGTGCTGGAACCGGTCTCCGAACCGCTGACCCTGCCCGATGATCCGGGGCGGCCGTTCTCCATCCTGGTGGTGGGCATCAACGGCGCGGGCAAGACCACCACCATCGGCAAGCTGGCCCATCACTTCCGCGCCGACGACTTCTCCGTGATGCTGGCCGCCGGCGACACCTTCCGCGCCGCGGCGGTGGAACAGCTGCAGAACTGGGGCGAACGCAACGAGGTGCCGGTGATCGCCCAGGGCACCGGCGCCGACTCCGCCTCGGTCGTCTACGACGGCCTTCAGGCCGCCACCTCGCGCGGCATCGACGTGATGATCGCCGACACCGCCGGGCGCCTGCACACCCAGACCAACCTCATGGACGAAGTACGCAAGGTCAAGCGGGTGATGGGCCGGCTGGATGCGCAGGCCCCGGACGAGGTCCTGCTGGTGGTGGACGGCGGCACCGGGCAGAACGCCCTGAGCCAGGCACAGCAGTTCCACGAGGCGCTGGGCCTGACCGGCATCGTCGTCACCAAGCTGGACGGTACCGCCAAGGGCGGGATGATCTTCGCCCTGGCGGAACAGCTGGGCGTTCCGGTGCGTTTCATTGGCGTGGGCGAGAAGCCCGAGGACCTGCAGCCCTTCGACGCCCGCCGCTTCGTACGGGCCCTGCTCGGCCGGGACGACGACTGACCCGTCGATGATCTTCCTGCAGCGCGTCACCAAGCGGTTCGGCTCCCACTCCGAGGCCCTCAGTCAGGTCAGCCTGAAGATCGACCCCGGGGTTATGGCGTTCATCACCGGCCCGTCCGGGGCGGGCAAGAGTACCCTGCTGCGCCTGATTGCCGGGCTGGAACGTCCGACCCGTGGCCGCCTGCGGGTCAACGGCTTTGATCTCGATCAGCTCTCCGCGCGCGACATCCCGCAGTTTCGCCGCAGCATCGGACTGGTCTTCCAGGATCACCGCCTGCTGTATGACCGCCCGGTGTACGACAACATCGCCCTGCCGCTGGAGATCATGGGGTACCGGCGACCCGAGATCCGCCGCCGGGTGCGCGCGGCGCTGGACAAGGTGGGCCTGCTGCAGCGCGAAGGGGCACGGCCACAGACCCTGTCGGCCGGGGAACAGCAGCGGGTCGGGATCGCCCGCGCGATCGTCCACCGCCCGGCCCTGCTGCTGGCGGACGAGCCCACCGGGAACCTCGACCCGGCACTGTCACGCGAGATCCTGGCCCTGTTCGCCGATTTCAACCGGATCGGCATGACCGCGCTGGTGGCCTCGCACGACCAGGAGCTGGTGGAACGCATGCCGCATCCGGTGCTGCATCTGGAGGACGGGCGCATCGAGGCCCGCGCACGCCAGGAGGCCGGCGCATGAACCGCGCCCGGGCCCTGCGCGACCGCCTGGGCGCCTGGCGCGAGGCCCACGCGGACGCCGCCCGGCGCAGCCTCGCACGGCGGCTGCAGGCCCCGATCATGTCCCTGATCAGCATCGCGGTGCTGGGGTTCATCCTGGCGCTTCCCGCATTCCTGTGGGTCCTGCTGGACAATGCGCGGGCACTCTCCGCGCACGTCGACCATGAACCGCGCATCGCGGTCTATCTGGAAGCCGGCGAATCCGGCGCACTGCAGGAGCACGCGCGGGAGCTGGAGCGGCTCGCGGATGTCGGCCGCGTGACGGCCGTCCCGGCCGAACGCGCCCTGGAGGACTATCGCGCCGACCTGGCCGATCCGGCCCTGCTCGACTGGATGGACGGCAACCCCCTGCCGGACACCCTGGACGTGGTGCCGGAGCGCAGCGACCCGGAAACGGTCACGCGTCTCGAGACGACCCTGGCGGAGCGTTTCCCCGACGCCACGCTGGTCAGTGATGACGAGTGGGTGCGCCAGCTCAACGCTCTGTACCAGCTCGGTACGCGGGTCCTCACGATCGTCGCCGGCCTGCTGGGCCTGGGTGCCCTGCTGGTGCTGGCCCTGGCCAGCGCGTCCGAACTGCGCGAGCGGCGCGAGGAGATCACCATCGCGCGGATCAGTGGCGCAACCCACCGCTTCCTGCGCCGTCCGTCGCTCTATGGGGGCGTCTATGGCGGGCTGGGCGGGGGGCTGTTCGCCGTGCTCCTGCTCTACCTCGGCACCTGGCTGGCGCGCGAGCCGCTGGAGACGGCCGCCGGGGCCTTCGATATCGACTATGCCCTGCGTTTACCGGGCCCCGAGGTTGCGTTGGGCGTGGTCATGGCGGCGGTTATCCTCGGCTGGGCGGGCGCACGTCTGGGCAGCGGACACGCCCTGCGGGATGCCCCGTGATCCCCGTGACCGACCCCGGGTTGAAATCGGCGGTGCACACCCCATATTGCGGAACTTCCGGAGGGTTTAGCACTCGAATGGCTTGAGTGCTAAGGTTGAAGCGGTTACGAACGGAGGGATGCGAATCCATGAGTCAGGCACTGATGCCCCATCGCGCGGACATGCCCGTACCGGTGGGCGATCTCAATCATTACATGCAGGCGGTATCGCAGATCGAGGTACTGAACGCCGAGCAGGAGCGCGAGCTCGCGCTGGAGCTGCACGAGCGCAACAACCTCGAGGCCGCCCGCAGCCTGATTCTGCACAACCTGCGGTTCGTGGTGCACGTGGCCCGCGGCTACAGGGGCTACGGCCTGCCGCTGGGCGATCTGATCCAGGAAGGCAACGTGGGCCTGATGAAAGCCGTGCGGCGTTTCGATCCGCACCAGGGCGTGCGCCTGGTCTCCTTCGCCGTACACTGGATCCGGGCCGAGATCCACGAGTACATCCTGCGCAACTGGCGCATCGTGAAGGTCGCGACGACCAAGGCGCAGCGCAAGCTGTTCTTCAACCTGCGCAGTGCCAAGCAGCGCCTGGGCTGGATGAACCGCGAGGAGGTGTCGGCCGTGGCCGAAGACCTCGGCGTCAGCGAGGCGGAAGTCTGGGAGATGGAAAACCGCCTGGCCAGCCAGGACACCAGCTTCGACCCGCTGCCCGAAAGCGATGACGAGGAGCGCGCAGCCCTGGCGCCGGCGCAGCGCCTGAGCCTGGAGGACATGAGCGACGATCCCGCCCGGGTGGCCGAGGAGGCCGACTGGGAGGCGCATTATCGCTCGCGCCTGGGCGAGACCCTGGAAGGCCTGGACGAGCGGTCGCGCGACATCCTGATGCGCCGCTACATGGGCGAGCAGAAGGCCACGCTCCACGAGCTGGCGGCGGAACATGGCGTCTCGGCCGAACGCATCCGGCAGATCGAGAATGCCGCAATCCGCAAGATCCGCACGGCCTTCGCCGACTGATTCGCGGATTTGCGCCCTTTCGCAGGGGCCGTGATCGAAAAAGCCCCCGGCGATTGGCGTCGCCGGGGGCTTTTGCGTTCGCGGTCTTCCGGTAGCCCCTCAGCCGAAGAGGATCACCGAGAAAAAGCTGAACCAGGAGAAAATGATCAGCGCCGCCGTGAAGGTCAGCGGGAAATTCTCGAAGGTAAACCAGTTACGCATGACGGCACCTCAACATCCATTACGTTTTCGGGGGCAAGATTAAGCCGGTTCGGCGACGGGCGCAAGGGGGTCAGCCGTCGCGCGCGCCCGAACCGGCCTCCTCCGGACGCCGGGAGGCCCGGGACTGCCCGTCGTCCTCATGCCGCTCCTTCTCCGCCCTGCGCCCGCCGGACCCGCTGGCCGGAGGCTGCGTGGGAATCCTGGGGTCATCGTCGTCCATCAGGATACGGTGGGCCGGCCCCTCGAGGTCATCGTACTGTCCGGAGCGGATCGCCCACAGCAACAGCAGTCCGACCACCAGGGCGAACAGCATGGCCAGCGGAATGAGCAGGTACAGGATGTTCATGCCTCCAGTGTACGGAGGCAGCGGCGGGCGTCAAAACCCCGCGCGGGTACCGCTCAGGTCGAGTCACGCGGGCGCGGCGGCCGCAGGCGCAGGGCGTTGCCCACCACCAGCAGCGAACTGAGCGACATCCCCAGCGCGGCCAGCCACGGGGTCAGGATGCCGGAGGCGGCCACGGGCAGGGCCACGACGTTGTAGCCGATGGCCCAGATGATGTTCTGCCGAATCACGTGCCGTGTCGCCCCGGCCCGCTCGAACACGCCGGGCAGACGGTCGAGGCGATCCGACAGCAGGACCAGGTCCGCGCGGGTGCGCGCCAGGCTGCTGCCACCGCCCATCGCCAGGGATACGTCGGCCCCGGCCAGCACCGGAGCATCGTTGACCCCCTCGCCCGCCATCAGCACGCACTCGCCACGTGCCTGACGTTCGCGCACATGGGCCAGCTTGTCGTCCGGCGACAACCCCCCGTGGGCTTCCGCGATCCCGAGCCGCTCGGCGAAACTCGCCGCCGCCTCGGGCCGGTCACCGGTCAGCAGGACGACCCGCAGGCCGCGGTCCTGCAGGGCCCGGACCGTGTCCGCGGCCTCGGCGCGCGGGGTATCCGCCAGCCAGAAGGTCGCCACCACCCGGCCGTCCACCGCCAGCCACACCGGCGAGGCCAGCGGGTCGGGCGTGGTGTTCGGGCCGGTTGGCGGGGCGACGGGCATCAGCGACGCGCCGCCGACAGCGACCGGATGCCCGTCGATCGTGCCGGTCAGACCCTCGCCGGGGTGATTCTCGACCCCGACCGCGACCGGCTGCCCGCCCGCCTCGGCGACCAGCGCGCGTGCCAGCGGGTGTTCGGAATGCCGCTCCAGAGCCGCGGCCCAGGCCAGCGCGCGCCCGGGATCGAAAGCGGGGTCATGTATCTCGGTCGTCACCCGGCGGGGCCGGCCTTCTGTGAGCGTTCCCGTCTTGTCCAGGCACACGGTGGTGACACCTGGCAGGGCCTCCAGCGCGGGGCCCCGGGTCAGCAGAACGCCGTCGCGCGTCAGGGTCCCCGTGGTCGCGGTGAGCGCCACCGGCGTCGCCAGGGCGAGGGCGCACGGGCAGGTCGCGACCAGCATGGCGACCATCACCCACAGGGCGCGGCCCGGGTCGATCAGGAAATACCAGACAAGCCCGGCCAGCAGCGTGAGGACCAGCACCGCGGCGACGAACCACCCGGTACCGGCCTCGGCCATGCGCGCGACCCGGGGCTTTTCGGTCTGCGCCCGATCCAGCAGCCGCTGGATCGCCGCCAGGGTGGTCTCCGCTCCGACCCGGCGCACCTCCACCACCAGCGGGCTCTCGACGTTCACCGTGCCTCCGACCACATCGGTACCGGCACTGGCCGGGCGCGGCTCGGGTTCCCCGGTCAGCAGGGCCCGGTTCACCGTCGATCGCCCATCCACCACCACCCCATCCGCAGGCACCGATTCACCCGGCCGCACCTGCACCCGATCGCCGGGCTCGAGCTCGGCGACCGGCACCGACTCGGCTTCGCCATGGTCGGTGACCCGACGTGCGATCGCCGGTACCAGACGGTCCATGCGATCCACCGCTTCGCTCGCATGCTGGCGCGCCATCAGCTCGAGGTAACGCGAGGTCAGCAGGAAGAAGACGAACATCACCACCGACTCGAAATAGACATGCTCGCCGGTGCCGGAGAACACCGCCCACACGCTGGCCAGGTAGGTCGCGATGATCGCGATACTGACCGGGACGTCCATGCCCAGTTGTCGGTGGCGCAGGTCCCGCCACGCGCTCTGATAGAACGGAATCGCGGAGTACAGCACCACCGGTGTGGCGAAGATCGCGGCCACCAGGCGCATGAAATCGATGATCGGCTCGTGCTGCGGATCTCCCTCGCCCAGCCACAGGGCCACGGCGAGCATCATCACCTGCATCATGCCGAGCGCGGCAACCCCCAGGCGACGCAGGGCGAGCCCGCGTTCGCGCGCCAGAGCCTGTTCGCGCGTGCCGGGGTCGTAGGGATGGGCGCGATAACCGATGTCCCGGATCGCACGCAGGATATCGGACAGCGCCAGACGCTCGGGGTCCCAGGTCACCCGGGCCCGATGCGTGGAGTAGTTGACGCGAAATTCCTCGACGCCGTCCAGTGCCTGGACGTGGCGCTCGTTCAGCCAGACGCAGGCCGCACAGGTGATGCCCTCGAGGATCAGCGACGCCTCGCGACGTTCACCGGAGGCGGCCTCGCGCGCCGTCACGAACTGGCGCTGAACCGCCGGGGCGTCAAACAGTTCGAGTTCGCGCAGCTCGTCGGGGACGATGCTGTCGCCCGATGCGGCCGGCGGCGCGGTGCGATGATGATAATACGACCCCAGGCCGCGCTCGATGATCGCGCCCGCAACGGCCTGGCAGCCGGGGCAGCAGGTGGGGCGACAGGTGCCCTCGAACTCCACCGGGTAGTCGGCACCGGGAGGCACCTCGAGACCGCAGTGAAAACAGTGCTCCTCCGGCGCCGCCTCCGACGGGGCCGGTTCGTTCACCGCATGCTGGCTCACGACAGGGTCAGACGCATGGCCTCATCGGGACCCGCGCCGTCAGCCCGAGTGACCGTGAACGCGCGTGTTCGCCTGCTGTTCGACCTGCGCCCCGTCGCGTTCGACGAAGAAGCGCAGATCCCAGCGCCCGGCCTCGGGAAGTGCCACGTCGACCTCGTAGAATCCGTCACCGCGTTCGCGCATGGCGAAGGGCTGATCCTTGCGATGGTCGGCGAGCCAGAGGAAGGTACCCGTGACCTCTGCCCCTTCCAGAGGCCGGCCCTCGGCGTCGCGGACCTCGACCCGCAGGGTCTCGGTCTCCCCCTTGCGGGGCTCTCCCAGCCACCCCTGCCGGATCTCCCAGCCACGCGAGGCCTGTTCCTCCAGTTCGCTCATGCGATGTACCGCCAGCGCCTGGTCGCGGTCCTCGAAGCCGTCGACCAGCCCCGGGAACGCCGAGGTCACACGCTCCACGGGGGCGTCCGGCTCGGGCAGCAGGGTACCGATGAAACGGTCCGGCATGCCGTTGTGGGCGAGGGTAATCAGCACGGCCTGAACCGTCGCGATGATGGTAAAGAACCCGACGATCACCATCGGGGCCCAGTGCAAACGACCCACGTGGGCCTTGCCGGCGGCTGCCTCGGCCTCCTTCTGGCTGAACACGATCCCGAGCCCGTAAGGCACAATCACGTACAGCGCCAGATGGATGGCGAAGACATCGGCCCCCTGCCAGGTAAGGATGGAAGCCGGGATGAACACGAACAGCATGACCGCCACCACGACGGCAGCCGCATGATAGGCGCGCAGGCGCGTGAAGCGGTAGATCAGGAAGAACAGCAGCGCCAGGGCGGCACTGCCCAGGCCAAGGGTAATAACCAGGTTGCTCATGATGCCTTCAACGTCCACGGGGACGGGGTTGCGTCCGGTGTTTGCGAACCCCGGCGTATCCGTTTGCCGGGGTAGAGGTCCGCCCTCCGGTCAGCGTGCGTAGCTGAACTGGGAGCCGATCGTGTAGGGGTCGATCCGACCCTGACGATCCGTAATCACGAAGTCGAACGGGATCCGGGATCCGGAGGCATCCGGCGGAACATCGTAGCGCACTCGGGCCAGCACCGTCAGGCGTTCGCCCGGCTCCAGGCGGATGTCCGACACCTGCCCCAGATCCAGCGTGGCATCGTCCAGACCAGCGATTCCCAGTTCAAAGTCGAGCACTTCCTGACTCGTATTGTTCAGGCGGATCTCGTAGGAGTTCTGGATCTGGCCGTCCGACATCTGGACGTAGAGGGGCTGGCGGACCTGATTCACGTTGGCATCCATCGGCGGACGATCCAGGATGCTCGCCACCAGGGCCCCCAGGATGACCAGCATCACCGCCCCGTAACCCACGGTCTTCAGGCGGATCGGGTGCGTCTTGCCACCTTCCAGCTCGCGTTCCGAGGTGTAGCGGATCAGGCCGCGGGGCCAGCCCTGCTTGTCCATGATCGTGTCGCAGGCGTCCACGCACAGCGCGCAGTGGATGCACTGATACTGGAGACCGTCCCGGATGTCGATCCCGGTGGGACACACCTGCACGCAATAGCCGCAATCAATGCAGTCGCCGACGCCCGCCGCCTGGCGCTCCTCGCGCGTCTGAAGCCCCTTGACCGGTTTCGCCCGCCCTGCCGAACCTTCGCCGCGGTCCTCGTCGTAGGACACGATCATGGTGTCCTTGTCGAACATCACGCTCTGGAACCGCGCGTACGGGCAGATAAAGGTGCAGACCTGCTCGCGTGCCAGCCCCGCGGCCGTGTAGGTGGTGGCCGTGAGGATACCCGCTGTCACATAGGCCGCGAAGACGGCCTCGCCGACGAAGAACTGCTGCACGATGGTGGGCGCATCCCCCCAGTAGAGGACAAACCCCAGCCCGGTCGCGAACGCAACCAGCAGCCAGGAGGCATGCGTCGCGGCATATTTCAGGATCTTTTCGCCGTTCCATGGCTGCTTCGACAGCCGGATCCGCGCCGGCCGCTCGCCCTGGATCTTCCGCTCCAGGTACATGTACACGTCGGTCCACAGGGTCTGGAAACAGAAATAGCCGCAGAACACGCGACCGGCCAGGCCGGTCACAAAGAACAGAGTGACGGCCGCTAGCATCAGGAAACCGGCCAGCCAGAAAATATCCTGGGGATATACCACGAGATCGAACAGGAAGAACTGGCGACCCGGGATATCGAAGAGGATGGCCTGGTTGGGGCCGTACTCGCGCTCCCAGCGGATCCACGGAAGCAGGAAATAGACGCTGTAGGCGACGAGCAGGATACCGGTCTTGAGGTTGCGGAACCGCCCTTTAACCGAACGCGGATGGATCGGAATACGGGCTTCGTACATCGGCTGCTGTTCCGCCATCAATGCCTCCCGGGGAACGGCCCCGGATCAGGGACGCCGCAGGTCCGGTGTCCCATGGGATTTGAATCATTAACAGCTAATGCGGGTGCGAGGTCAAGAACCTCGCACCCATGCGGTCGGATATCGACGCGGCAGAGGCAGCGGGCTTACTGCCCGCCACCGAGGGAGTGCACGTAGGCCGTCAGGATCTTGATCTCTTCATCCGACAGCCGATCCGCGAAGGCCGGCATCTCGCGCTGGGCCCCGTTGCGGATGAAACGCGCGACCTGACGCTGACGCTCGCCATCGTCGGCGGCACCGTGGACGTCCACCAGACCCCAGATGTCATTGGTCAGGTTGGGCGCGCCCTGGGATTCGATCCCCTCGCCCCCGGTACCGTGGCACTGGAAGCAGCCGCCGTCATAGCCGGTGAAGACCCGCTCGCCCGCCTCGACCGCGGCCGGATCCATATCGTAGCCGTTCATCGACAGGACGAAAGCGGAGACGTCATCCAGCTGCTCGTCCGAAAGCCTGCCCCGGTAACCGGGCATGTAACCCAGGCGCCCCTGAACCAGGGTTTCTTCGATCTGCTCGACCGTGCCGCCCCACTTCCAGTGGTCGTTCCGCAGGTTGGGATACTGGCCGATCACGCCGGCACCGCCCACCTGATGGCAGGCCGCGCACCAGGTCCCGAAGGAACCCTGCGCGTAGGCGTTCACGAAGCTCATGGCATCCGCGTCCTGCAGGATTTCGGCGTACTCCATACCCGCAACCTGCTCCAGCATGTCGCGCTGGCGCACGGCGTACTCACCGGTCTGCATGTCCCGGTAGAACAGCGCACGGGTGTTCCAGTGCGTGGTGACCTCCTCGCCGTCCTGCTCGTAGGTCACCGAGGCCAGTCCCTTGGTAAAAGTGTCGCCGATCGGCCAGGCCGGGTAGAGGACCCAGTAGACCAGGGCGAACACGACCGTGGCGTAAAAGCCCCACAGCCACCAGCGCGGCAGCGGATTGTTGTATTCGGCGAGGTCCTGGTCCCAGACGTGACCGGTGGTTTCCACCTCACCCTGACCCGGTTTGCGATTGTCCTGTGTGCTCATTGCTCGTCACTCTCGGTTTTGTCACGCCGGGACGTCGTCGGCTCCCGATGTGAATCATCATCATCCAGAGGAATGTAGCGATACGTCTCGAATTTCCGTGCACGCCGGGGGTTGGCGAACAGATAGATCACCACCCCGACGAACGTGCTCATGAACAGGATCAGGGCCAGGGTCTTGCTGTTGCCCATGTCCTGGATCCATTCCCACAAACTCAGCATGACGGAATCGAGCTCCCTGACGGCTTACCGGAATTCGGCAAAGTGGCCGTCATCGTATTCACTGAAATCGACCATGGTTCCCAGAACCTGCATGTAGGCAACAATGGCGTCCATTTCGGTAATGGTGGCGCTGTTGCCGTCAAAGTTCTCGGCCTGGGCCTGTTCGATCAGGTTTTCCTCTGCCCGGTTGATGTCGAACATGCGGGCGTGTTCTTCGCCGTACTTCTCGACGTTACGCTCGTACTCCTCTTCCGTAAGGGAGTAAGGAACGCCCACCCGCCGCAGGGCAATCATCCGGTCCTCGAGGTCGGACATGTCCAGAGGCGTCTCCGCCAGCCACGGGTAACCCGGCATGATGGATTCCGGCACCAGCGACTGCGGGTCGATCAGGTGCTGGACCTGCCACTCGTTGGAGTACTTGCCGCCCACCCGGGCCAGGTCCGGGCCGGTCCGCTTGGACCCCCACTGGAACGGGTAGTCGTACTGCGACTCGGCCGCCAGCGAGTAATTGCCGTAACGCAGCATCTCGTCACGGAAGGGCCGCACCATCTGCGAATGGCAGGCGTAGCAGCCTTCCCGGATGTAGATGTCGCGCCCCCGCTGCTCCAGCGGGGTATAGGGCCGGACGCCGTCCACCTCTTCGACGGTGTCGTCGATGTAGAACAGCGGGACGATCTCGACCAGGCCGCCGACACTGATGACGGCCAGAGTCAGGACGATCAGGAGTCCGGCGTTAGTCTCTACGCTTTCGTGCTTCATGATTCCTCTTCTCCCCTGATCAGGCCGTGCGGGCTTCGGCTTCGATGGCTTCCTGACGGGCACGGGCTTCCGCCTTGATGCCCGAGCGGACCGTCATGAAAATGTTGAACGCCATGATCACCATGCCCAGGAGGAACAGACCGCCGCCGATGGCACGCACCACGTACGGCTGATGCAGGAACACCACGGACTCGGTGAAGGTGTAGGCCAGGTTCCCGTACTGGTCGAAGGCGCGCAGCATCAGGCCCTGACCGATACCGGCCACCCACATCGCAGTGATGTAAAGCACGATGCCGACGGTGGCGAGGAAGAAGTGCACGTACACCAGCTTCAGGCTGAAGAGGTTCACGTTCCACAGCCGCGGGATCAGGTGATAGAGCGAGCCGAAGCTGATCATCGCCACCCAGCCCAGGGCACCGGAGTGCACGTGGCCCACCGTCCAGTCGGTGTAGTGGGACAGCGCGTTCACGCTCTTCAGCGACATCATCGGACCCTCGAAGGTCGACATGCCGTAGAACGCCAGCGCGGTGATCAGGAACAGCATGATCGGGTCGGTGCGCAGTTTGTCCCAGGCGCCCGACAGGGTCATGATCCCGTTGATCATGCCGCCCCAGGACGGCAGCAGCAGCAGGATGGAGAAGGTCGCCGCCAGGGTGGAGACCCAGTCCGGCAGGGCCGTCCAGTGCAGGTGGTGCGCACCCACCCACATGTACAGGAAGATCAGCGCCCAGAAGTGGATGATCGACAGCTTGTACGAGTAGATCGGACGGCCGGCCTGCTTCGGCACGAAGTAGTACATCATCCCGAGGAACGCGGCCGTCAGGAAAAAGCCCACCGCGTTATGGCCGTACCACCACTGACGCATCGCGTCCTGCACACCGGAGAACATCGGGTAGGACTGCGGGTTGAACAGGCCCACCGGCACTTCGATGTTGTTGAAGATGTGCAGCAGCGCGGTCGCAAGGATGAACGACATGAAGAACCAGTTCGCCACGTAGATGTGCGGCTGGTTGCGGCGCAGCAGCGTCATGGTGAAGACCAGGAAGTACACCACCCAGGTCACCAGGATGATCAGGTCGATCTGCCAGTTGAACTCGGCGTATTCGCGACCCTGCGTGATCCCGGCCATGTAGCTGATCACGCCCAGGATGAGCGCGAGGTTCCAGCCATAGAACGTGAAACTGGCCAGGGAGTCGTTCCACAGTCGCGCGTGACAGGTGCGCTGAACGACGTAATAGGACGTGGCGAACAGGGCGTTACCCCCGAAGCCGAAGATCACCGACGTGGTGTGCACCGGGCGGAAGCGCCCGAAGGTGATCTGCGCGATGTCGAAGTTCAGGAACGGCCATGCGAGCTGCGAGGCAATCCAGACCCCGGCGGCCATGCCGAACACGCCCCAGAGGACGGCGGCAACCGCGAACTTCTTGACGATCGCGTAGTTGTACTGCTCGGTTGAAGCGACTGACGCTGCGGGTGCGGCACCCGCGGTAGTGGCTGCTTGTGACATGACTTTTCCACCTTGCTGCGGGGAACACGAAGGTCCCGATGGATCGGGGGCTCAGAACTCTACCCCATTACCGGTCGACAAAAAAAACCAAGACCACCCCCTGCAGTCGGACATTCGTTCGAGAGCAGGGGAACTTTCTGGCCGCTGAAGGATACACCGGCGGATACCCCTGACGCGAGAGTGCACCGAGTGATTCCGCTCGGTGTTGAGGCAAATCACGCACCCGCGATTTTGACGCGGGATTTTCGAGGGAGTGCGAGCGGCGGGCTTCAGGAGACCGGCCGAATCGGGATGGTGCGCCCTTCCGGCTCGCGCGGCGGGGGCGCATCCGGCACCCAGGCGTGCCCGTACACGACCTCCCAGGTCGCCGGCAGGCGGCCTTCCACGCCGAATCGCTCGGCGTAGGCCTCGGCCACGGCCACCAGGCGCCGGGGGCCGGTAAGCCCGCGGCCACGCCCGGCCAGGGCGTTGCGCACCCCCACACCCCGCAGATCGCGCATCAGTCGGGTGAGATCGGGATAGGTCAGGGTCAGGGTTTCCTGATCCATCACCGGGTCGGCGAAGCCTGCGCGCACCAGGGCATCGCCGATGTCGTGCATGTCGATGAAGGCATTCACGTGGGCGGCCGCACCGCCGTCCACCGCGGCGAACGCCTCGCGCAGCTCGCTCAGGGTGGCCGGGCCGAAGGTGGTGAACATCCACAGGCCACCGGGCGCCAGGATCCGGCGGACCTCGGCAAACGCGCGATCCAGACTGCTGCACCACTGCAGCGCGGCGCTGGAGATCGCCAGATCCTGCGAGGCGTCGGCCAGCGGCAGGGCCTCCATGTCGGCACACAGCACCCGCGGGCGCCGCAGCCAGCGCCCGCGCCGGCGGGCCCGCTGCAGCATGGCCGGCGCGAAGTCGACCCCGGTCAGACGGGCGCTGCGATAACGGCGGGCCAGGTCGTCGAACGATTCGCCGATCCCGCAGCCCAGATCGATCACGCGTTCCGGCTGCATGCGGATCAGGTCCAGGCGTTCGAGCAGGCGCCCCTGAACCTCGCGCTGCACTGCGGCGTGCGTTTCGTAGTCGGCAGCGGCGCGGCCAAAGCCTTCACGCACCCGTGCCTTGTCGAGTTCGAAGCCGGAAGGGTCGATGTCGCTCATGCGGGGATCTCCGCCAGCGTTGCATGGATGAATTCGGCGACCGTATCGGGCGCCGCCAGCAGCAGGGCGTGCGGACCGGGCACCCGCCGGATGCGCGCCCCGGGCACCCGGGTCGCCAGATGCCGTTCCAGACCCGGCGGGATCAGGGCGTCGTCCTGGGCCAGCAGCGCGGCCAGCGGCGACCCGGCGCCCAGATCGCCACGCCGGTCCGCCTCACGCAGCGCGGCGAGCCCCGCCACCAGGGCCTCGGGTCGTGCCGCCGCCGCTTCCAGCCCGCCGCGCAGGGAACGCGCGAGCGCGGCGGGCTCCTGCGCGCCCCGCGCGCACAGCGCAGCAAACTGGCGCCGCAGGCGTCCGGTGTCGCCACCGAGCAGCCGGGCAAAACCGTCCAGCTCGCGCGGATCCATTGCCTCCGGCCAGTCCGCCGCGCGCACAAAGCGCGGACTCCCCGCCACCAGGATGCGCCCCCGCGCATCCGCGCCCGGGACGGCCAGCGCGGGCAGTGCGCCCAGCGACCACCCGACCCACACGGGACTCTCCAGATCGTCGGGCAACCCCGCCGCCAGCTGCGCGGCGACGGCATCCGGATCGGCCAGCTCGTCACCGCCGCCGGCGGCGCCATGGCCGGGCAGGTCCGGGGCATGGATCCTCCCCGCGTACCCCCGCGCCCGCAGCCCGCGGATCACGGGCTTCCAGACCGCGCCGGAGAAACCCCAGCCATGCAGCAGAACCAGCGCGGGGGCACTGCCGTCGCTCACGCGCGCCCCCTGCCCCGGCCACGTCCCGTTGCGTATGATGGGCCCGCATTCGCCAACCGGAACCGCTCCACCATGCTCAGCGCCATTGCCATCGTCCTCGCCTATCTGCTCGGGTCCGTATCCAGCGCGATCCTGGTCAGCCATGCGCTGCGGCTGCCCGATCCGCGCACCAGCGGCTCGCGCAACCCCGGCGCCACCAACGTGCTGCGCACCGGCGGCCGCACGGCGGCCCTGATCACCCTGCTGGGCGACGTGGCCAAGGGCTGGCTGCCGGTCTTCATCGTCCTGCAGTGGACGGACCTGCCGGGCTGGGCCGCGGGCGCCGTCGGCCTGGCGGCCTTCCTCGGCCACGTCCTGCCAGTGTACTACCGCTTTCAGGGCGGCAAGGGTGTCGCCACCGCGCTGGGGGTCCTGCTGGCGCTGAACCCGCTGGTCGCCCTGCTGAGCGCGCTGACCTGGCTGGCGGTCGCGGCGATCTGGCGCTATTCCTCGCTGGCGGCGCTGGTGGCCGCCGGCGCGGCGCCGCTGTACCTGGCCTTCGCCCCGGGCGAGCCGGATTTCTGGATCGTCACGCTGGTCGCGGTGATGGCCCTGATCCTGTTCATCCGCCATGACGAAAACATCCGGCGGCTGATGCGCGGCGAGGAATCCCGCATCGGCGAGAAGAAAAAGCCCGCCTCCGGGGAAGACGACACCGAAGAAGACGGCTCCGCGTAGGGCGGCTGCGGCCCGGCTTCAGCCGGTCAGCTCCGCCAGCGGCCAGCGCGCCCGGGCATGGATGACCGGGCTGCCGGCGTCGTCCACCGCCTCGGCGGCGCGCCCGGTCTGCAACCGGCGCAGGCCGGCCAGCGCGATCATCGCCCCGTTGTCGGTGCAGAATTCCGCCCGCGGAAAATGCACCGGCACGCCGCTCTCGCGCGCCATCCGTTCCAGACCCGCGCGCAGGGTCGCGTTCGCGGCCACCCCGCCGGCCACCACCAGCGCCGGGGCACGGCTCTGCTTCAGGGCGCGACGGGTCTTCTCCACCAGGGTCTCGCTGACCGCCTCCTCGAACGCCCGCGCGACATCCGCCGGGGCGTGTCCGCCCTTGCGCACGGCCGTCAGCACCGCGGTCTTCAGCCCGGAGAAGCTCATGTCCAGACCGGGCCGGTCGAGCATCGGCCGCGGCAGGCGCAGCGCATCCGCCTCTCCGTCGGCCGCCAGCCGCGCCAGCGCCGGCCCGCCCGGATAGCCCAGCCCCAGGAGTTTGGCGGTCTTGTCGAAGGCCTCGCCGGCGGCATCGTCGATGCTCTCGCCCAGCAGCTCGTAATCGCCCAGTGCACGGGCATGGATCAGCTGGGTGTGTCCGCCGGACACCAGCAGCACCAGAAACGGGAAATCGAACTCGCCCTCCAGCATCGGCGCCAGCAGATGCCCCTCGAGGTGATGCACCGGCAGGGCCGGCACACCCCAGCCCCAGGCGAGCGAACGCGCCACTGCGGCGCCGGTGAGCAGCGCCCCCAGCAGCCCCGGCCCGCCGGTGTAGGCGATGGCATCCAGCTCTTCCCCGCGCATGCCGGCCTCGTCCAGCACTGCGCGCACCAGCGGCAGCAGGCGCCGCACGTGGTCACGCGAGGCCAGCTCGGGCACCACGCCGCCGTAGACCGCGTGCAGATCGGTCTGGCTGTAGAGCCGGTGCGCGAGCAGACCCTCGCGGTCGCTGATCAGCGCCACGCCGGTCTCGTCGCAGGAGGTTTCGATGCCGAGTACGTTCATCCGGGAATCATGCCCCGCGGCGCCCCGGCGGGAAAGTACCCGCACCGGCCCCATGCCTCCGTCACAGGCGCCCCCGGCGGTCGGGAAGGCCGGCCTGCGGCAGCGACGGGCAGTCGCGGGTCAGGGCCATGACCTGAAAGCGCTCGCCCATCTCCCCCGGCAGTGTCAGCATGCGCACCGCCTGCGCCGCGCGCAGGGTGGTCTCGGCGTCTCTGGCGTCGCCCACCCGCGCATCGAAGCGCGCGGGAAGGCCGGCCGCCAGCAGGAACTCGCCCTGCGCGGCGTACACCGCGACCTCCAGCCCGGCGGCATCCGCGGCCTCCGCGACCGCGGTAAAATCCACGCTGGCGGTCAGATCCATCAGCCCCGGCTGCGCCAGCGGATCCAGCACCATCTGCTGACGGTGGTAACCCACCAGCGTCCCCTGATGCCGCTCCGGGGCATAGAAGGCGTCGCGCGGGAAGCCGTAGTCGACGATCACCACCGCGCCGCGCTCCAGATGCTCCGCCGCGGCCGCGATCCAGGCGTTCTGGGCCGGACGCCACTCCGAAGTGTAACCCTCGGGCCACGGCCCGCAGCGCGCGTGCAGCTCGTACACCGCGCTGCGCAGCGGCTCCGGCGCCGGGCGTTCGGCCAGTACCAGGCCGCCCTCGTCCGCGGACACGCCCATCTGCCCCACCGCCCCGTCGCGCCAGCGGAACAGCTCCACCGGCAGGGCATCCAGCACCTCGTTGGCCAGCACCACGCCGCGCCAGGGCTCGCCCGGCAGGGCATCCAGCCAGGTCACCCGCGCGAAGTCTTCCGCCGGCAGCACCGCCTGCAGATACTCGCGCTGGCGCTCGCGCAGATCCGGACTGACCTCCAGGATCCAGTAGCCCGCCCACGGCACTCCCGCCTCGCGCAGGGTCGCCAGCACGTCGCCCGCCAGCCTCCCGGTGCCTCCGCCGAATTCCAGGATCACGCCCTCGCCGCCGAGGTCCTGCTGCAGCACCGGCGCCAGCCATGTCGCCAGGGTCTCGCCGAACAACGGCGAGATCTCCGGCGCGGTGACGAAATCCCCGCCCGCACCCAGCTTGTGCGCCCCGTTGACGTAATATCCCAGACCCGGTGCATAAAGCGCCCGGTCCATGTATTCGACGAAAGGCAGGAACCCTCCGGCCTCGCGGATGCTCTGTTGCAGGGAGTCCACCAGCCGCGCGGAAAGGTCCGCGGCCGGGTCCCCGGGGCCTGTGCTAGATTCTGCCGGCGGCATTGGTCATTCGTTCCATGCAGGGAGTTGGCAGTGGCAGAGAGTGCCCCAGGCAAGGATTCACCGAAACCCCCGGAGGACGCCGGCGAACGCCGCGTGGTCCTGATCACCGGCGGCGCGCGGCGCATCGGCGCGGCCATCGCGCGCGAACTGCACGCCGCCGGACTCGACGTCATCGTGCACTGTCGGCGCTCGCGCGCCGAAGCCGAAGCGCTGACCGACGAACTGAACGCCCGGCGTCCCGACAGTGCCCGGCCGCTGCAGGCCGACCTGCTCGACCCGCAGGCCCCGGAGGCCCTGGCCCGGGAAGCGCATGCCTGGCGCGGCCGGCTGGACTTCCTGGTCAACAACGCCTCCACCTTCTACCCCACGCCAGTGGGCGAGATCACCATGGCGCAATGGGACGATCTGATGGGCTCCAACGTGCGCGCCCCGCTGTTCCTGACCCAGGCCTGCACCCCCGCCCTGCGGGCGAGTGGCGGTGCGGTGGTGAACATCGTCGACATCCACGCCCTGCGACCGCTGAGCGGCTACCCGGTGTATTCCGCGGCCAAGGCCGGGCTGCATGCCCTGACCCAGTCGCTGGCACGCGAGCTGGGCCCGGAGGTGCGCGTCAACGGCGTGGCACCGGGGGCGATCCTCAGTCCCGAGGACCCGGCCAACGTCGCCCCCCACGAGGCAATGGTGGAGCGCACGGCCCTCAAGCGGCCCGGCGACCCGGCGGATATCGCCCGCACCGTGCGCTTCCTGCTGCTGGAGTCCCCCTACATCACCGGCCAGGTGATCCCGGTGGATGGCGGCCGGTCGGCCTCGCAATGACACCGGAACGCGTTAGACTGGAAGAACCGAAACCCGGAGACCGCAGGCATGCTTGACCCGAAACATTTCGATGACCTCGCCCGACGCATCACCGAAAGCCTGCCGGAATCGGTGCGCAGCGTGCAGGAAGACGTCCACCGCCAGGTGCGCAGCTCGCTGCAGGCCGGTCTGGAGCGCATGGACGTGGTGACCCGCGAGGACTTCGACGTCCAGGTCGCCCTGCTGGAGCGCACCCGCGAGCGCCTCGCCGAACTGGAGGCCCGGGTGGAAGCCCTCGAGCAGGCCGCCCGACCGCAGGACACCGATTCCGACAACTGATCGCCGCATGTGGCGCCGGCCGCGGCCGCGCCATCACCAACCAGTTGCCGCCGGGCCCGGAACGCCCGGCCCGAACAGGGAGAGGCAGGGATGCCCATCGCCATTGTCACCGCGCGCGCGACCGACGGGATCCGCGCACCGGCCGTCACCATCGAGACCCACCTGGCCAACGGCCTGCCGGCCTTCCAGATCGTCGGCCTGCCCGAGGCCGCGGTGCGCGAGAGCCGCGACCGCGTGCGCGCGGCCATCCAGACCGCAGGCTTCGAGTTTCCGCGTCGGCGCATCACCGTCAACCTGGCACCCGCCGACCTGCCCAAGGAGGGCGGGCGCTTCGATCTGGGGATTGCACTGGGGATCCTGGCGGCCAGTGAACAGGTCCCGCAGAGCGCCCTGGATGCCCGCGAATTCCTCGGCGAACTGAGCCTCGACGGCCACATCCGCCCGGTGGGCGGCGCCCTGCCGGCCGGACTGGCCGCCGGCGAGGCGGGGCACCAGCTGGTCCTGAACCCCGATGACGGTCGCGAGGCCGCCCTGAGCGGCCGCGCCGACATCGTCACCGCGCGCCACCTGGGCGAGGTCTGCACGGCCCTCAACGGTGGCCCCGCCCTGCCCGCCGCCGAACCTCCGGCAGCGTGTCCGCCGGCCTACCCCGACCTGGCCGACGTACGCGGCCAGCATCGCGCACGCCGCGCGCTGGAGATCGCCGCCGCCGGCGGGCATCACCTGCTGATGGTCGGACCGCCGGGCAGCGGCAAGTCCATGCTGGCCGCCCGCATGCCCGGGCTCCTGCCGCCCATGGATGACGCCGAAGCCCTGGAAACCGCCGCGATCCACAGCCTGCGCGGTACCCGGCACCTGCACGAGGACTGGCGCAGCCGCCCGTTCCGCCAGCCGCACCACACGGCCTCGGGCGTGGCCCTGGTGGGGGGCGGCGGGACACCACGCCCGGGAGAGATCTCGCTGGCCCACAATGGAGTGCTGTTCCTGGACGAGCTGACCGAGTTCGACCGGCGGGTGCTCGACGTGTTGCGCGAGCCCCTGGAGACCGGCGTCATCCACATCTCGCGCGCCGCCCACCAGGCCGAATTCCCGGCGCATTTCCAGCTCGTCGGCGCCATGAATCCGTGCCCGCAGGGCTTCGACTGTGATCTGGGGAACGCGTGCCAGTGCACCCCGGAGCAGCGCGGGCGCCATCGCAAGCGGCTGTCGGCGCCCCTGCTGGACCGGATCGACCTCGCAATCGACGTACCGCGCATCCCGCCGGCGGAACTCGGCCGCGACACCCCCGATCCGGACGCCGAGGACAGCACCACGGTCGCCCGCCGCGTGGCCGCGGCGCGCCGGCTCCAGCTGGAACGCCAGGGCTGTCTGAACCGGATGCTGGAAGGCCGCGCCCTGCAGCAGCACGCCCGCCTGCCCGAGGAAGAACGGGCGCTGCTGGATGCCGCCGCGGAACGTTTTCGCCTGTCGGCCCGGGCCTACCACCGGATCCTGCGCGTGGCCCGCAGCCTCGCCGACCTGGCCGGGGCACCGACGATCGGCCGCGCCCAGCTGACCGAGGCCCTCAGCTTCCGCGCCCTGGACCACTGGCGCGTGGAGTAGACACAAAAAAGCCCCGCCACGACGCGTTCGTGGCGGGGCTTTTCGCAGCCCGGCCTCAGGACTCGTCGAACGTCGCGATATAGGCAGACAGATCGGCGATATCCTGATCCGACAGATTGCGCGCGTTCGGCGCCATCAGGTGGGTGTCATCCCCCACGGTCTCGCCGGCGCGGTACGCCACCAGACGACCGGCAATGAACTCCGCCGTATTCCCGGCGATGGCCGGGAAGATGCCCACGCCCTGACCCCGGGCGCCGTGGCAGGCGACGCACGTGCCGTACAGCTGGTTTTCCGCGCGCGTGGCGTCACCCGCAGCCAGATCGATGCCGTTGACGGTTTCACCATTGCCATTCGTGGCGGCTTCCTCCGCGGCGGCCTCCTCCTCGGCGGCGGCCTCTTCTTCCTCGCTCGCGGCTTCCTCACCGTTGCCGTTCTCCGCGGCACCGTTGTCCGGCGACCAGCCGTGATCCACGTCCGCCTGATCCAGCATGTAGGCGACCGCCTGGCGAACCTCGTCGTCGCTCAGGCTCGGGTCCCCGCCCTTCGCCGGCATCGCATTGAAGCCGTTGATGGAGTGATCAAAGAGGGTATCCATGCCCTTGTCACTGAAGCGCGAGGACCATTCGTCGGTGTCGTCCACGATGGGCGCACCCGAAGCACCCGTGTCGTGACACGCCGCGCAGACATTCTGGTAAATATCCCCCGGACTCAGATCGGCCGCTTCCTCGTCCGCCACGTCCACCGGACCGGCCTCGACCCGTCCCGCCGGAGTCAGGCGTTCCGTCAGCTGTTCCTCGGTAATGGTGGTGCGTTCCGCCGTGCCCATCTGGCCGAGCCAGTTCACCAGCTGGGCCACCAGGAAAATGACCGCGCCCGCCAGCGCGATTGCCGAGATGAACAACAGCACCTTGTTCCCGGCATCCATCTTGATCGGTTGATTCGCCACTTCTCTCCCTCCGAGATCCGGCCGAATGCGGCCTTGATTTTGGTTTCCCCTGGAATCCGGGCGCGGCCCTGAAAGCTGCGGCGCACGGGCGCGCACGAGGGGCGAGAGTATAGGGCATCCGGCGCAACCAGACCACAAACCAAGTACAGCACTCAAAAATCACTGGACGAAAAAAGCCGCGCCGCGTACCATTCCGCTTCGTAGCGCCCGTAGCTCAGCTGGATAGAGCGCCACCCTCCGGAGGTGGAAGTCAGAGGTTCGAATCCTCTCGGGCGCGCCATTTCCCGCAAGACCCAGGCCCTGCCATCCGATTCGGGGGTCATTGGTGAACCTCCCACGACGGCCGATGACTACATTGAAGACGGGGCAGGCAGGATGCACGGCTCCGAGCTTTTGTGCCGGAACCGGTCCTCGGCGAGCGTACGGAGCACGCAGACGGAAGGCCATCCGGCTGGCCTGACGGCCGGCCGTCAGGCGAAGAGATCTTCCGGACGTTTTGCCGTCAGAATCCGCTCGGACCAGCGCAGCAACGTCTCCGAATCCGCCTGTTCGATTCGGGCACGATACGTTTCGGCCGCCTCGGCGCCGAAACGCATCTCCACCAGGCGCAGCAGCACGGCTTCCCCGCCTTCCTTGCGGCCCTCTTCACGGCCCTCTTCACGGCCCTCTTCACGGCCCAGTTCGCGTCCTTCCCTTCGCCCCTCCTCGATCCCCTGCTGCTTCCAGTCCCGGGTCCATTCCTCCACACGTTCCGCAAGCATGCTGCGTACCTCCTGCAAGTCCGCTACCTGTTCCAAGTCTACACCCGGCACGCGCGCCGGCAGCAACACGCGCTTGATCCACGCGCATGCGTCCCGGCCGGCGCAATCGCGAGGGAACGGCGACGCGCCAAACCGCGAGTCTGTAGACTGGAACACCTTATCAACCGCCCGGACCAGCCGGGCCGCCCCCGCCCGATGCGGACATGTACATGGATCGACGCAGCTTTCTGGTCACCGCCGGCGCCACCCTCCCCGCCCTGCTGGGGGCCTGTGGCCGGCCGGAGCCGCCACTGGAGATTGCCGGCCACGTATGGCCGGGCTACGAGCCGATGTTCCTGGCCCGGGCCATGGGCTGGCTGGACCCCGACCGGGTCCTGCTGCGCGAGACCGACTCCGCCAGCGAATCCATGCGCCGACTGGCCGCGGGCGAGGTCCATGGTGCGGCGCTGACCCTGGACGAGGTGCTGCGGGTGCGCGCCGGGGGTACGGATCTTCGCATCGTGCTGGTCTTCAACATCTCCGCGGGGGCCGACATGGTGCTGGCGCGCCCCGCGATCGAAAGCCTGGAAGATCTGGCCGGGCGCCGGATCGGCGTGGAAGACTCGGCCCTGGGGGCCCTGATGCTCCACCACACCCTGGACACGGCGGGCCTCAGTCGCGACGAGGTCGAAACGATGTCGCTGACCATCAACGAGCAGGAGGCCGCCTGGGAGCAGGATGAGGTGGATGCCGTAGTGACCTATCAGCCCGTCGCCGAGCGCCTGCTGGACGACGGCGCGCACGTCCTGTTCGACAGCCGGGCGATGCCGGACACGATCTTCGATGTCCTCGCGATCGAGGCCGGCCACCTGGAACGGCTCGAACGCTCGACCCGCCACCTGATCGCGGCGCATTTCCGTGCCCTGCATCACCTGCGCACCAACCCGGTGGACGCGGGCTACCGCATGGCGGAACGCCTGGGGGTCCCCGGCCACCGCGCCATGGAAACCTTCCGCGGACTGGTGCTGCCGGATCCGGCCAGCAATCGCCGTCTGCTGGCCGGTGCCGATTCCCGGGTCCTGCAGGCGGCACGGGAGATCGCCGGCCTGATGGGAGATGCGGACGCGCCGCTGGACCGCGACTTCGGGGATGAACTGGTACGCCCCGATCTGCTGCCGCGCGAGGAGCCCCGATGAGATACGCGATCGGGATCGCAGCCCCCCTGCTGGTCGCCCTGCTGATGCTTGCAGCGACGCCGGCGGTGGCCGAACGCAGCGTGACCGTGGGGATCCTGGCCTTCGAACCGGAGGATATGGCCCGCGAGCGCTGGGAGCCACTGATCGAACACCTGGACGCGCAACTGAAAGACGTGACCGTGGACGCGGTGATCGCCGATTACTCGGCCCTGGAGGAGAATCTGCGCAACAACCGGCTGGATTTCCTGCTGACCAACCCCAGCCACTACATTCGCATCCGCAGCGACAGCCATCTTTCGGGTGCTCTGGCGACCCTGGTCCCGCTGCACGAAGGGACACCGGTACGCGGCTTTGGCGGGGTCGCCTTCACCCGTGCCGAGAACGATCATATCCGCGACTGGGACGACGTCCCCGGGCAGCGGATCGCAGCCGTCCTCCAGGACTCGCTGGGCGGCTACCAGGCCCAGGCCCGGGAACTGCGCGAACTCGGCGCGACACCGCGTGATGAGGACATCGAGTTCACCGGCATGCCGCATGACCGGGTGGTGGAGCGGGTCCTGGACGGCGAGGCGGACGTTGGATTCGTGCGGATCGGGATCCTGGAACGCCTGAAGGAAGCCGGCCAGCTCGAGCCTGAAGAACTCCGTGTCATCGGACGGCAGGACATGGTGGATTTCCCGCTGGCCCTGTCCACGCGCGTCTATCCGGAGTGGCCGTTCGTGGCCCTCGAGCAGGTCCCGCGCGATCTCAGCCACCGCATGCTGATCGCCCTGCTGGAGCTGGACGGCCACCCGGCACCCGCGCAGGCCGCAGGCATCGACGGCTTCACCGTCCCCATGGACTACGAGCCGGTGGAAGAGCTGGCGCGCGAACTCCGGCTGCCGCCGTACGATGCCTCCCCGGAGCTTACCCTGCGGGAATTCATCCAGGTCTACGGCCAGCAGGTCACCCTGACGCTGGCCGTCGGCAGCCTGATGCTCGCATTGATCCTCGGCCTGGTGCTGGTGAACCGTCGCCTGACCACGGTACGCCGGGAACTGGAAGACAAGGCGGCGGCGCTGGAGCGCAGCGAGGCCCACGCGCGCGCACTGATGCGGGCCCTGCCGGACAGCCTGTTCCGGATGGACCGCGACGGCACCTTCATCGAATGCGAGGCCGTCTCGGAAGAGATGCTGCTGATGCCACCCGAGGAGTTTCTCGGGCGGCGCCTGGACGAACTGTTCCCGCCCGCCTATGCCGAACCGGGCACCCGGGCGATCCGCGAGGCGCTGAACAGCGGCGAGGTCCGCGACTTCGAATACGACACGACCGCACTGGGCATGCCCGGCCATTTCGAGGCCCGGGTGGTCCCGCTGAACGACCGCGAAGTGCTGATGATCGTGCGCGACGTCAGCCAGCGTTTCGCGATGGAGGCTGCGCGCAGCGAGGAACGCCGCTTCCGCGAGAACCTGCTGGCCAGCCTCGGCGAAGGCGTGTTCGGCATCGACCGGGAGGGCCGTTTCACCTTCATCAACCCCACCGGATGCCGCCTGCTGGGCTTCGCCGACCAGACCGAGGCTCTCGGGCGGGATTCCCACACCACAACACATCACAGCCATCCGGACGGCTCGCTTTATCCCGCGCAGGAATGTCCGATCCACGGGGTCCTGGTCAGTGGCGAGACGGTGGAGGCCTGGGAAGACCATTTCTGGCGCCAGGACGGCGAAGCCTTCCCGGTCCTGGTCTACGCCTCGCCCATGCGCGACGACACCGGCGAACTGACCGGCGTGGTGGTGTCGTTCCAGGACATCTCGGTGCGCAAGGCGATGGAGCGGGCCCTGGCCGACAGCGAGGCCCGCTTCCGCCTGGCCCAGGAGGCCGCGCGATTCGGCATCTGGGAATGGGATCTGGCGGAAGACCGTATCCACTGGGATGCGCAGTGCTGGCGGATGCTGGGCGAGGACCCGGCGGAGGGCCGGTTGCTGGCTTACGAGGACTGGCGCCAGCGCCTGCACCCGGAGGATCTCCCCGAGGCCGAGGCGCAGGTGCAGCGCCAGCTGACCGAGGGCGGGAAGTTCTCCATCGAGTTCCGCTATCGCCTGGCGGACGGCGGCTGGCTGTGGACCCTCGGCCGGGGGCGGGTCATCGAGTGGGGTGCGCAGGGCGAACCGC
Organism: Thioalkalivibrio sp. ALgr3; assembly: GCF_000377325.1. Lineage (NCBI taxonomy): Bacteria > Pseudomonadati > Pseudomonadota > Gammaproteobacteria > Chromatiales > Ectothiorhodospiraceae > Thioalkalivibrio > Thioalkalivibrio sp. ALgr3. The sequence continues at coordinate 293,759 of NZ_KB897976.1, read as the reverse complement.
GGCGGATGACGGGCATCCACGTCGATATCCAGCGGCTCAAGGAGGTCGAGGCCGAGCTGCGCCAGCGCGAGAACGAGCTGGCCGAGGCCCAGCGCATCGCCCACATGGGCAACTGGATATCCGATTTCCGCTCCGGCGAGATCCGCTGGTCGGAGGAGGTCTACCGCATCTTCGGACTGGACCACGACCAATGGGGCGCGACCGAGGCGGCCTTCATGGAACGGGTCCACCCGGACGACCGCGACACGGTCCGCGCGGCCATCGATGCCTCGGTAAGTGGCCCGGGTGTGCCCTACCGGGTGGAACACCGGATCCTGCGCCCGGACGGCGAGATCCGCACGGTCTACCAGCAGGGCGAGGTCGAATTCGACGACGAGGGCACGCCTCTGTGGATGCTGGGGACGGTGCTCGACATCACCGAACGCAAGGCCACGGAAGAAGCCCTGGCCCGGCGCCAGGCCGCCGACCGCGCGACCTCCGACATCGCCACGCGTCTGGTGACCCGACGCGACGTGGACCGGGCGATCGAGGAATCGCTGGAGGTACTGGGGGAACTGCTGGGGGCCAGCCGGTCCTGGGTCTTTCTGTTTCGCGAGGACCGAGGGATCCTCGACAACACCCATGAATGGGCCGCGCCCGGGGTGCCACACCGAAAACAGGAACTCCAGGGACTGGCCCTGGCCGACTTCCCGGACTGGCAGCGACGGATGGCCCATGAACGTCTGATCCACATACCCGATGTAGAGACACTCGGAGAAGCGGCAGACAGGGAACGGGAATGGCTCCGGGGGCTGGGGGTGCATGCGCTGATGGCCGCGCCCCTGCTGGCGGCCGGCGAACCCCAGGGGCTGCTGGGTGTGGTGGACGTACACGGAACGGCATCCTGGGGGCCGGAGGACGCCGAGACCCTGCGGCACGTGGCCGACCTGCTGGGCAACGTACTGGAACGTCACCGGGTGCAGCAGGCCCTGGAGGGACTGAACCTGGAGCTGCGCCGCTCCAACGAGGAGCTGGAGCAGTTCGCCTACGGGGTGTCCCACGACCTGCGCCAGCCGCTGCGCATGGTCAGCAGCTACCTGCAGCTGCTGGAGCGCAGCCTGGGCGAACGGCTGGATGCGGATCAGCAACGTTTCCTCGGTTACGCCACCGAGGGCGCCCGACGCATGGACCGCATGATCGTGGGCCTGCTGGAATATTCCCGGGTGGGACGCAAGACCGACCCCATGGCGCCAGTGGACACCCGCGAGGCCCTGGAAACCGCTCTGGCGTTCCTGCAGCCGGCAGTGACCGAAACATCGGCGCGCATCGACGTCGAGGGCGACTGGCCGCGCCTGGTTGCCAGCCAGGACGAGCTGGTACGCCTGCTGCAGAACCTGATCGACAATGCGCTGAAGTACGTGCCGGGCGACACGCGCCCCGAAGTCCTCATCGACGGACGCATCGACGGCGACCACTGGGAGGTCCGCGTGCGCGACAACGGGGTTGGCATCCCGCAGGATCAGGAGGATCGACTGTTCCGGGTCTTCTCGCGTCTGCACGGTCACGGCGAATATGAAGGCAGCGGCATCGGTCTGGCGCTGTGCCGCCGGATCGTGGAACATCACGGCGGCCGCATCGGCGCCGAATCGGACGGACCGGGACTCGGCAGCACCTTCTGGTTCCGGATACCCCGCCGGACTCCGGAAAACGAGCGAACTGAAGACAACGCAGGCGCATGAAGGGGCCCGTGGAGATTACCCGATGAACGAGACCGCCGAGCCGGTCACCGACGTCCTGCTGGTGGAAGACGAACCGGCGGACGTCCACCTGACGCGCATGGCCTTCGAGGAAGCCGGGGTCACCGCGCGCCTGCATCACGTGAACGACGGGCGCGAGGCCCTGCGGTTCCTGGCCGGCGAGCCACCGTACGACGAAGCCCCGCAGCCGGGCCTGATCCTGCTGGACCTGAACATGCCGCACATGGGCGGGCTGGAGTTCCTGCAGCGCCTGCGCGAGACCGATCAGGCCGAGGAAGTCCCCGTGGTGGTGTTGTCCACTTCCGATCTGGAACGCGACATTCAGGCCAGTCACCAGAACGGCGCGGCCGACTATCTGGTGAAGCCGCTGGACATGGAACAGTTCTGCGACCGGGTACAGCAACTGGCGCAGGACTGGAACCTGCCGCTGGAGAAAAACACGCCGCCTCCGATCCCCGACCCTGCGGCCGATGCGCCGACGGAAAACCGCGACGCCTCGTCGAAAGCGCCCCGGGAAGATGGCGACCATGCAACCTCCCCGGCGGGTTCCGGCGGGGATGGGGTGCCCGTGCTACTGGTGGAAGACGAACCCGGGGACGCGGATCTGGTGCGCTTCGGCCTGCGCGGCTCGGCCCGGGAACACTTCGACGTGACCCGGGTCGACCGGTTGTCGGCGGTACCGCAGGCCCTGGACGAGGTTTCGCCCGCCGTCGTTCTGCTCGACCTGTCACTGCCGGACAGCACCGGGCTGGACACCGTGCGCGCCGCACGCGAGTGGTTCCGGGACACGCCAATCATCGTGCTGACCGGTTACGACGACGAGGATTTCGCTCTCAGGACACTGGAGGCCGGGGCGGCGGACTACCTGGTCAAGGGTCGGATCGAGACCTCCACCCTGGGGCGCGCGATCCGCTATGCCCGTAGCCGCGCGAGCCTGGAGGGACGTGTCCGCGAATCCGAGGCGCGCATGGCCGCCGCACTCGAAGGGGCCCACCTGGGCCTGTGGGACTGGCGGGTCGACCGCGATTCGATGTACTACGACCGGCGGTGGGGCGAGCTCACCGGCCTGGCGGACGCGGAAGGGTACGGCCCGGTGGCGCTATGGGATCGGGTCCTGCATCCGGAGGACCGGGAGCGACGGGACACCGCGCTGCAACGACACCTGAAAGGCGAAACCTCGCGCTATTCCGCGGAGTTCCGGGTCCGCCACCCCTCCGGGTCCGAGGCCTGGCTGCTGGATGCCGGGCAAGTGATTGAACGCGACCGGGATCAGCACGCCCGGCGCATGGTGGGCGTGGTTCAGGACATCACCGAACACAAACGAATGGAGCAGCGCCTGGAGACACTGGCGCGCACCGACCCGCTGACCGGGCTGGCCAACCGCCGACTGTTCATGGACGAACTGGAGCGCGAATACGCGCGCATGCGCCGGGAACCGGGCTACGCCGCCGGCCTGCTGATGCTGGACATCGACCACTTCAAGCGTTTCAACGACCGTTACGGTCACGAGACCGGCGACCAGGTGCTGGTCGAGTTCGCCGACTGCATCGCATCCGCGCTGCGGGCCGGCGATCGCGCCGCCCGCCTGGGCGGCGAGGAGTTCGCGATCCTGCTCCACGGGGCCTCGCTGGGCGAGGCCGGGCACACCGCGGAGCGAGTACGGGCGCGGGTGGAGGCGATGGAGCCGCAGCCCGACCGCCCGAACACCACCGGGGTGACGACCAGCATCGGGGTGACCATCCTTCGCGCGGACGACAGGGGCGCCGACGATGCGCTGCGGCGGGCCGATGATGCCCTCTACGCGGCCAAATCCCGGGGACGCAACTGCGTGGTCGTCAACGGCAGCGCCAGAGAGGAAGAGCCGCCGAAAGATTGAGACAGGTCATGGCAGCCCTGCGGGGAACCGGTCTATTTTCGTAGCAGGTGCGGCATATACCACAGGGAGAGCGCCATGATTACCGAAATCCTGTTTCAGTCCCCGATCGGCATCCTGACCATTGCGACCCTGCTCGGCATCGTTGTCTTCCTCGGCTGGGTGGGCTATGTGGTCGTGCACAACGTGCGCGAGGCCGGCAAGAACAAGTAACCCGGCATCCCCGAACGACCCGACGGTCATCTGCGTCGGGTCCCGCTGAAGAAAAGGCCCCGCACCCGGGAACCCGGATGCGGGGCCTTTTGCTGCGGCACCACGGCCGAGCGGCGGGTCAGGTGTGCTGATCGCCGTGGTACAGGCGCACCACGTGCTTCGCCTCGGCGAAGAACAGCCAGCGCTCCATGCCCACGCCGATCAGGGAAGAGACCACCGCCAGCCAGGCGGTCGCGGCCGGGGCACCGGTCAGCACCGCGGCAAACACCAGGGCCGGTACGATGAAGCCCAGCAGGAACACGGCCATCTTCAACGTGTCGGTGGTGTTCTTGCCCGGGTCGTAGCCGAACTCGTCGGTCAGGAAGGTGCCGGCGGTGTGGCCGGTATCCAGCAGCCGGACGGTGGCGCGGTTAAAGGTGGTGGCGGTGTTGATGGTCGGGCCGCTCACGCGCGAGATCCAGAAGTAGTAGATCCCCTTGAGGACCGCGGCGATCAGCAGCATCACGATGGCCACGCCGGCGTGCATCGCGGTGGCGTTGTCAAAGGCGCTGGCAATGGCTGCATAGGCGACCGCGCCGGTGGCCACGCCCAGCATGATGTAATTGGCCGGGGTCAGCGCGGTGTTCCACTGGCGGATGGTCTTCAGGCAGCCGTAGATCATGCCGGTCGAGAACAGGACGATGACGCCCAGGATTGCGGCGATCAGCCCCGTGACCATGCCCAGCGGCCCGATCTCGGCCCCCTGCAACAGCACGCTGAGGCCATAGATACCGGCGAACGGGTAGAACAGCACGGCAAACACCGCCTCGCGCGAGAGCCAGGAGGTCCTGAAGCGCATGAACGAGCGCCAGGCGTTCTTCTTGTTGGCCAGGTGACCGGTCGAGAACAGCAGGCCGAAGGTGATCAGACCCAGCGCGGCCACACCGTGGGCGATCAGCTCGCCCTGGCTCATCGCCGGGCCGATACCGGCCAGGTGGAAGATGACCAGCAGGACGAACAGGCCGTAGCCTGCGCCCGAGGTGACCGTGAACAGGATGACGGAAAGTGCAGGATGCATGGTGTTTTCTCCCCGGATGCGGCGCTTTAGCGCGCCACCATCTTGTTGACCCAGTCCTTCACCGAGCTGATCAGCGTATTGGCACGCACATCGTCGGTGGGAATGGGGCGGGTGACTCGCGGCGGCAGATACGTATTGACCGGCTTGTAGCCCAGCTCGGGCATCTGCTTCACCCCGCCGCGTTCGCGCACCAGACGGCTCACCTCGGATTCTTCGTCGTCGAAGTCACCGAAGAAGCGCGCATGCGCAGGGCAGGTGATCACGCAGGCCGGCTGGCGCTCTTCCGGCGGCAGGGCCTCGTCGTAGATGCGGTCCACGCACAGGGTGCACTTCTTCATCACGCCGTCTTCGCGATCCAGCTCGCGGGCACCGTAGGGGCAGGCCCAGGCGCAGTAGTTGCAGCCCATGCACTTGTCCTGGTCGACCAGCACGATGCCGTCTTCCGGGCGCTTGTAGGAGGCGCCGGTCGGGCAGACGTTCACGCAGTCGGCATGCTCGCAGTGCATGCAGGACATCGGGATGTTGACGGTCTTGTTGTTGGGGTAGTCCCCGACCTCGTAGTGGCGGATGCGGTTGAACCACACGCCGCTGGGGTCTTCGCCGTAGGGCTGATAGTCGGTCAGCGGCCCGGTGGTGCCGCTGGTATTCCACTGCTTGCAGGCTACCGCGCAGGCATGGCAGCCCACGCAGGTATCCATGTCGATCACGAGTCCAAGACGCATGGTTGGTACTCCCTCAAATCGTTCGTGCGGGCGAACCCCGTGACGGCGCCGGGCCGCCGCGGGGCGGGCCGGCTCAGTTCTTGTCGTCGTCCAGCGAACCGCGGGTCAGCACGTCGCGGATGTCGCGGTTCAGGTGCACGGGCTTGTGCGCGTGGTAGCGCAGCTGGTCCGGCGATTCGGACATGCCCGGCGTGGCCTTGACCTTGTCGAACTGCGGCCAGGAGCCCTGCTCCTCCGGCTCGGCCGGCGTGATCCTGACCTTCAGGTCGTACCACGCGGCCTGGCCGGTGACCGGGTCGGAGTTGGTGATGTCGTCCACCGGGTCGCCCTTCTCCGGCAGCAGCTCGCTGATGAGGTGATTCATCAGGAAGCCCTTCTGCGACTCGTTGGCGTCGTCCTTCAGACCCCAGGCGCCCTTCTGCTTGCCGATCGCGTTCCAGGTCCAGACAGTGTTGGGTTCGCAACCCTCGATCAGCTTCACCTGCACGCGGATCTTGCCGTTGTGCGACTCCAGCCACACCCAGGACATGTCGGCGATGCCCATGGACTCGGCCTTCTGGCGGTTCATGTACAGGTAGTTCTGGGCGCAGATCTGGCGCAGCCAGGCGTTCTGCGAATCCCAGGAGTGGTACATGAACATCGGGCGCTGGTTGACCGCGTAGAACGGGTACTCGTCCTCGTCGATGCGGGTCTGCTCCAGCGGCTTGTGCCAGATCGGCAGCGGATCGAAGAACTCGGCCAGACGATCCTTGTGCTCCTGCTTGGTCGGCTGCGGGCCGTCATACAGGCCCTGGCCGGCCAGCTTGAAGCGCTGCTGGGTCTCGGAGTAGAGCTCGATGGTGATCGGGTCGGTCTTGCCCACCCAGCCGGCGTGCTTCGCCAGCTCCAGGTACTCCTGGTTGGCGTAGCGGTAGAACTGCTGGCTCTCCGGCAGGTGATACATGAAGAACCCCTGGTTCTCGATGTACGCCTCCCACTGCTTCGGATTCGGCTCACCGCGCAGGTGGCTCTGACCGTCCTTGCCGCGATAGCCCGACAGGAAGCCGATGCCCGGCTCCTTCTCGAAGTTGACGATGAAGTCCTTGTAGTCCTCGAACTTGCGGCTGCCGTCGTCCTTCGTGAATGCCGGGAACTTCAGGCGGCTGGCCAGCTCGACCATCACCTCCTGCCACGGACGCACGTCGCGATCCGGCTCCAGGATCGGGTGGCGGATGGAGTCCGCCGCCGCGGCCGGCTCGGAGATCGGGCGGTCGAGCATGGAGATGGTGTCGTAGCGCTCCAGATAGGTGGTATCCGGCAGCACCAGGTCGGCAAAGCTGACCATCTCGGAGTTAAAGGCGTCCGATACCACGAGATACGGGATCTTGTACTCACCGTTCTCGTCCTTGGCCCGCAGCATGTCCATCACTTCATCGGTGTTCATCGTGGAGTTCCACGACATGTTCGCCATGAAGAAGATGAGCGTGTCGATCGGGTAGGGGTCGCCCTTGACCGCGTTGGTCACGACCATGTGCATCATGCCGTGGTTGGAGATCGGCGCATCCCAGGAGAAGGCCTTGTCGATGCGCAGCGGGTTGCCGTCGTCATCGATCACCAGGTCTTCCGGCGCGGTCGGGAACCCCAGCGGCGGGCTCTTCAGCGGGGTGTTCGGCGCGCATTCCTTCGCCGGCTTGATGCCCGGCGGGACGTGCTTGGGATACGGCGGCTTGGCCAGGTGACCGCCGGGACAGTCCACCGAGCCCAGCATGATCTGCAGGAAGTGGATCGCACGGCAGGTCTGGAAACCGTTGGAGTGCGCCGAGATGCCGCGCATCGCGTGCATGGATACCGGACGCCCGACGACCTTGTCGTGCTTGCGGCCCCAGGAGTCGGTCCACTCGACGTCCAGCTCGATCGATTCCTTGAACGCGACGTGGGCCATCTCCAGCGCCAGGCGCTCGGTCTGCTCGGCCGGCACGCCGGTGATCTCGGCGGTGTTCTCCGGAGAGTACTCGTCGCTCAGGTAGCGCTCGGCCAGCAGGGTCATCACGGTCTTGACCGGGCGGCCGTCCGGGGCGGTGTACTCGCCGAACAGCGCCGGCTTGATGTCCACCTGGCTGCCGTCGACGAAGTCTTCCTTCTCCAGCTCCCAGACCAGCGGGTTGTCGTTGTCGTCGCGCAGGATCAGGCCGTCGCCCTGCTGCCCCGGGGTCTGCACCACCAGCTGGGTGGCGTTGGTGTAGCGAACCAGGAAGTCCCAGTCGAACTGGCTGTTCTTCAGCAGCACGTGCAGCATCGACAGCGCGAACAGGCCGTCGGTGCCGGGCTTGATGCCCACCCACTCGTCGGCGATCGCCTGGTAACCGGTGCGCACCGGGTTGATGGCCACGAACTTGCCACCATTGCGCTTGAGCTTCTCCAGCCCGATCTTGATCGGGTTGGAGGCATGGTCCTCGGCCACGCCCCACAGCATGTGGTACTTGGTGCGGTCCCAGTCGGGGTCGCCGAACTCCCAGAAGGCGAAGCCGGTGGTGTACAGGCCGCCGGCGGCCATGTTCACCGAGCAGAAGCCGCCGTGGGCCGCCCAGTTGTAGGTGCCGAACTGGGTCGCCCACAGGCCGGTCAGGGCCTGCATCTGGTCACGCCCGGTAAAGAACGCCAGCTTGCGCGGATCGGTCTCGCGGATCTTCTTCAGGCGCTCGGACAGGGTGTCGATGGCCTCGTCCCAGGAGATCGGCTCGAACTCGCCGGCGCCGCGCTCGGTGCCCGGCTTGCGGCGCATCGGCTGATGCAGGCGGGCCGGGGACTGCTGCTTCATGATCCCGGCGTTGCCCTTGGCGCAGAGCACGCCCTTGTTGATCGGGTGATGCCGGTTCCCCTGGATGTAGCGGACCTTGTTGTCCTCCACGGTGACCTTGATGCCACAGCGACAGGCACACATGTAACAGGTGGTGTACTTGATCTCCTGCTTGCCGTGATCTTCGAATTCGGGCAGGGCACTCATGGGCGCGACCTCGTTGACTGTCGGTTCAGTTGTCCACGGCGTATTGTGGACCCCGCCGGAAGGCTTGGCCAACGAGAAGTACTTATGCTCGAATAATCCTTATTAATTTCGGAAAGAATTTATTTATTCTCGCGCCGGAACTGGGCATTTTCCGCGCGACCCGCCGCATGGGCTACGATGTTCCCTCGCAAACATAACGCCTCGCCCGAGGCCGGGGGCCTGGATGAACGACCGCGGACTGGTGGATCCCTTTGGCCGGAAGATCGAATACGTACGCGTATCGGTCACCGACCGCTGCGACCTGCGCTGCTTCTACTGCATGCCGGAGGGCTTTCGCGACTTCGAGGTGCCCGAGCACTGGCTGACCTTCGACGAGCTCGAGCGGGTGATGGCCGCCTTCGGCCGCCTCGGCACCCGGCGGGTGCGCCTGACCGGCGGCGAGCCGCTGGTGCGTCACGGCCTCCCGGACCTGGCCACGCGCCTGAACGCCCTGCCGGGGATCGACGACCTCTCGCTGTCGACCAACGCGGTGCGCCTGGCGAAGCATGCCGACGCACTGGCCGCCGGCGGGGTCGGGCGCATCAACGTCAGCCTGGACACCCTGCGCCCCGAGGTCTTCAAGGACGTGACCGGCGGCAAGCTGGAAAAGGTGATCGACGGGCTGATGGCGGCGAAACGCGCCGGCCTCGACCCGATCAAGATCAACATGGTGGTGATGGGCGGCATCAACGATACGGAGGTCGGCGATATGGTCGACTTCTGCATCGAGCACGGTTTCACCCTGCGCTTCATCGAGACCATGCCGGTGGGGGACACCGGGCGCGCGGCGAACGAAGGCCACTACGTGAACCTGCAGGACGTGCGCCGCGACCTGGAGCAGCGTTTCGAGCTCATCCCCGGGGTGATGCCCGGCGGCGGCCCGGCGCGCTATGTGCAGGTGGCGGGCACCGACATCCGGATCGGTTTCATCACGCCGATCTCGCAGCACTTCTGCGACACCTGCAACCGGGTGCGGCTGTCGGTGGACGGCACCATCCACACCTGCCTGGGCAACGAGCACAGCCTGGCACTGCGCCCGCGGCTGCGCGACGGCTGCAGCGATGCCGAGCTGGAAGCCGCGATCCTCGAGGCGATCGCGCTCAAGCCCGAGCGCCACGAATTCAACGAGCGCCCGGAGAAGGTCATGCGCTTCATGTCCATGACCGGCGGCTGAGTCAGGCCACCCAGATCGTCTTCGCATTCACGAACTCGCGGATCCCCAGATCCGCGAGTTCGCGCCCGTAGCCGGAATCCTTCACCCCGCCGAAGGGCAGGCGCGGGTCGCTCTTCACTACGGCGTTGACGAACGCACAGCCGCATTCCAGCTGACGCGCCAGCGCCTCGCCGCGCGCACGGTCGGCGGTCCACACCGACCCGCCCAGACCGAAGCGCGAGCGGTTGGCCAGCTCCACCGCCGCTGCGGCATCCGCGGCCCGTGTGATCGCGGCCACCGGCCCGAAGGTCTCCTCGTCGAACGCCGCCATCCCCGGCTCCACGTGATCCAGCACGGTGGGGGCATAGAAGAACCCCTCCCCCTCCAGCGGCTGGCCGCCGGTGCGGCACACCGCACCTGCGGCGACACTGCGCTGCACCTGATCGTGCAGTTCGTCGCGCAGATCGCCGCGAGCCAGCGGGCCCAGATCCGTCCCGTCTTCCATGGGGTCGCCCGTCTGCAGGGCAGCCACCGCCCGGCTCAGGCGTTCCGCAAACGCCTCGGCGACCGAATCTTCAACGATGAAGCGCTTCGCCGCGATGCAGGTCTCGCCGTTGTTCTGGAACCGCCCGCGCAGGGCCTCGCGCACCACGGTGTCCAGGTCCGCGTCATGCAGGACGATGAAGGCGTCCGAACCGCCCAGCTCCAGCACCGAGGTCTTCAGGGCCTTGCCCGCGGCCGCACCCACCGCGCGCCCGGCGCGCTCCGAACCCGTCAGGCTCACGCCCTGCACCCGCGGATCGGCGATCAGATCCTCGACCGCATCGGAGCCCACCGGCAGGTTGCGGAAGACCCCGTCGGGGAACCCGGCCGCGCGGAACACCTCCTCCAGCGCCTGCGCGCAGCCGGGCACATTGGAGGCATGCTTGAGCAGCACGGTGTTGCCGGCCAGGGTCGCCGGAATGGCCTGGCGGAAGGCCTGCCAGTAGGGAAAATTCCACGGCATGACCAGCAGCACGGTGCCCAGCGGCTGCCAGGCCACGTACGAGCGGGCCGCCTCGGTGGCCACCGGCACATCCAGCAGGAAGCCCGGCCCGTGCTCGGCGTAGTATTCGCAGGCCACCGCGCATTTCTCCACCTCGGCCAGCGCCTCGACCCGCCGCTTGCCCATCTCGCGGGTCGCGGTCACCGCCAGCTCCTCCCGGCGCCCGCGCAGGACCGCGGCCAGCTCGCGCAGCAGGGCGGCCCGTTCGTGCACCGGCTGCAGGGCCCAGGCCGCGCGGGCGTCCACCGCGCCCTGCAGCGCGGCCTCCACGCCGGCGGCATCCAACCGCGGGTAACTCGCCAGCACCGTGCCGGTGGCCGGATTGACGGCAGTCAGTTCAGTCATCTTCGGGCCTCTCTCTCGGGACTCGCCGGGCCAGCGCCCGCCCGGGTGGATTGATCACGCGCCCACAGCCGAGTATAAGACGCACACATCCGTATTCGGTAAGGGCCTTCGCAATCATGTCGACTCTCTCGATTCGCAACGTCTGCCTGCTGGGCGGAACGGGCTTCGTCGGGCACCACATCGTGGCGCGGCTGATCGACCGTGGACTGAATGTACGCGTGGTGACGCGCCACCCGCACCGTCACCGCGAGCTCATGGTGAACCCCGAGGTCGACCTGATCGCCGGCAACGTCCACGACCCGGAGGACCTCGACCGGGTCCTGCGCGACCAGGATGCCGTGATCAACCTGGTCGGGATCCTCAACGAGCGCGGCCACGACGGCTCCGGCTTCCGCCGCGCTCACACCGAGCTGACGGAAAAGGCCCTGGCCGCCGCCGAACGCCAGGGCGTGCGCCGCTTTCTGCAGATGAGCGCGCTGAAGGCCGACATGCCGGACCCGCCCAGCCACTACCTGCGGACCAAGGGCGAAGCCGAGCAGGCCGCGTTCGCGGCCACGGCCTTCCCGGTGACGGTGTTCCGCCCGTCGGTGATCTTCGGCCCGGAGGACAGCTTCCTCAACCGCTTCGCCACCCTGCTGCGCTTCTCCCCGATGATGCCGCTGGCCCGCGCCGAAGCACGCTTCGCCCCGGTGTTCGTGGGCGACGTGGCCGACCACTTCGCCGCGGCCCTGAACGATCCGGGGACTTTCGGTCAGGGGTTCGAACTGTGCGGCCCGCGGGAATACAGCCTGGGCGAACTGGTGCGCTACGTCGGCCGGGTCTCCGGCCACCGGCGCCCGGTCATCGGCCTGCCGGACTGGGCGGGCCGCCTGCAGGCGAACGTCCTGGAGTACGTCCCGGGCAAGCCGCTGTCGCGCGACAACCTCGCCTCGCTGTCGATCGACAGCGTATGCACCGGGCAGACCCTGCGCTGCCCCACCCGGCTGGAGAGCATCGCACCCACCTATCTGGGCAAGGGCGGCCGCGAGGCGCGCATGCAGAAACTGCGCACCAGCTACGAGCGCGACTGAGGCGGCCGCCTCCGGGATGCACATCTATCTGGTCGGTGGCGCGGTCCGCGACCGGCTCCTGGGCCGCCCGGTCAGCGAACGCGATTACGTGGTGGTGGGCGCTACGCCCGAGGCCATGGAGGCGGCCGGCTATCGCGCCGTGGGGCGCGACTTTCCGGTGTTCCTCCATCCGCGGACGCAGGAGGAATACGCCCTCGCCCGGACCGAGCGCAAGACCGCACGCGGCTACCACGGCTTCCAGTTCAACGCCGCCCCCGATGTCCCGCTGGAACAGGACCTGGAACGGCGCGACCTCACCATCAATGCCATGGCCGAGGACGACGGCGGCGAACTGATCGACCCCTTCGGCGGCCGCGATGACCTGGCAAACCGCATCCTGCGGCATGTCTCCCCGGCATTCGCCGAAGACCCGGTACGCCTGCTGCGTCTGGCACGCTTCGCCGCCCAGCTGGCCCCGTGGGGGTTCGAGATCGCCGACGAGACCCGCGCCCTGCTGCGCGAGCTGGTCGACTCGGGAGAGATTGACGCCCTGGTACCGGAACGCGTCTGGGCCGAGTTCGAGAAGGCCCTGACCAGCCCTGCTCCGCGCCGGTTCATCGAGGTGCTGCGCGAATGCGGGGCGCTGGCGGTGCTGCTGCCGGAACTGGAACAGCTGTTCGGCGTACCCCAGCCGGCGAAATACCATCCCGAGATCGACACCGGCGTACACACCCTGATGGTGCTGGACCAGGCCACGCGCCTGAGCGACGCGCCCGAGGTCCGCTTCGCCGCGCTGACCCATGATCTGGGCAAGGCGGACACCCCGGAGGACATCCTGCCCGCGCACCACGGGCACGAGGAACGCAGCGTCACCCACATCAAGGCGCTCGCCGAACGCCTGCGCATTCCCCGGCGCTACCGCGACCTCGCGATCCGCGTAGCGCGCCATCACGGCCTCGCGCATCGCCTGTTCGAACTGCGCCCGAAGACCGTGATGAAACTGATCGAGGGCCTGGATGCCCTGCGCCGCCCGGAGAACGTCGAGCCCTTCCTGCTGGCGGTCGAGGCCGACTTCCGCGGGCGAACCGGCTGGGAGGAGCGCCCCTACCCCCAGGCCGACGCCCTGCGCCGCGCCGTGGAGGCCGCCGCGGCCGTCAGCCCGCAACCCCTGATCGAGGCCGGCCACCAGGGCCCGCAGCTGGGCGAGGCCCTGCGCCACGAGCGCATCCGCGCAATCGCCGAATCCCTGGAAGGACACTGAACCGGGCCCCACTTGCCTGCAACGCGCGGCGGCCGTACTCTTCACGGTTCGTTGCCGCACAGAGGATCCCGCAATGGATTTCGCCAAGGCCCGGATGAACATGGTGGAACAGCAGGTACGTCCCTGGGACGTGCTGGACATGCGCGTGCTGGGGGTGATGGAGACGCTGCCGCGCGAGCGCTTCATGCCCGAGCCCTACCAGGCCCTGGCCTACGCCGACACGGAGATCCCCCTGGGCCACGGCGAGGAGACCCTGCCGCCGCGCGTGATCGGACGCATGCTGCAGGCGGTCGCCCCGCAGCCCACCGACACCGTGCTGGAGATCGGCACCGGTTCCGGCTACGCCACCGCCTGCCTCGCGAGCCTGGCCGCACATGTCGACAGCGTGGAGCGCCATGACGACCTGCGCCTGGCCGCGCGCAACCGCCTGCACGACCTGAACATCACCAACGCGGCACCGCGCACCGGGACGGTAACCCCCGAATGGCGTCCGCCGCGAGAGCGCTACGACGTCATCGCCGTCAACGGCGCCATGACCGAATACAACGACTTCCTGGAACAATTCCTGGCGCTGGGCGGCCGCCTGTTCGTGGTCACCGGGGAACCGCCGATCATGGAAGCGCGCCTGGTCACCCGCACCACCGAGGACAACACCCGGCACGAGGACCTTTTCGAGACGCGGGTCCCGCCGCTGGCCGGTTTCGAGCCGCGTCCGGCCTTCGAGTTCTAGATCCCGCGAAACCCGCGGATCCACCGGGCCCGCCCGCCTTCGGCGGCGGGCTTTGCTAGTATCGAGAACTTCGCCAGCCCGGAATCGAATCGCCATGAAACGACTGCATCCCCTGATCGCCGCCGCCGGTCTCGCCCTGTTCACGGCCGCCCCCGCCCAGGGCGCGAGCCTGATGGAAGTCTACGAACAGGCCGCGCAGGAAGACGCCGAACTGCAGATCGCCGAGGCGGAATACCGCAGTGCCCTGCAGAATCGCCCGGCCGCCCGCTCCGGTCTCCTGCCCCAGCTGCGCGGCGAGATCGAAGGCGGTGCGTTCTACAACGACCCGGACGGACGCGACAGCACCGATGGGCGGCAGAGCCGTTTTGCGCTGTTGCTGGACCAGAGCATCTACGACCGGCGCAACTACGTGGAACTGAGCCAGGCCGACCTGGAGATCGCCCGGGCCGAGGCGGAACGCGATGCCGCGCGCCAGGACCTGATGCTGCGGGTGTCCGAAGCCTATTTTGACGTGCTCGTGGCCCAGGAAGGCCTGGAATTCAGCGTCGCCGAACTGGAGGCCATCGAGCGCCAGCTGGAGCAGACCGAACGCCGCTTCGACGTCGGCCTGATCGCCAGCACCGACGTAAAGGAAGCCCGCGCCCAGCGCGACCTGGCCGAGGCCCAGCGCATCGGCGCCGAAAACGAACTGGACGTGGCCCGCGAACAGCTGGCATTGATCACCAACCGCTACTGGGACGAACTCGATACCCTGGCCCCCGATGCCGAACTCCAGCTGCCGCAGCCGCGGGATGCCGAGGCGTGGGTGCAGCGTGCCCTGGAGAACAACCTGGAGCTGGCCGCGCAGCGCCTCGCCACCGAGACCGCGCGCGAGCAGATCGACCGCCAGCGGGCCGAAGGTCTTCCTCGTCTCGGCCTCAACGCCTCAGTCAGCGAAAACCGCTTTCATTCGGTGGACGAACCAGCCATGCCTCCCGGCCAGAGCTCCCAGTTCAACGACTCCACCGAAGCTCAGATCGGCATCCGTCTGGAGATCCCGCTGTACACCGGCGGCCGGGTGACCGCCCTGACCCGTCAGGCGCGCGAGGACTTCCAGGCCGCGCAGCAGGGGCAGACGCAGGTCGAGCGCATGACCCGGCGCGACACCCGCAACGCCTATCTCGCCTCGGTGGCCGCCGAATCCCGCGTGCGCGCACTGAACCGGGCACTGGAATCGACCCAGGCCGCGTTCGAGGCGGCCGAGGCCGGCTTCGAGGTCGGCACCCGCACTCAGGTGGATGTCCTGCTGGCCCTGCGCGAAGTGTTCGGCGCCGAGCGCGACTTCGCCGAGGCGCGTTACGAGTTCCTCGCCAACACCCTGCGCCTGGAACGCGCGGCGGGGCAGCTGGCCGAGGAAGACCTCGAATCCATCGACGCCATGCTGGAGTGATGAGCGGGGCTGCGCGGGCTCGCTGCGAGCGTTCCGAACGCTCGCCGCTGCTGCTGGTCGACCTGCAGGAGCGGCTGATGGCGGCGATGCCGGAAACCGATCGTGAACGCACCGTGCGCAACGCCGGGCGGCTGGTGGAAGCCGCGCGCCAGCTGGGTATTCCGGTGGAGGTGTCGCGCCAGTATCCGCAGGGGCTGGGCGACACCGTTGAACCACTGCGCTCCGCGCTCGAGGATCTCGGCGATCTGGCCACCGTGACCGACAAGACCGCCTTCTCCTGCTGCGGCGAGGCGGCCCTGGAGCAGCGCCTGGCGGGTTGCCACAGCGTGGTCATCGGCGGTGCCGAGACCCACGTGTGCGTGACCCAGACCGCGCTGGACCTGCTGGATGCCGGGGTCACGGTGTTCGTGGCGGCCGATGCGGTGTGCTCGCGCAACCCCGAGCTGCGCGGCAACGGCCTCGAGCGCCTGCGCGCGGCGGGGGCGATCATCACCAATCACGAATCCGTGCTTTTTGAATGGCTGGGCGATGCCCGCGCCGCCGAGTTCAAGTCGGTCAGCCAGCTGCTGCGCGAGGTCTGAGATGCGCGTGATCGGCAACATCCTGCTGGGCATCTGGCTCGTGCTGTACGGCCTGCGCGGGCTGCTCGGACTGCAGTTCCAGTACGATCATTACGTCATGAGTGCCCTGGCACTGACCGCCGGCGTGCTCTTCATCCTGCGTCGATAAAGGGATCCCGATCGCATGCGCCTGACCCCGGACGAATACCGCGAGCTGGACGGCCGCCGCATCACCCTGCTGGGGATGTCGGGAGTCGGCAAGACGCGGCTGTCCAACATGCTGCGCCAGGAGGACTGGTTCCATTACTCCGGCGACTATCGCATCGGCACGCGCTACCTGAACGAACCGATCCTGGACAACATCAAGTCCCAGGCGATGCAGGTCCCGTTCCTGCGCGAGCTGCTGCGTTCGGACTCCATCCAGATCATCAACAACATCACCGTCGACAACCTGCACCCGGTGTCCAGCTTCCTCGGCAAGCTGGGCAACCCGGAGCTGGGCGGGCTGCCGCTAACCGAATTCAAGCGCCGCCAGGCCCTGCACCACGAGGCCGAAGTGCAGGCGATGCTGGACGTGCCGGACTTCATCCACAAGGCGCGCACCCTGTTCGGCTACCCGCATTTTGTCAACGATGCCGGCGGTTCGGTGTGCGAGCTGGACAGCCCCGGCGTGCTCGAGACCCTGGCCGAACACACCATCATCCTCTATATCCAGGCCACGGACGAGGACGAGCGGGAGCTGATCGAACGCGCCGAGGCCAACCCCAAGCCGCTGTACTACCGCGAGGCCTTCCTCGACCAGCAGCTGGCCGAATACATGCGCATCGAGGAACTGGAGTACGTCGCCCAGATCGACCCCAATGCCTTCGTGCGCTGGGTATTCTCGCGCCTGTTCCGGGCGCGGCTGCCGCGTTACGAACAGATCGCCGAGACCTGGGGCTACACCGTCAGCACCACCGAGGTGGCCCGGGTGCGCAACGCGGCCGACTTTGACGAGCTGGTCTGCATGGCCCTGGAACGCGAGAGGCGACTGTAATGCCCCTGGTTGCACACTCCGGACTCCCCACCTTCGAACGCCTGCGCAGCGAGGGCGAATCGGTCCTGCCGAACGACTTCGCCCGCCAGCAGGAGATTCGCGCGCTGCACATCGGGCTGCTGAACATGATGCCGGATGCCGCACTGGCGGCCACCGAGCGTCAGTTCTTTCGCCTGATCGGCGAGAGCAACCAGATCGCGCAGTTCTACATCCATCCGTTCACGCTGCCGCAGCTCAAGCGCGGCCGGAAGGGGCGCGAGCACGTCGAGAACTACTACGAGGACTTCGAGAAGCTCAAGGAAGAAGGCCTGGACGCGCTGATCATCACCGGGGCCAACGTGACCCAGCCGGATCTGGCCCTGGAGCCGTTCTGGGAACCGCTGGCCGAGGTGGTGGACTGGGCCTGGCAGAACGTGACCTCCACACTGTGCTCCTGCCTCGCGACCCATGCGGTGCTGCAGTCGCACTACGACGAACACCGCCAGCACATGGGCGAGAAGCTCTGGGGCGTGTTCCCGCACCGGGTGGTCGACCGCGGGCACCCGCTGGTGACCGGGGTGAACACCCGTTTCGACGTGCCGCACTCGCGTTACAACAAGGTCACCCGCGAGCAGTTCGAACGCCACGGCCTGCGCGTGCTGGTGGAAAGCGAGGAAGCCGGCATCCATCTGGGCGCCTCGCCGGACGGTTTCCGCATGGTCTTCTTCCAGGGCCATCCGGAGTACGACTCGATCAGCCTGCTCAAGGAATACAAGCGCGAAGTGGTGCGCTATATCGAGGGCGACCGCAAGGCCTATCCGCCGCTGCCGGAGAACTACCTGATGCCGCAGGCGGCCGCGATCCTCGATGAACACCGCGAGCACGTGGAGGCGGCGCTGGAGCACTGCACCGAGATCCCGGCCCTGCCCGAGGCCCTGCTGCTGGACCGCCTGGACAACACCTGGCACGACACCGCGCTGGCAGTCATCAACAACTGGCTGGGCAACGTCTATCAGCTGACCAACCTCGACCGCCGCAAGCCCTTCCGCGACAGCGTCGACCCCGACGACCCGCTGGCCGGGCGGCGGTAGAACGTTACGCCGGAACCCGACCCCGGTCATTGCGAGGCGCCGCAGGCGCCGTGGCAATCTTTTCTGCGGAGGCACCCGAGCCGAACGCCCTGTCGGTGTCCGGAGATTGTCACGGCGCCTGCGGCGCCCCGCAATGACGGGCGACACAACGGAAGGACTGCATGACCGAGACCGATCGCGACAAACGCCGACGCCCCCTCGTCAGCCTGTACGAGACCATCGCCGGCGACGAGGATGCCCGTGCCTGCAAGGACATCCCCGAGGGGGCCTGCAACGCGCAGCCACGCAATTTCCTCGTCCACCTGGTCGCCAACACCCTGTCCAAGATCGGCGACGAACTGGCCTCCGCGCGCCTGGTCCTCGCCTGGCTGCTGAGCGCGCTGGGGGCCCCGGCCGCGTTCGCCGGTTTCCTGGTCCCCATCCGTGAATCGGGCTCGCTGCTGCCGCAGCTGTTCGTGGCCGCCTCGATCCGCCGCCGCGCCATCCGCAAGGGGTTCTGGGTACTGGGCAGCGCGCTGTCCGGGTTTGCGGTCGCGGGCATGGCCATCACCGCCCTGACCCTGGAGGGGGCCGCCGCGGGCTGGGCGATCATCGCGCTGCTGATCGTGTTCGCCCTGTCGCGCGGGATCAACTCGGTGGCATCCAAGGACGTGCTGGGCAAGACCATCGCCAAACAGCGCCGCGGCACGGTGATGGGCTACGCCGCCTCGGCGGCCGGCTTCTTCACCCTCGCCCTGGGCGGGTACCTGACGCTGGCCAGCCTGGACGATGCCGGTGCCGGCCTGTTCGTGGCCCTGCTGGCGGCGTCAGCGGGCGCCTGGTGGATCGCGGCGGCGGTGTTCGCCCGCTTGCACGAGGACCCGGGTGCCACCGAAGGGGGCGTCAACGGATTCGGGGAGGCCCTGCGCTCGCTGCGCCTGCTGTGGAGCGACCGCGCCTTCGGCCACTTCGTGCTGACCCGCGCACTGCTGATGAGCACCGCGCTGGCGCTGCCGTTCTACGTGCTGCTGGCCGAGGATGCGACCGAGGGGGCACTGGCGACCCTGGGCCTGCTGATCCTCGCCAGCGGTCTCGCCTCCGCACTCAGTGCCCCGGTGTGGGGCCGGATGTCCGACCGTTCCGCCCGCGGGGTACTGGTGGTCGCCGGACTGCTGGCGACGCTGCTGGGCTTCGTCGTCGCCCTGGGGAGCTGGTTCGCCCCGGCCGCCTCCGGCCTGCTGGACATGGGCTGGGTGCATGCGGTGCTGTTCTTCCTGCTGGGCATCAGCCACGCGGGCGTGCGTCTGGGGCGCAAGACCTATCTGGTCGACATGGCCACGCAGGAGACCCGCGCGGCCTTCACCGCGGTCAGCAACACGGTGATCGGCGTGCTGCTGCTGGTCGGGGGCCTGTTCGGCCTGGTGGCCCAGCTGGCCGGCACCGAATTCGCCATCTTCGTACTGGCGCTGATGAGTCTGGCCGGGGCCCTGAGCGCCTGGCGCATGAAGGAGGTCTGAACATGGCCCTGATCACCCTGCGCGACATCCACCTGGCCTATGGCATGGCCTCGCTGCTGGACGGCGCCGGCCTGAGCCTGGAACCCGGCGAGCGGGTGGCGATCGCCGGACGCAATGGCGAGGGCAAGTCGACCCTGCTGCGCATCCTCGCCGGCGAGGTGGAGCCGGATGCCGGCGATATCACCCGCCGCGACGGGCTGACCGTCGCGTGGCTGACCCAGGAGCTGCCGCCGGGCATCGAGGGAAGCGTGTTCGACGTGGTCGCCGAAGGCCTGGGCGAGTCCGGGCGGCTGCTGGAACGCTTTCACCACCTGAGCCAGGCGGCCGCCAGCGGCGACGCCGAGGCCCTGGAGAAGATGGGGCCGGTACAGGCACAGCTGGACGCGATCGACGGCTGGAGCTTGCAGAACCGGGTCGAAACCACCCTGTCGCGGCTGGAGCTGGACCCCGAGGCCGAGTTCGCCACCCTCTCCGGCGGGCTCCGGCGCCGGGTGTGGCTGGCCCGCGAACTGGTGCGCGATCCCGACATCCTGCTGCTGGACGAGCCCACCAACCACCTGGACGTGGCCGCGATCCGCTGGCTGGAGGGCTTTCTGACCGGCAGCCGCATGACCGTGGTGTTCATCAGCCACGACCGCCAGTTCATGGAGAACGTGGCCACCCGCATCCTGGAGCTGGACCGGGGCCAGCTGTACGAACACCCGCCGTCCATCGCCGCATTCCGCGAGCGTCAGGCCGAGCGGCTGGAGGTCGAAGCCCGCCAGCAGGCGGAATTCGACCGCAAGCTGGCACAGGAGGAGGCCTGGATCCGCCAGGGCATCAAGGCCCGGCGTACGCGCAACGAGGGCCGCGTGCGCGCATTGCAGCAGCTGCGTCAGAAACGCGCCGAACGTCGCGAGCGCGCGGGGCAGGTGCGCATGCAGCTGAGCCCGGAACAGCGCTCCGGCAAGCGGGTGATCGAGGCCGAACACGCCAGTTTCGGCCACGCCGGCAAGCCGGTGCTGCACGACGTGAACCTGCTGCTGCAGCGCGGCGACACCCTGGGCGTGATCGGCCCCAACGGGGCCGGCAAGACCACCCTGCTGCGCGGCCTGCTGGGCGATCTGCCGCCGCTGGCCGGGACGGTCAAGCTGGGCACCCAGCTGACCATCGCCTACTTCGACCAGACCCGCGCCCACCTGGACGAACAGACCACGGTGCAAGATGCCGTGGGCGAGGGCCGTGAACAGGTGACGGTCAACGGCGAGACGCGCCATGTGCTGAGCTATCTGGGCGATTTCCTGTTCCCGCCGGCGCGCGCCCGCCAGCCCGTCTCCGCGC
This sequence comes from Thioalkalivibrio sp. ALgr3, assembly GCF_000377325.1. NCBI lineage: Bacteria > Pseudomonadati > Pseudomonadota > Gammaproteobacteria > Chromatiales > Ectothiorhodospiraceae > Thioalkalivibrio > Thioalkalivibrio sp. ALgr3. The sequence continues at coordinate 272,642 of NZ_KB897976.1, read as the reverse complement.
TGTCCGGCGGCGAACGCAACCGCCTGTTGCTGGCGAAGCTGTTCCTGCGTCCGGCCAACCTGCTGGTGCTCGACGAACCCACCAACGACCTCGACGTGGAGACCCTGGAGCTGCTGGAGTCGCTGCTGATCGAATACAAGGGCAGCGCCATCGTGGTCACCCACGACCGCGCGTTTCTCGACAACGTGGCCACCAGCACCCTGGTGGTCCCCGGCGATGGCAGCATCGAGGAGTTCGTCGGCGGCTGGTCGGATCTGCCCGAGCGCGTGACCCGGCGCCTGATCGAGGGGGACCCGGCGCCGGACTCCGGGGCCGCCGCGGACGCGGCATCCCGGGCCACAACCCGGACCGCCCCGGCGCCGGAGCCCGCCGTCGCGGCCTCGGGCTCGGGCTCGGGCTCGGGCTCGGGCAAGCTCTCCTACAAGGATGCCCGCGAACTGGAGGCCCTGCCGGGCCGCATCGAGGCGCTGGAGACGGAGCAGGACTCGATCAACCAGGCCCTCTGCGACCCCGAAACTCAGCGGGACGGCGAGCGCGTGCGCGAACTGCAGGCGCGCCTGGCCGAAGTGGAACAGGAGCTGGAAGAAGCCTACCAGCGCTGGGAAGAACTGGAATCCTGAAGCTCTCGCCCGCGTCTCTCCCGGTGAAGCCCGGCCGGACCACCTGCCTTTTCGCGGCTCCGGGAGCGATGCCCCCCACGAAACACTCAACTCCGGGGCATCTTTGCCGTAACAGCAGGAGAAACGACACGACCCGCGGGTCACCCTTTCCGTGTACGCCCGTACGCGGTGGTAGCAAGCGCCCGCAGAGGCGCCGGCGGAGGAGCAACTCATGCTGGACAAGTTTTCGATCCGCGGACTGCTGACGGCCGGTTTCGGTCTGGTGGTCCTGATCCTCGTCATCAACTCGGTCATGGCCCTGCACGCGCTGCAGACCGGCGCCCGGGACGTACAGAACCTGACCGGAGAAGATTACCCGGCCGTCGCCCGGGTCAACGAAGTCCAGCAGCGGCTGCAGGAAAGCGCGGCCTTCCTGGGCTTTTACCTGATGAGCGACGAGCAGGGCCACCATGACGCCTGGCTGGAATCCATGGACGCCCTGCAGGCCGCGGCACGGGAGCTCAACAACGACCCGGTGGTGGCGGCCGACCGCGACATGGCCCGCTCGGCCGAAGCGGTCCGCGAACACGTCGACCGCTTCCACGGCCACGTCGACCGTCTGACCGAACTGGCCACCGACGACGCCGCCAACATGCCCGCGCTGGACATCGCCAACCAGCGGGCCAATCCCGCCACCCGCGCCATGGCGCAGCAGGCGTCCACGATGATCGACGCCGAGACCAACCTGCCGGAGTTCCAGCGTTCCCTGGAACGTCTGCAGCAGTTCCATAACCTGCGCATGAGCGCACTGCAGGTCACCTCGAACCTGCGCGGCTTCCTTGCCTTCCGCGACGACGCCTTCGTCCAGAACGTGAATCTCTATCGCGGGCAGCTGGAAAGCATCGTGGAGGATCTCGAAGGGCAATCCGCCACCCTGGACTTCGAACAGGAAATCGCGCTGGAAGATTTCGCCGGATCACTGGAAACCCTGCGGGGTGCGCTGGACGACATCTTCGAGGTCCACGGCTCGCCCGAGGCATTCCAGGATGCCGACATGATCCGCACCGAAATCGGCCCGCTGCTGATGGAAGCCCGCGGGGAACTGGATGGGCTCAGCGAGGCCATCACCCGGCGTGCGGAGACCCGGGCCGGTGAACTGACCACCACCATGCGCAACACCCAGGTGGCGCAGATGGTGCTGGCCATCGCGGGCATCATCCTCGGACTGGCCGGCGCGGCCACCATCATCATCACCATCCGCCGGGCCATGAACCGCTCGTCCACCGCGCTGGAGGAGATCGCCGACGGCGACGGCGACCTGACCCGCCGGCTGGAAGAGCACGGACTGAAGGAGACTGCCGCGCTGGGGCGCGCCTTCAACCGCTTCACCGACAAGATCGCCAGTGCCGTGGGCAAGGCCCGTGGCAGCACCGAGACCCTGCGTCAGGCCACCGACAACCTGAACCAGGAGGCCTACGGGGCGCGCGAGGCGGTTTCGCGCCAGCGCGACGAGACCGAACGCGTGGCCACCGCCATCAACGAGCTGCAGAGCAGCGCCGAGGAGATCGCCCGCAACACCGACGCCACCTCGCAGTCGGGCCAGGAGGCCGGTAACGCCGTACACCAGGGCATGGAGGTGATGGAACGCAACGTGGCCTCGATGTCCTCCCTGCTGGGCACGGTGGAACAGGCCGCCGACACGGTCTCGAACCTGGGCGAGGATTCCCGCCAGATCGGCACCATCCTCGAGGTGATCCGCGGAGTGGCCGAGCAAACCAACCTGCTGGCGCTGAACGCCGCGATCGAGGCGGCCCGCGCCGGCGAACATGGCCGCGGCTTCGCGGTGGTCGCCGACGAGGTGCGCAAGCTCGCCACCCGCACCCAGGAGTCCACCGACGAGATCGAGGGCATGATCTCGCGGCTGCAGAGCGCCACCAACAACGCGGTCTCGGTGATGAAGAAGGGCCAGGAAGAGGCGGAGACCACCATGGAACACACCGCCGAAGTGAACGGCGCGCTGCAGCAGATCCGCCAGTCGGTGGACACCATCTCCGAGATGACGGATCAGATCGCCGTCGCGGCGCGCGAGCAGACCACCGTGGTCGAGGACATCAACCGCACCATCGTGCAGATCTCCGACGGCGCCGACCAGTCGGCCGAGACCGCCGACCGCGTCAGCGCGGCCTCCGACGAGCTCAAGCAGGTGGAAAGCGAGATCCAGCGCGCCCTGGCGCAGTTCCGCCTCTGAACGCCGGCCCCGGGGGTAGCCGGGTCCGCCGCCGGGGCTGCCCGCGCGGACCCGAAACCGCTGCCCCGGGCGGTGCATTGTTCCCCGTCACGCCCCCGTGGCAGTCTTGTTCGATGCTGAACCTGCGACGCCCGGCACCCCCGACGGACCCCGCGGCCGATCGCGAACGCTTCCGGCGCGCGCTGCTGTGGCCCTTTGTCGGGGTGATGGCCCTGGTCCTGATCCACGCCCTGCAGGAGGTGCTGGGCGCGGATTTCTCGCGTCTGGGCATCCTGCCGCGCGACGGCGTCGGCGCGCTGGGGATCTTCACCTCGCCCCTGATCCACGGATCCTGGGGGCACCTGATGGCCAACGCCCCCACCCTCTGGGTGCTGGGCATCCTCACGCTCTACGGCTTCCCGCAGGCCACGCGCACCGCGGTCCCGCTGATCTGGATCATGGGCGGGCTGGGGGTCTGGCTGTTCGCCCGCGAGGGCCTGCACATCGGCGCCAGCGGCCTGACCCACGGCCTGATGTTCTTTGCCGTGGTCATCGGTATCCGCCGCCGCGATGCGCTGTCCATCGCGCTGACGATCATCGTGCTGTTCCTCTACGGCAGCATGTTCTGGGGGGTGTTCCCGACCACCCCCGGCGTGTCGTTCGAGGCGCACCTGTTCGGTGCGACCGTGGGCGCGGTCTGCGGCTGGTTCCTGTACCGCCGCGACCCCTTCCCGGTGGCACAGCGCTACGCCTGGGAAGAAGACCCGGACGACCCCACCGACGCCGAGACCCTGCGCAAGATCGAGCAGGGCCGCCTCGACGAGATCGAACCGCCCCGCCACCGCGACCAGCACGGCCCCGGCGGCCCTGACGGCCCCGACGATCCGCCCGACCGCCGGGATTAATCCCCGAAGGTCACCCGCAGACCCGCGCGCAGGGTCAGCCCCGGGGCGGGCTCGTAATACCGTCCGAAGTTTGCGTTGATGCGAACGTTGTCGATGTTGTCGGCATCCAGAAGATTGTTCGCGCCAACGAAGGTCTCAATGTTCGCGCCGTTGCGCGTCCACTCGCGCCCGGCCCGCAGGTTGACCGTGGTCTGCGAGCCGACGCGCTCGTCGTTGGCGTCGTCCGCATAACGCGCCCCGGCGTGCAGGGCATCCACGGTGACGAACCAGGGACCGTCGCGCCAGTCGGCCTCCAGGAACAGCTGCTCGCGCGGCAGTCCGGGCAGCCGATTGCCGTCGTGGCGCACGCCGTCGACGTCTTCGTATTCACGAAAGCGGAAATCATTGAGGGTGAAGGCGCTGCTCAGGGTCCATTGCGGCGTCGCCTGCCAGTCCAGCGCCAGCTCCAGCCCGTCGCGCGCGGTGCGCCCGGCATTGGTGTAGAAGTCCCGGTCCCCCTCGCCCTCGATCTGGAAGGGCGTGATCTCGTCGCGCACCCGTGTGCTCCAGAGCACCGCCTCCCAGCCGAACGCACCCTGTTCCCCGCGCCAGCCCAGTTCCAGGCTGCGAGCCTTCTGCGGCTCGAGGTCCGGGTTGAAGCCGCCTCCGCCCCCGGGATTGGCGAATTCGGTGAAGGTAGGGGTCTCGAAATTGGTGGCCACGTTCACCCACGCCCGCTGCCCCGGGCGGAAATGCCACACCAGCCCGGCCATCAGGCTCTCTTCGCGATAGGTCCGGCTGTCGGAACGATCCGGCTCGCCGACCTCCTCGGAAAAGTCATCATCGATGCTGAAACGAATACGATCGTGGCGCGCCCCCAGCACCAGGTTCCAGTCCTCGCCCAGCAGGGTATCGGTATGCAGGAAGGCGCCACGGGTGCGGGCGCGTTCGGTCTGTTCCAGGGCAAGATTGGTGACGGGATCATTCGGGTCCGCGGAACAGCCGGGAGCCTGGTCATCTTCCTCGGGATCACGGTCGAACAGCTGTCCGGCGGAACAGCGTCGCGTCCGCTCGTCGCGCTGTTCCTCCAGATCCACGCCCGCCAGCCAGCGCGTCGGCCCGAGATCGCCTTCCAGCTGGGCATTCAGCCCGTAGAAGTCGCGCTCGTATGCCACCCGGCTCGACCCCGGGAACGGCAGCTGCTGGGCGTAGTCGCGCTGCGTCCAGAATCCGCCGACGCGCAGATCCAGCTCACCCACCGGCTGTTCCCAGCGCAGCCCGGCGGTCAGCTGTTCGGCCTCCTGGGTCGCATCCAGCGACTCGGCGTTCGGGGCGGCCTGGCGCCGGTCCTCGCGCATCTCGTCGCGGGTCAGCCCGCCCGGGTCCTCGGTGCGCGGGGCGTCCAGGTAGCGCAGGTGGGCACGCAGCGTGCCGTCGCCCAGTTCGCTTGCCGTATGCAGGCGCAGATAGCGCTTTTCCGCCCGCGACTGGTCGCGGTAGCCATCCATGCGGAAATCATGCGCGGTCAGCGAGTAGCGGTGCTCGCCGAGGTCCGCCTCGCTGGTCGCCTCCAGCCGACGAAACCCGTGCGAGCCTGCCAGCACCCCGCCGCCATGCCCGCGGGGCTCGCTGCCGTCCCGGGTGCGAATCGAGATCACCCCGCCCGAGGCGTTGCCGTACAGCGCCGCGCTGGGCCCGCGCAGCACCTCGATGTCGCGGATGTTCAGCAGGTCGATCGCATCCACCTGCGACTGCCCGTCCGGCGTGGTCTCGGGGATCCCGTCCTGCAGGATGCGCAGCCCGCGCACGCCGAACGGCGCCCGCGAGCCGAAACCGCGTATGGAGATGCGCACATCCTGAGCGAAGTTGTGGCGGTTCTGCGCATACAGCCCGGGCACCCGGTTGAGCGCCTCGTCCAGCTGCAGCCCCTGGCGCGCCTCGGTGGCCTGACGCCCGTCCACCCGGCTGACCGAGGCCGGCAGCTCCGCCAGCGGCGTCGTCAGCCGCGGTGCCGACACCTCCACCGGATCCAGCACCACGGGCTCGTCCGCCAGCCCTGCCAGGGGCAGGAGCACGGACAACGTCCCCGCGACACGCAAAAGACAGCTCGACATGACCCCCTCCCGTTCTTGAACGTCCGTGTTACCGAGTCGTCATCGCCCGGCAACACATGCGTCATTTCCGTTCTCCAGGGAAACACTGATCAATGTACACGCTCAGACCATCAATGCCGACGATCATCGGCTGGAGGCCAGCCGCGGCGAATGGCTGAAGGTCGCTGACGAAGCGCTGCTGCTGGCCCAGCCTCAGGCGCTCACCCTGGCCAGCGGCGACGGGGCTGCGCCCTGAGTGGCTCACCGTTCTGGCGCGCACAAAAAAGGCCACCGGACGGGATGTCCGGTGGCCGAAGGTCCCCGAAGACGTTACGAGGGGATCAGAAGCTGTACTGCATGCGGGCGAGGAAGATGTCCGGACTGTCGTCGCGGAAGGCGCCTTCCGAAAGGGCGTCCACGGCATCGCTGTCATCCACATCCACCATCACGTAGTTCGCCATGAAGCGCAGATTGGGATTGACGTAATAGTTCACCCCCAGAGTGAAATTCTTCTGCTCCCCTCCCAGGATCCCGGAATCTCCCAGATCCACCGAGCTGTAACGCGCGGCGATCTCCCACGCACCGGACGAGCGCTCGGGCTCGACGGTGCGGAAACCGGTCGGACGATAGCCACGCGTCTCGCCGGTCAGGACCCAGCCGGCCTGGACATGCCAGCCATCAAAGCTGACGTCCGAACCGGAGTCACGATCCACCTCGGCCCGCATGTATTCCGCGCTGGCGTGGAACGGTCCGGTGAGAAAACCGAGCTCCAGGCCCGCCTTGGTGGTGGAGCGGGCATCGATGCTGCCCGTATCGATCAGGCGATTCCCCTCGGTCGGGCGAGATTCCGGACGATCACGAAAGCGCACGCTGCCCTCGCGCGCATTGCTGGCAATGCGTTCGTGGGACAGGGAACCACCAAGGTGGACGACCTGATCGCCGCGAACCGGATTGAAAGTCACGCGGCCGGCGGCGCCCAGCGGTGCGTCGCCATCCGGATCCCCTTCGATGGAGTGCGAGTACCCCATCACGGAATAGTGATAGTTATCACCGGACTGATCGAATCCGACACCGATGCGACGGGAATCGGTGAAAACCTGAGATGAAGCCCGCTCGATGAAAGTCATGCGATTGGAACTGGTCAGTGTTTCCATGCCCTGCGGCACCTTGAACTGACCCATCTGGAGTGTACCGGCATCCGTGTCATACGAGATCTTGAGATCGTTGTAACTGATGCTGCCACCGGCGAAATCAAACTCGATCTGATAGCCCCAGCGGCCACCCAGATCACCACTGCCACCAAGACGCGCACGCCGCACCAGGAACCCGTCCTGAAAGGCTTCCTCTCCGAGGTTGTCAGTGTTGTGCATAGCGGCGTCCAGATGCAGACGACCGCGTGGATCGAACGTCAGATCAGCCGCGGCCGGGGCGCTAACTGCAACCCCCAGGCCGAGGATGAATGCGGTATTTACGGTGTACTTAATGCCTTTCACGTTCTGTCCCTCCCGTCATTGAAATTGGCAGGAACAGAAGCTACCGGGGCCGAATGGCAGCCCCGTTACGTCCGGAAGACGCTCCGTTTACATGACACGCAGAGCGCGAGAACGGTCATGCCGACGTCATCACGGCGCCAGGCGTGACGGTCGGTGTCATCCTGAGCGTGCCGATGGCCCTGCTGTGTGCCTCGAACACCGCCCCGAACCGTCTGGTTCGGACCCTCAGCCGGACCATCGTGGCCACCATGCGCACCATCCCGGAACTGGTCTGGGCGCTGATCTTCGTCGTCGCGGTCGGGCTCGGCCCGCTGGCCGGGATCCTGGCCATCATCATGGACACCATCGGCTTTTGCGCGCGCTTCTTCTCCGAGCGCGTGGAGGAGGTCTCGAAGGGGCCGTCCGAGGCGCTGACCTCCACCGGCGGGGGCCGGCTCTCGGTGATCTTCGGCGCCATCCTCCCCGAGTCGATGGCCTCGATGACCGCGACCAGTCTGTACGGCGTGGAAAAGGCGATCCGCTCGGCCGTGGTGCTGGGTCTGGTCGGCGCCGGCGGGATCGGGGTGGAGCTTTCCACCGCGATGCGCATGTTCCAGTTCGACCAGGCACTGACCATCATCCTGGTGATCCTGGTCGTTGTTATCGGTTTCGAGCAGATCTCCTCGGCCATCCGCCGCCGCGTGATCTGACCACCGGAACACGCCCTTCCAGCCCCTCCGGTCGCAGGACCGGAGGGGCTTTCTTGTGTGTACCTCAGTCGCGCAGGTGCTCGTTGACGAAGCGGGTCACGCGGACCATGGCATCGCGCGCGGCCAGGTCATCGGCAAAGGTGCGGTTGTCGCCGTTGCGGAAGTCGAAGCCGCGACCCACGCCCGGGTACTCGATCCACGTGACGTCGCCACCACGATCCTCGAGCCCGTCGGCGGCCATCTTTGCGGTCCGGTGGCGCTGGTACTGCTCCTCGTCCCCGATCAGGATCATCACCGGGATCTCCAGCTGATTGAATTCGCTGGCATAACGATACACCTGGTGGGGTTCGCCCAGGTTGGGGTCCTGCACATGCGGGTAATAGCCCGCCCAGCAGGCCACGTCGTCCACCTGGCGTTCATGGGTCACCGCGACCTTGAGGGTCTTGTACCCGCCCCGGGTGATCGACACCAGGCAGGCGCGGTCGCCGAGGATGTCTTCCCGCGCGAGCAGCTCATCCAGACCGCGGTCCAGATCCCCTTCCAGTTCGTAGTCGTGGTCCAGCGGGTGGGTCTCGATGAAACGACCGGTATAGAGGTCCGGCGCCAGCACCACGAATCCGCGCGCGGCCAGGCGTTTCACGTGCAGCTCGGCCAGATGGTCCAGCCCGCGCCGCCCGTGCGACCACAGGATGGCCGGATAGTCCTCGCCCTCGGCCGGGCGCGCGACCATCGCCGGAACGATCACGCCGTCACGCTCGTATTCCAGGCGCTCGATCTCGACCTCGTGGTTCTCGATGTCGGGATTCAGCTGGCCTTCCTGCCACCAGCCATCGTCCCACCACCACTGGCCGTCGCCGGTCTGCGCCTCGTTGGCTGCCAGCGGCCCTGTCATCATGCCGGCCAGAAACGCGCCCGCGATACCCCGTACCATTGCTCCCTTCATGCTCTTCCCCCGCTGGTTGCAGCTCATGGTTCACTTCGCATCAAAAGATAGACGCAACGGACCGCCTTCGCCGTCCATGGCGCCCGGCCCTTGCGCCCGGGCCCGGTATCCGCTAGTATCCGCGATCTTTCGTCCCGACCCGAACATCTGGAGTAGCCCCGATGTCCCGAGTATGTCAGGTGACGGGCAAGCGCCCGGCTACCGGTAACAATGTCTCGCATTCCCAGCGGAAGACGCGGCGTCGCTTCCTGCCGAACCTGCACACCCATCGTTTCTGGGTGGAAAGCGAAAAGCGGTTCGTGAAGCTGCGCCTGAGCAGCAAGGGCATGCGCATCATCGACAAGCGCGGCATCGAGGCAGTCCTGGCCGACTGCCGGGCCCGCGGCGAAAAGGTCTAAGGAGGCAGCACGATGGCAGCCAAGAATCAGGGGCGCGAAAAGATCCGGCTGGTCTCCAGCGCCGGCACGGGTCACTTCTACACCACGTCCAAGAACAAGCGGAACATGCCCGAAAAGATGGAGATCAAGAAGTTCGATCCCGTCATCCGCCAGCACGTGATGTACAAGGAAGCCAAGATCAAGTAAGCGCGGCCCGTCGCGCGCGCATGAAAAAGCCCGGCCATGCCGGGCTTTTTTGTGGCCGGACTTCGAGCGGGGCGGGGTCAGCTGTCGCCGCCCTGCGCCTCCACCACGTCCTCGGCCCAGCGGGTCATCAGCTTGCCCCAGCGATGGGCCGTGGCCGGATCCAGCTCGATCTTGGTGTAACGTTCACCATCGCGGATAATGACCCGCAGCAGGGGCATCCCGGAGTCGTGCAGGATCTGGCGCAGCTCCACGATCTCCCCGAACGGCGCGTTGATGGAATCCATGTCGCGTTTCCTCTTGTTGCGGCCCGTGTCCCGCAGGAAGGACCGATCCACATCGTTTGCAGACAATAAGCATGCAGCCAATATTTGTCGGACGGCAACCCATTTTCGATGGCGAGGAACGCACCATCGGGTTCGAACTGTTGTTCCGGGCCGGGGCCAATGCCAGCGAGGCCAACGTGGTGGACGGCGATCTCGCGACCTCCGACCTGCTGCACAGCGCCTTCATCGACATCGGCATGGAGAACCTCGTCGGGGAACACCTCGCGTTCGTGAACCTGCCGCGCGGCTTCCTCGATCACGAGGTCCTGCAAAGCCTGCCGCCCGAACAGGTAGTGCTCGAGATCCTCGAGGACATCGTGGTGGACGACGAGGTCATCGCCGCCGTGCGCCGGCTGAAGGAACACGGCTTCCGCATCGCCCTCGACGATTACCAGTTCCGCGAACAGGACTCGCCCCTGATCGAGCTGGCGGACATCGTGAAACTGGACCTGCTGGCGTTCGATGGCGACAGCCTGCGCGCCGAGATCGAGCGCCTGCGACCCTTCAACGTGGAGCTGCTGGCGGAAAAGGTCGAGGACGCCGCTACCTACGCGACCTGCCGCGAGCTGGGCTTCCTGTACTACCAGGGCTTTTTCCTGTCCTACCCCAACGTGGTGGAGGGCCAGCGCCTGGAGCAGCTGGAAGTCGGCCTGCTGCAGCTGATCGAGAAACTGCAGGATCCGGAGATGTCGGCCGAGCAGCTGGCCGCACAGATCAATGCCCACCCCGATCTGGCCATCCATGTGCTGCGCCAGGCCAGCAGCCCGTTGCTGCGGCACCGCCGCCCGATCGAAACCCTGCGCGAGGCGATCGTGCTGCTGGGGACCGACCGCGTGCGCTCGCTGGCGATGGTTGCCGCCCTGCGCACCAGCACCCCGCAGCGCCAGGGCCTGGAACAGGTGATGATCCGGGCACGCATGGCCGCGCTGCTCGCCGCGCCTTCGGGCGTGCCGAACGAGTCCGAGCGCTACTTCACCCTCGGCCTGCTGTCGGGGCTGGACCGCGTGCTGGGCATTCCTCTGCACCGGGTACTGGGCGAGCTCAACCTGAGCCCGGCGATGGAGGATGCCCTGCTGGAGCACAGCGGGGAGCTGGGCGCCGTACCCCGGATCATCGAGACCTTCGAGGACCCGGATCGCCGGTTCCCGTTCGAGGTTTCGCCGGTGTCGCCCCAGGTCGCCGGGCGACTGTACATGGAAGCGGTACGCTGGACGGAGAGCATGCTGGTGGAGATGCAGGGAGCGAGCAGCGCATGACCATTGATCTGGACACACGCCTGACGCCCGCGGATACCGCATCCGCGGAGCCCGCGGGCCTGAGCCTGCGGCCCGCGAACGATCCGGGTATCCGCTGCGCGGGAGCGAACGGCACGACCCTGGCGATCGACCCGGGGCTGGCCTCGCTGGACCCCGCCCCGCCGGAGGAACGCTGGTTCGCCGGGCCGGCGAGCAGCGCCCCGTCCGGAGAAGGGGGCCTCTATCGGATGGTCTGCGGCGACGTCCTGTTCCTTGCGCGGGAAGGCCCCGACGACGACCTGCGCGAACGCACCCGGGACGTATACCGGGACCTGGTCGCGGCCTGCCGCGAGGCAGGTTATCCGTACCTGCTGCGCATGTGGAACTTCTTCGGCCGCATCCACGAGCCGGAGCAGGGGCTGGAACGCTATCAGGCCTTCTGCACCGGGCGCGCCGAGGCCCTGGAGGCCCTGGAAATCCCGCTGGGCGGCATGCCCGCCGCCACCGCGATCGGATCCGACCACGCCGGCCTGTTCGTGCACGCCATCGCCGCGCGCGAACCCGGGGCCCCGGTGGAGAACCCCCGCCAGGTCAGCGCGTACCACTACCCCGAACGCTACAGCCCCAAAAGCCCCAGCTTCGCCCGCGCCACCCGCATCGAGACGCCGCGCGGCCCGATGCTGCTGATCTCCGGCACCGCCAGCATCACCGGGCACGAGAGCCGGCACCCGGGTGATATCGCCGCGCAGACCCGCGAGACCCTGGCCAACCTGGACACCCTGCATGCCGAGGGCGGAACCGATCTGCCCGGGCTGCGCTGGCTGCGGGTCTACCTGCGCCACCCGGAGCATCGCGACACCGTGGAGGCGATCCTGCGCGAGCACTACGGTGAACGGACCCCGCCGGTGCAATGGGTACGCGGCGATGTCTGCCGCCAGGAGCTGCTGATCGAGATCGAGGGCGTGCATGCCTGAGCTGCCGGAGGTGGAGACCACCCGGCGCGGCCTCGAACCCCTGCTTCGCGAACGGCGCATACTGCACCTCGAGGTGCGTGACGCGCGGCTGCGCTGGCCGGTCCCGGCGGATCTCCCGGCACGGATCGCCGGCGCCACCGTGCGCGGCCTGCGGCGGCGGGCCAAATACCTGCTGCTGGATACTGATGCCACCGGGTTGCTGCTGCATCTGGGGATGTCGGGCAGCCTGCGCCACTGCGCCCCGGATACGCCGCTGCGGCGCCACGACCACCTGCGCCTGATGCTCGACAGCGGCAGCGAGATCCGCCTGCACGATCCGCGACGCTTCGGCTGCTGCCTGCCACTGGATCCCGCGCCGGACGGCGGTCCCGACAGCCATCCGCTGCTGGAGGGCCTGGGGCCGGAACCGCTGGACGCGGACATGGACGGCGACTACCTGTTCCGGCGCAGTCGCGGCCGGCGCGGGCCGGTCAAGGCCTTCCTGATGGATCAGGCCACGGTGGTCGGCGTTGGCAACATCTACGCCACCGAGGCATTGTTCCTCGCGGGCATCCGTCCGGGGCGCGCGGCGGGCCGCGTGACCCGCGCCGAATACCGCCGTCTGGCCGGCCACGTGAAGGCCGTGCTGGCCGCCGCCATCGAACGCGGCGGCACGACCCTGCGCGATTTCCTGCGCGAGGACGGCAGCCATGGCTACTTCCGTCAGGAACTGCAGGTCTACGGGCGCGCCGGGGAGCCCTGCCGGGTCTGCGGCACGCCGATCCGCACCCGCAGCGTGGGCCAGCGGGCCAGCGCCTACTGCCCGAGCTGCCAGCGCTGACCCGGGGCTCAGCGTTCGAAGACGCGCGCCTCGCCCTCGCCGCGCGGATCCGAGGCCGCCTCCAGCCGTCCGGCCTCGCGCTCCCACAGCACCGCCTGCATGTCGCCGAACGGGCGCACCTGCGGGGTCAGACGATGGCCACGCTGCACCAGCTTGCCGCGCAGCTCGGTGTCGAAGGCCCCGGTCTCGAATTCGACCCGGTCGGGCAGGTACTGGTGGTGCCAGCGCGGGGCCTCCACCACCTCGTCGATCGGCTGACCGTCGACCACGCCGAGGATGCCGTGCAGCACCATGGTGATGATGCGGCTGCCCCCCGGGGTGCCGAGGATGGCCACGCGATCGCCGGTGTCCACGAAGGTGGGGCTCATGGACGACAGCGGCCGCCGCTGCGGGGCGATGGCATTGGCCTCGAAGCCGATCAGGCCGTAGGCGTTGGGCTCGCCCGGCTTGGCGGAGAAGTCATCCATCTCGTTGTTCAGCAGGACACCGGTCCCCGGGACCACGTAGCCGGAGCCGAACGGGTAGTTCAGCGTCAGGGTCGCGGCCACGCGGTTGCCGTCGGCGTCCATCACCGAGAAATGCGTGGTCTGCGGGCTCTCCGCCGCGCCATCGGTCCCCGGACGATTCCCTGGCTCCACCACCGGCGGCAGGCCGTCGCTGGGGGTCGCCTGGTCGGGGTGGATGCCGGCGCGCAGGCCGGCCGCGTAATCGCGTGACAGCAGCCGCTGCAGCGGCATGTCGACATGATCCGGATCGCCCAGGTACTCGGCGCGGTCACGGTAGGCCCGGCGCATCGCCTCCAGGATCAGATGAATGCGGGCGTCCTCCTCCATCGCATCCAGATCGTGGAAGGACAGGATGTTGAGGATCTGGCCGATGGCCACGCCCCCGGAAGACGGCGGCGCGGCGGTCACGATCTCGGCGCCGTTCCACTCCAGGCGCACCGGATCGCGCTCCACCACCTCGTAACCCGCGAGGTCCTCGGTACTCCAGATCCCCCCGGCCTCGCGCACGCCCTCCACCAGGATCTGCGCCAGCTCGCCGGTGTAAAAGCCGTCACGGCCGTCGGCGGCGAGGCGCCGCAGGGTGTCGGCCAGATCGGGCTGCACCAGCTCCGTGCCCGCCTCCGGCGGACCGCCATCGCGCAAGAAGATCGTCCCGGCATCGGCGCCATCGCGCAGCGCCTGGTGCCGGAACTCGGCCATCTGCTGATAGCGTGGCCCGACGGTCACGCCTTCCTCCGCCAGGCCGATCGCCGGGGCCAGGCTGCGCTCCAGCGACCGTGCACCGTACTCCGTCGCGAGATGATCCAGGCCCGCCGGCATGCCCGGGATCCCGGCCGCCAGCACCCCGTCCAGCGACAGCCCGTCGATGACTTCGCCGTCCTCGTCCAGGTACATGTCGCGATCGGCCGCGGCGGGCGCGGTCTCGCGGGCGTCGAGCATCAGCGTGCGGCCGCTGTCCGCTTCGTGCAGCAGAAAGAAGCCCCCGCCGCCGAGCCCGGAGCCGTAGGGCTCCGCGACACCCAGCGCCGCGGTGATCGCCACCGCCGCGTCGAACGCATTGCCGCCGTCAGCAAGGATCGCCTCGCCGGCCGCGGTGGCGTCGGGATGGGCAGTGGCGATGGCGTGTTCGCCGGGCCTGGCGTCAGGCGTCTCGGCGGGCCCGGCAACGACCGGGGAGGCCAGCGGGGCCGCAAGCAGCCCGAACAGCGTGGCGTTCAGGAGGTAGCGACGCATGACAGGCCGCCCCGGCTATTTCGCCGCCATCAGGGCTTCGTATTTCGTCATCAGCTGCTCGCGGGTCTCCTTGTGGTCCGGATCCAGGGGGATGCAGTCCACCGGGCAGACCTGCTGGCACTGCGGCTCGTCGTAATGCCCCACGCATTCGGTGCACAGGTTGGGATCGATCTCGTAGATCTCGTCGCCCGGGTAGATGGCCTCGTTCGGGCACTCGGGTTCGCAGACGTCACAATTGATGCATTCGTCGGTGATCATCAGGGCCATGGCTTTTCCTCCTCGGGCCAGGAAGGGGTGCGAGCGGTCAGTCGGCCACCCCGGGATCCCGGGCCAGCATGCGCGCCACCCCGGGGCTCACGAATTTTGAGACATCGCCGCCCAGGCGCGCGATTTCCCGTACCAGACTGGACGAGACAAAGCTGTATTCCTCGGCGGGTGTCAGGAACAGGGTTTCGACCTCGGGCGCGAGCTGACGGTTCATGGCCGCCAGCTGGAATTCGTGCTCGAAGTCGGAAACCGCACGCAGGCCGCGCAGGATCACCGTGGCCTGCTGTTCGCGCACGAAATGGGCCAGCAGGGAGTCGAACCCGATCACCTCCACCCGCGGAACGTCCTTCAGCGCCTCGCGGGTCTGTTCCACGCGGGTCTCCAGCGGGAACGCCGGGCTCTTGCCGGGGTTCGCGGCCACCGCCACCACCACCCGGTCGAACAGGCAGGCGCCGCGACGCACGATGTCGGTGTGCCCGTGAGTAACGGGATCGAAGGTCCCGGGATAGATGGCGGTAATCGGCATGCGGCTCGCAGACAGTACGGTTCGGGGGCGCCATTACACCGCAACCCGCCGCCGGAGGGAAACTCGCGGGTCGCCGGCAGGCCGACAGGCGCGCCTCTAGCCGCTACACTGCGGCGCACACACACGCCGGGCCCACCGGGAGACACGCATGACCGACGAATACCGCCCGCCGCTGGCCGACTACTGGGACGAACTGGAATCCCGTTACGGCGGCGGCTTCAACTTCCAGCAGATCAGCCGCGAGGAACTGGATCAGCTGATCGGGCACCTGCGCCAGGCCGTGAACCAGGACCCGCAGGTGACCGAGGTGGAAAAACAGAACCTCGCCCTGGTGCTCAAGCACGCCGAGGAAAGCCGCAAGCGGCGCAAGGGCTGAGTACCCCGGGGCCCTGCCGGTTCGCGTGCGAGCACGCTCCCACAGATGGATTGATGGGGCGACGGGGCGATGCAACCGGAAAGGTGGGAGCCTGCTTGCAGGCGAACCAGGCGTGCGAGCGCGCTCCCGCAGACGGGGCGATGCAACCAGATAATGTAGGAGCCTGCTTGCAGGCGAAAGAGCCAGCCTCAGCGGTCGATCAGGCTGCGGATCACCTCGCCGGCGGCGGTCAGGCCGAACAGCGCCGGCAGATAGGAGATGGTGCCGTTGACCGAGCGCGGCCGCCCGCCCAGCGGCCCGTCCACCGGCCGGTGCTCGGTGCCCTTGCTCGGGTTCTCGATGGAGAACACCACCGGATAGTCCAGGCGCGCATCCAGCCGCCGCAGGCGCTTGCGCATCTGCCGCGCCAGCGGGCATACCCGGGTGCCGTCCAGCGGCCCCACGCGCACCGCGCGCGGGTCGATGCGGCCGCCGGCCCCCATGGCCGAGATGACCCGCACCCCGCGAGCCTGCGCGCCGGCCACCAGGGCGGCCTTGCAGGCGATGGAATCGATTGCGTCCAGCACGTAATCGGCATCCTCCGGGATCAGCTCCGCGACCGTGTCCGGGTTGAGGAACTCGCGCCGGACGGTCACCGCGATCGCCGGATCGATGTCGCGGATGCGTTCGGCCATCACGTCGGTCTTGGGATGCTGCACCGTGGAGCGCAGGGCCACCAGCTGGCGATTGAGATTGGACGGCGCGACCACATCGTGGTCGACCAGGGTCATGCGGCCGACCCCGGCACGGGCGACGGCCTCCGCGGCATAGCTGCCAACCCCGCCCAGCCCGGCAATGAAGACATGCCGGTCGCGCAGGCCGGCAGTGACATCCGCCCCCAGCAGGAGATCGGTGCGTTCGGTATAGGCGTCGTGTGGCAGTTCGTCAGTGCCGCTCATTGGTCCGGACCGTATCCAGCCGGAAAACCCGGCGTGCATTCCGGGTTGTGAGTATAGCGGTACTGACGGGGTCCGTGTTGCGCAAACGCGCCACGGCCGCGTTGACCCCGGCGATCATCGCCGGTTCGTTGCGCTCGCCGCGATGCCCGGCCAGCGGCTGGTCCGGCGCGTCGGTCTCCAGCACCAGGGCCTCCTCCGGCAGGTCGCGCACGATCCGCTGCAGGCGCCGCGCACGATCGAAGGTCACCGGCCCGCCGAACCCCAGCACGCAGCCCAGATCCACCGCCTGTCGCGCCTGCTGTTCGCTGCCGGAGAAGCTGTGCAGGATGGCGGTCACGCCCGGGTGCTGGCGCAGCCCCTTGAGGATCGCATCCACCGCGCGCCGGCAGTGCAGGATCACCGGCAGGTCGTGGTTATGCGCGATCGCCAGCTGCGCGGTGTAGAACCGCCACTGGGTATCGAAGTCGAGCCCCGCCACGAAGCCGTCGAGCCCGGTCTCGCCCACCGCCACCGCCTGCGGGTCGGCGTCCAGCGCGGCGTCCAGGGCGTCCAGATCCGCGTCGGCGTGCTGTTCGAGAAACACCGGATGCAGTCCGCGGGCCACATACAGCCCCGGCTCGCGGCGAGCCAGGGCATCCATGTCCGCCCAGCGGTCACGGGTCACGCCGGGCAGGACCATCTGCGTGACCCCGGCGGCGCGGGCGCGATCCAGCACCGCCGGGCGGTCCGGATCGAACGGATCCAGATCGAGATGGACGTGGGTGTCGAACAGTTCCACGCCGCCGCCCCCGGACTATGGGCTGGGGTAGGTGTAGCGGGCGTGGATGTCCTCGATGGCCTGCAGGATCTCGTCGGACAGGGCCACGTTCACCGAGTCGATGTTCTCGCGCAGCTGTTCCATGGTGGTCGCACCGATCAGGTTGCTGGTCACGAACGGCTGCCGGTTGACGAAGGCCAGCGCCAGCTGGGTCGGCGTCAGGCCATGGCTCTCGGCCAGCCGGGCGTATTCCTCGGTGGACGCCAGCGCCTGCGGGTTGCTGTAGCGCTGGAAGCGCTCGTACAGCGTGAGGCGCGCCCCCTCGGGCTTGCGCCCCTCGCGGTACTTGCCGGAGAGCATGCCGAAGGCCAGCGGGGAGTAGGCCAGCAGGCCCGCATCCTCGCGGATCGCCATCTCGGCGAGACCGGCCTCGAAGCTGCGGTTCAGCAGGCTGTAGGGGTTCTGGATGGAAACGATGCGCTCGGCCAGCCCGCGCTCGTGCTGGCGCAGCCATTCCATGAAACCCCAGGGCGTCTCGTTGGAGATGCCGATGTAGCGCACCCGCCCGCTGGCGACCACGTCCTTCAGCGCGGCGGCGGTCTCCTCGATCGGCGTGGCCCGGTCGTCCGGATCGTGGACGTAGCCCAGCTTGCCGAAGAAGTTGGTCGAGCGCGCCGGCCAGTGCACCTGATAGAGGTCGATGCAGTCGGTCTGCAGGCGTTCCAGGCTGGCATCCACGGCCTGTTCGACGTGCTCGCGGGTCAGCTGCGTGCCGCCGCGCAGATAGTCCATGCCCGGCCCGGCGACCTTGGAGGCCAGCACCGCGCGGTCGCGGCAGCCGCGCGAGCGCAGCCAGTTGCCGATGTAGCGCTCGGTCAGCCCCTGGGTCTCGGCCCGCGGCGGCACCGGGTACATCTCCGCGGCATCGATCAGGTTGATGCCGCGCTCCAGCGCATAGTCCAGCTGCTCGAAGGCCTCGTCCTCGGTGTTCTGTTCGCCCCAGGTCATGGTGCCCAGGCCGATCAGGCTCACGTCGATGCCGGTGCGTCCCAGCTTGCGATACTCCATGCCTCTCCCCTGCCCCGGCGGGGCGTTGTCAGGTGAACAGCGTCAGCACGCCGGTGTAGGCGTACAGACGGTTGGAAAAGATTTCACCGTTGGCGAAGAAGCCCACCAGCGGCACGTCCCCCAGGGCCCGCTGCACGGTGCCCAGCTCCACGTCCGCGTGCACGAACTGATGCCGTCCGCGCCCCAGACAGGACACGTAGATCGCCCCGCGGATCCCTTCCGGGCACTGCTCACGGATCTGCTGCAGCATGCGCTCCAGGTCCTCGTGCGCCGACTGGCCGTCGCGGCGCACGAACAGCACCCGTGACCCCTGCTCCAGGGTCTCGCCCACGGCCAGTAGCTCCTGGTCCATATCGACGCCGGTGATATTGCGCACGCGATAGTCCCCGGTATCCGATGCGGGGATGGGGAACCCGATCTGGATGTACCCCAGGGCCCGCTTCAGATCGCGCGAAAGCACGTCGCCGATGATCCGCCGGAACGCCGGCAGTGCCGGTTCGCCATTAAGACGGACGATGATGTTGCGCCAGGTCTCGGTCAGTTCGTGCTGCCCGGGCAGCGGCGTGCAGCCCTGGGTGTGGCGGGCCACCAGCGGCACGTCGTCGCGCAGCACGAGGCCGGTGATGCCCGAGCTCATCACGCCATCGGCGATCTGGACCGCGTCGTCCGCGCCGGAGTTGATCCCGCCGGTCGCGAACCATGCGGTCTCTTCGCCGATACGGGTCAGGATCCCCTCGACGTCTTCCAGGCGCGGATCGGCGTTGAGGATCAGCCGGGCCGGCGTCGCCGGGTCGACAAAGCCCTCCACGGCCCGGGACAGTTCGTCGAAGGACCGCACCGGATGCCGGATCAGGCGCACGGAGTCCGCCGGGAACTCCCCGACCATCAGAGTGACGGCGGGGTCGTCGTAGAACTCGTGCTGGCGACCCATCACCGCGATGCCCATGCCGCCGACGAAATGGTCGATCGGCCGGCGACGGCCCAGCTCGCGCAGCAGCAGCCGGGCGTTGCGGGCGATGTCATCGGAGACGTAGATGAAACCCACGCGCACCCGCCCGTCGGCCGCCGGGGCCAGCTCGCCCAGCTGGTCGGCCAGCTCGGCGGCCAGCGCCCGCGGCTCCTCGCCGGTGGCGCTGGCACAGAGGAAAGGTTGGCTCGCGCTCATAGTCCGAGATGCTCCAGCATGCTGAGGGCCTCGTTGTCCTCGACCGGGATACCGACCTCCGCCCGCATGTGTTCGTTCCCGACAAACTCCAGACGGGCGTGGTGCCGCGTGTCCAGCTCTTCCAGGAACCAGGCGATCTCCGAGGGGTGCACCACGTGCTCGCCACGCACCAGATGCCGCGCCAGCATCGCCTCCTCGCGGATGTCGAGGAACAGCGGCTGCGGCAGCTCCAGCGGCAGAACATGGGTCTGCACCAGCCATTCCACCGGGGTCGCACCCCGACCGGCCGGCAGGCGACGGCTGTCGATGCGGAAATGCCCGCCTCCTCCGGGCTGCTTGAGCAGCTCCTCCAGCCAGTCGCCGGAAAATCCCCGGTGCACGATCAGCGAGCGCCCGGTGTAGCGGGCGCGGAAACGCTCCATCTGGCGCGCCGGACGCGGGCCGAACAATCCGAACACGGCAACTCCGTAATCTCGGGAACAGGCAGGCAATCCTATCCGAAAGCGGCGGCGCGTTGAAAAAGAGCGCCCCGGCGCCGTGCGATCCGCAGCAACAAAAAGGGCCGCGACCCGAAGGTCGCGGCCCCTGCAACGGGCCCGCAGCCCGCGCCATGCACTCGCGATCAGCCGCGACGCGCCAGCATGTCGTGGATGATCGGGGCAAGGATGACTTCCATGGCCAGAGCCATCTTGCCGCCGGGCACCACGATGGTGTTGCGCCGGGACATGAACGAGTCCGGGATCATGTTCAGCAGGTAGGGGAAGTCCACGCCGAACTTCTTGGGATCGCTGAAGCGGATCACCACCATGCTCTCGTCCGGGGTGGGGATGTCCCGGGCGATGAACGGGTTGGAGGTGTCCACGGTCGGCACCCGCTGGAAGTTGATGTCGGTGCACGAGAACTGCGGGGTAATGTAGTTCACGTAATCCGGCATGCGCCGCAGGATGGTGTCCACGATCGCCTCGGCAGAGTAACCGCGCTCGAGGTTGTCACGGAAGATCTTCTGGATCCACTCGAGGTTCACGATCGGCACTACACCGATGCCCAGATCCACATACTGCGCCGCGTTGACGTTCCCGTGCTGCACCAGACCGTGCAGGCCTTCGTAGAACATCAGGTCGGAACCCGGCTCGATCTCTTCCCACGGGGTGAACTCGCCCGGACCGAGGTTGGTGCCGAGACGCTTGTTATGGTGCTCGGCTTCCTCGTCGGAATGCAGGTAGTAGCGCTTCTCGCCCTGGCCGGTCTCGCCGTAGGTCTTGAACAGATCCTCGATGCGGTCGAACAGGTTGGCCTCGGGGCCGAAGTGCGAGAAATGGTTGTTGCCCTCGTCGGCAGCCTTCTGCATGGCTTCCTTCATCGCCTTGCGGTCATAGCGATGGAAGCTGTCACCCTCGATCACCACGGGGTTGATCTGCTCGCGGCGGAAGATCGACTCGAACGAGCGCTTCACGGTGGAGGTGCCGGCACCCGAAGAACCGGTGACGGCGATCACGGGATGTTTCTGGGACATGAGAGTCTCTCCTTACGCAATCAAGCGTTACAAACGTCAGCAAATCGGGGTCAGAAGACCAGATTGATCATGAACATGGCGACCACGCCGAACAGGATCGTCATGATGCTGCCGGCCTTCATGTAGTCCTTCACCCGGTAGCCGCCGGGGCCCATGATCAGGGCGTTCACCTGGTGAGTCGGGATCAGGAACGAGTTGGAGGTGGCGATGGCCACGGTGATCGCGAACACGCGCGGGTCGGCATCCATGCCCGCGGCCTGGGCCGCGGTCGCGAAACTGATGGCCAGAGGCACCAGCAGCACGGTCGCGCCCACGTTGGACATGACCAGGGTAAAGAACGTGGCCAGCGCGAAGATCGTGGCCTGCAGCACCCAGGGTGGCACGGTACCCAGCATCTCCAGCGTGTTCTGCGCGATCCAGGCCGCGGTGCCGGTATTCTCCACCGCCATGCCCAGAGGGATCAGCGAGGCCAGCAGGAACACGGTCTTCCAGCTGATGGAATTGTAGGCGTCGTCCAGGCTCAGCACGCCGGTCAGGATCATGCCCATGGCCCCGGTCAGCAACGCAATCGACAGCTGCAGGTCGGTGAACAGGATCAGCGAAACCGCCACCGCGAGGAAGCCCAGCGCGTGCGGGACCTTGCTCGGGCGCAGCTCCTCGCGCGGGTAGTCCGAGGTGATCACGACGAAGTCGCGGTCCTTCTCCAGACGCGCCAGCGAGGTCCAGGTGGTGTGCACCACCAGGATGTCACCCGGCTCCAGCGGGATGTCACGCAGGCCCTCGCGGTAAACCTCGCCGCCGCGCTGCATGCGCATCACCGACAGCCCGTAGGTCTGACGCATGGCGACCTCGGTTACCGTCTTGCCGGCCAGGTTGGACCCCGGCGAAATCGCGACCTCGGCGATCCCGGACTGGGAAGAGTCCAGGGCGCTGGCGAACACGTCCAGGTCGCTGGACGGCGGGTGCTTCAGGTGCCGGCTCAGCTCCTCCATGCGCCGCGGGCTGGCCAGCACCGCCAGGCGCGAATTGGGCTGGATCTCGTAGCCGGTCCAGGGGGCCATGCGCAGCTCGTCGCGAGCATGCGAGCCGACGATCGCCACGCCGGTCTCGCGTTCGACATCGGCCACGGTCCGGCCCACCAGCGGATCGCTCTCGGCGATGCGCACCTCGTGGATCTCGTAGGACAGGCCGTAGACCCGCTGGAAATAGTCCCGCGTGCCTTCGGTCGCGGTCGGCTGCGCGCCCACCGACGGCAGGACGTAGCGCCCCAGCAGCACGAAATAGACGATCACCGTGGCCAGCAGCGCCAGGCCGATGGGCGTGACATCGAACAGCTCGAAACGCTCCATGTCATCCGGCAGCAGATCGTTCAGCAGGATCAACGGGCTGGAACCGACCAGGGTGATGGTTCCACCCACGATCGCGGCGAAGCCCATTGGCATCAGCAGGCGCGACAGCGGGATACCCAGACGGCTGGAGATGCGGCTCATCACCGGCATGAACAGCGCCGCCGCACCAATGTTCTGCATGAAACTGGAGATCACGCCGACCGTGCCCGACACCGTGGGGATGATGCGTTTCTCCCCGGTGCCACCCACGCGCATGATGAAACTGGCGACCTTGTGCATCACGCCGGTCTTGTCGAGCCCGGCGCCGATGATCATCACCGCGATGATCGAGATCACCGCATTGGAGGCAAATCCGCTGAACAACTCGTCCTGCGCCACCAGCTCGCCGAGCTCGGGCAGCAGCGGCACCACACCGAACACCAGCGGGATCAGCCCGATCAGGACCATCACCAGGATCGCGGCCAGATCGACCCGCACGATCTCGGAGACGAACAGGAAGATGGTGAAGGCGAGCAGGCCCAGCACCACGATCATTTCGGTGGTCAGCGTCAGATTTTCCATGAACCGCCAGTCCTGAAGGAGCAAGGCCGGCGGAATCAGTCCGCCGGCACGGGAAGAACGGGTGCATCGTCCGGTCACGACACCGCGCGGAGCACCGGGCCACGCTGGCCGGGCGGAACTCCGCAGACAACACCCATTGAAAGCGCGCGATTATTCCATCCCGGCGGGCCGGACGCAAAAACGGGCCCGTGCCGAAGGCGTGCGCAGGCCGTGTCCCCTCCGGTATGCTGGGGAAATCGATCGAGAAGGAGAAACCGCCATGGCCGAAGCGGCGTCCACCGGCAACCAGCCCCAGTTTCGCACCATCGTCGTCGCCACCGACGGCTCGGAATACAGCACCGCCGCGGAGAACGTGGCCCTGGAGCTGGCCGGCCGCTGCGGGGCACGTCTGCGGATCGTGCGCATCATCCCGACCGACACCCAGCACGACGCCCTCTCGCCGCGGCGCAGCCACGACGCCAGCGTCGCGGCCCAGGGTGACCTGGATACGCTGGAGAAACGCGCCCGCGAGGCAGGCCTGGAAGTCTCCGCCATCCTGCGCCACGGGGTCGACCGGCATCAGGAGATCGTCAGCGTGGCGGAAGAGCACGAAGCCGACCTGATCGTGATTGGCCGGCGCACCCGCGGCGAGATGGCCCGCCTCATGGTGGGCGACGCCACCGCCAAGGTGATCGGACTCGCGCCGTGTAACGTGATGGTCGTCCCGCGCGACACCGAAGCCCCGCGCCAGGGCCTGCTGGTAGGGACCGACGGTTCCGAACTGGGCGACAAGGCCGCGCGTGCGGCCGTGGAGCTCGCGCAGCACTGCAGCCTGCCGCTGACCGTGGCCTCGGTCGCCGTGCCCGGACAGAGCGAGGCCCGGCGCCAGGAGGGCGTGGACGCGATCCAGCGGCTGCAGGGCGAGGCCCGCGAAGCGGGCGTGGAAACCGATGCGCTGTTCGAGGAAGGCCGCCCGGAGGTCACCCTGATCGAGATCGCGGAGCGCCAGCATCGCGACCTGATCGTGCTGGGCAGCCATGGCCGCACCGGGCTCAAGCGGCTGCTGATGGGCTCGGTCTCCGAACGCGTCGTGGGTCAGGCGCGCTGCCCGGTCCTGGTGGTCAAGAAGAAGGGCTGAGCCGCCGCCTCACTCCGCCGGGGCGGGGGCCTCGGTGCGCCGGTAGACCAGATCCGCCACCGCGTGCCCGCGCTGCAGCCCGCGGCGCTCGAATTTGGTCTCGGGGCGCCAGGCCGGGCGTTCCGGGCGCGGCACCGGGCCGTCCGGCGCGAACCACTCGGTCGCCCCGGCCATCACCTCCTGCATGTGTTCGGCGTAGTCCGCCCAGTCGGTGGCCAGGTGCAGCCAGCCGCCGGGCCGGATCCAGCCCGCCAGCGCGCGCACGAACCCGGGCTGGATCAGGCGGCGCTTGTGATGGCGCTTCTTGTGCCAGGGGTCGGGGAAATACACCTGCACGGTGTCCAGGCTGGCCGGCGCGAAATGCGCCTCCAGCAGCTCCACCGCGTCGCGGTCGGAGACCCGCAGGTTGGTCAGCCCCCGGCGCTCGATCTCGCCCAGCAGATGCCCCACCCCGGGGCGATGCACCTCCGTGCCGATGAAATCCCGCTCCGGCGCCGCCGCGGCCTGTTCGGCCAGGCTGTCGCCGTCGCCGAAACCGATCTCCAGGGTCACCGGCGCCTCGCGACCGAAGACCGCCGCCAGATCCAGCACCCCGTCATCGGGTGCCGGATCCAGACCGAAGCGCGGCCAGAGCTCATCCAGCGCGCGCTGCTGGCCGGTGGTCAGACGCCCCTCGCGGCGCACGAACGAGCGCACCCGGCGATGGTGCGCCGGGCGCCCCCCGTCCCCGTCAGCGGGCCGGTTGTCGTGCGATTCGTGCGGGACCGTCATGAGCCGGCGAAGAACAGCCCGGTCTCCGGCGAGGAGGCCGAGGCATAGCGCCGTGCCGGCATGCGTCCGGCGCGCCAGGCCTCGCGGCCCGCCACGATCGCGTGACGCATCGCACGGGCCATGCGCACCGGATCGTCGGCCGCGGCGATGGCGGTGTTCATCAGCACTCCGTCGCAGCCCAGCTCCATCGCGATGGCCGCATCCGACGCCGTACCCACACCCGCGTCGACCAGCACCGGTACCGACGCGTTTTCCACGATCTCGCGTATGTTGTAGCGGTTCTGGATCCCCAGACCCGAGCCGATCGGCGCGGCCAGCGGCATGATCGCCCGGCAACCGATGTCCTCCAGACGCTTCGCCAGCAGCGGATCGTCGGTGGTGTACACCATCACCTCGAAGCCCTCGTTCACCAGGGTCTCGGCGGCCTTCACCGTCTCGAACACGTCCGGGTACAGGGTCTTCTCGTCGCCCAGCACCTCCAGCTTGACCAGGTTGTGCCCGTCGAGCAGCTCGCGCGCCAGCCGGCAGGTGCGCACCGCGTCTTCCGCGGAATAGCAGCCGGCGGTATTCGGCAGCAGGGTGTAGCGATCCGGCGGAACCACGTCCAGCAGGTTCGGCTCGTCGGGGTTCTGGCCAATGTTGGTGCGGCGGATGGCCACGGTCACGATCTCGGCACCGCTGGCCTCGATCGCCTCGCGAGTCTGCTCCAGATCGCGGTACTTGCCCGTACCCACCAGCAGGCGGGACTCGAAACGGCGCTCGCCGACGTGAAACGGATCGTCGGCGGATCCGGCGGCCATCTGGCTCATGCATGCTCCTCGGTTAACGGTTGCGGGTGCGGATACAACTGCGGGCAAGAATATCAGCCACCGCCGATGGCCTGAACGACCTCGACACGATCACCCTCCTGCAACCGCCGCTCGGCGTGCTCGCTGCGGGGCACCAGGGTCTCGTTCACCTCCACGGCCAGTCGCCGACCGCCAAAGCCGCGCTGCCGGATCAGGTCCGCCACCGTCGGCGGCTCCTGATCCGAAGAGATTTCGCAGGTTTCTCCGTTCAACTTGATCTGCATGGGTCATACCGTCGGTGATTCGGGCATTGAGCCGGGGCGCGTACGCGCATACAATTCGTGGCCAGGCGGGTGTAGTTCAATGGTAGAACATCAGCTTCCCAAGCTGAGAACGTGGGTTCGATTCCCATCACCCGCTCCATCCCTTGCTCGTTCCCGGCTTCGTTCTGTTGGCGGCATTCTATCAGCTTGCCGCGCAGGATCCCCGGATGCCCTTTTCCTAAAACAGAACTGGACTCTGTCCAATTCGCTGTTATATGTTGGAAGCATGAGCATCCGAATCCCCCAACCCGCTCTGCTGGGAATCGACGAAGCGCGCGCCCTGCTGCGCGATTACCGCATTTCGCCGACCGAGCAGCGGGTGGAAATCGTACGCGTACTGTTTGCCCGCAACCAGCATCTCAGCGCCGACCACATCCTCGCGCAGCTCACGCGCCAGCAGTCGCGCGTGTCCAAGGCCACGGTGTACAACGCCCTCAAGCTGTTTGCCGAGAAGGGCCTCGTGCGCGAAGTGATCGTCGACCCGTCGCGGGTCTTCTACGACTCCAACCGCGCCCCGCACCACCACCTGTTCCACGTGGACAGCGGCCAGCTCGAGGACGTGGAACCCGCCCAGGTACAGGTGAACGACCTGCCGCCGCTGCCCGAAGGTACCGACGTGCTCAGCGTGGACGTCATCGTCCGCGTCGGGTCCGGACAGAAGTCCGGCGACAGCTGATCCCCGAAAGCGGGCCCTCACCCGGGTTACGGCCCGTTGCCCGCCCGGGCATTGTTGGCGAAGCCCCGCTTCGCTATGATGTCGCGCTCAGCCGACGTAGCTCAGCAGGTAGAGCAATCGATTCGTAATCGATAGGTCGGGGGTTCAATTCCCTCCGTCGGCACCAGACCAGAGAAAAGGGCCGGCACGGCGTGTGCCGGCCCTTTTTCGTTCCAGCTTCGTTCAGCGGATGCCCGCCGGGAGGGACTACTCCCCCGCGGCACGCTCGGCGAACCGGGACAGCAGGGCATCCATGGTCGTGAAATGGCGCTGGTACCAGGGGATGATCTCGTCATCCAGTGCCGAGACCAGATCCGCGCCCTGCAGCGACCCGTCCTCCAGCCCCGCCAGCAGGGCTTCCCAGCGCGCCAGATGGGCCGCATGTTCCTGCCGGTGGTAGTCCTTCTGCGGAAAACCGACCCGCTCCATCAGCTCGTCCTCGCGCGCGAAGTGCTCGCGATTGAACTCGACGAAGGCCGCGAACGCCTCCCGTACGGCGTTGTCGTCGCCCTCCTCGCGGGCCCGGCCCACGGCTTCCAGCAACCGGGCGGCTTCGTGGTGATCGTCGTTCATGAAGGCCTGCTCCAGCTCCGGGACCTTCAGGCTGCGCTGCACTTCAGTCATGGCTCACTCCAGCATCGTCTACTCCTGCACCTGGCCCATCTCGCCTTCCACCACCAGACGCCGCCAGCGGAAGAAGCCCTCGAGGTCGACCCGGTACGGACCCGGACCCATGTCTTCGGCCACGTACACGTGGATGCCCTCGATCTGCGTCCTTGCGTACCCCTCCGTCGAGCGCGGCGCGCCCGGCTCGGCCACCGGCACGCCCGCCTGGCCACCGCAGCAGCCGTGGCGGGCGGACAGCCGCAGCGTCATCTCGGCGTCCCGGCCGGCGAGCCAGTCGCGCGCCGCGTCGCTGAGGGACACGGTGGTCACGTACCCGGCACCTCGTTGTTGGTCGGGAACCAGTGGCGCGTGCGATTCGCGATGCGCACCAGCGCCAGCATCAGCGGCACCTCCACCAGCACGCCAACCACCGTCACCAGCGCCGCACCGGACTGCAGGCCGAACATCGCGATCGCGGCCGCCACGGCCAGCTCGAAGAAGTTACTGGCGCCGATCATCGCACCGGGGGCCGCCACCGCGTGGCGCACACGCCACGCCTTCGCCCAATAATACGCAATGTAGAACACCAGGAAGGTCTGGATGATCAGCGGAACGGCGATCAGGGCGATATGTCCCGGATTCGCCAGGATGCGCTCGCCCTGAAACGCGAACAGCAGGACCAGCGTCACCAGCAACCCGATGGGCGTGACCGGGCCGATGCGTTTCATGAAGACGTTGTCGAACCACTCGATTCCCTTTCTGCGGATCAGCCAGATACGCGACAGGTAGCCGGCGGCGAACGGGATCACGATGTACAGCAGCACCGACAGCGCGACCGTGTCCCACGGCACGTAGATATCGGAGATCCCCAGCAGCAGGACCACGATGGGCGCGAAGGCGAACAGCAGGATGATGTCGTTCACCGCCACCTGCACCAGGGTGTAGGCCGCATCGCCGCGCGTGAGATAGCTCCAGACGAACACCATTGCGGTACACGGCGCGGCCCCCAGCAGGATCGCGCCGGCCAGGTACTCGCGGCCCAGATCCTCCGGGATCCAGGCGGCGTAGACCACCATGAAGAAGAACCAGGCGATCGCGAACATGGTGAACGGCTTGATCAGCCAGTTCACCGAGGTGGTGACGGTCAGGCCCTTCGGCTCGCGGCGCACGCCGAGGATGGCGGAGAAATCGATCTGCACCATCATCGGGTAGATCATCGCCCAGATGAGGATGGCCACCGGGATCGAGACCTGCGCGTACTCCCATTGCGACAGCGTCTCCGGCACCACGGGGAAGAACTGCCCCAGCGCAACGCCCGCCACGATGCACAGCGCCACCCAAACGCTCAGATAGCGCTCGAACAGGCCCATGCCTTCTTTCGTCCGGATCTCCTCGGCGGACTGGTTGCGATCGTTCATGTCAGCAGGAGGTCTCCACCCCGGAAAGCTCGCACTCGCCCTCCTCGGCCGCGCAGCAGTGCGCGGTCAGGTAGGCCACCAGATCCTGCATCGCGACCAGATCCGCCCGGTAGCGCTGGTAACGCCCCTCCTGGGTCACGGTGACGAGGCCGGCCCGGGTCAGGGTCTTGAGGTGGAACGAAAGGTTGCTACGTGGCAGCCCCAGTTTCCGGGCGATCTCGCCGGCGACCAGCCCCTCGCGTCCGTGACCAACCAGCAGACGCACGATGTCCAGACGGACACCGGAGGCCAGCGACTCGAACATGGAGGTGGCGGTCGGCTTGTCCATGTTTCAATGGTTCAACGATTGTTGAATCACTGTCAACAAGCGGGCGGACATCGGACCGGAATCCCTGATGGAACCGCCGCGCCGGAGAGGAAACGACAGGCGGGGGCAGGGGCCTCAGCGGGTGTCGCCGCGGACCACGGTGACGGGCGTGGCGGACTCGACCAGGACCCGGCCGGAGTGGCTCTCGTCGAAGCGCACGCGGATGTGGCGGTCGATCAGCAGTTCGTTGTCGACCCACTGCACCCGGTGACCCGGGGCGTTCGCGACCAGACGTATCTGCCCGTCGCACCCGGCCTGCACCACGACGACCTCGATATCCGCACCCAGGCGAAAGGAATCGCCAACCTGCAGGTCCAGGGTCTCCATCGCGGGCGGCGCGCCGGACTCAGCGGCCGCGGCCGTTCCCGCGGGAACGCCCCGAGGAGCCACCGCGCCGCGACCCGCCACGGCCGCCGCCGGGGCCGCCGCGCGGCTTGCGCTCGCGCGGTTGCGGCCGGGTCAGGTCCTGCGGCAGGGCGGCGCGGTCGATGTTCTCGGTGGGGATGCGCTCGCCCAGGTAGGACTCGATATCGGGCAGGTAGAACGCCGAGTCCTCGCAGCCGAAGCTGATCGCGTCGCCCTCGGCACCGGCGCGCGCAGTACGCCCGATGCGGTGCACGTAGTCCTCCCCGGACTGCGGCAGGTCGAAGTTGAACACATGCGTCACCTCGGGGATGTGCAGGCCGCGGGCCGCCACGTCGGTCGCCACCAGGAAGGTGTATTCACCCGCGGCGAAGCCCTCCAGCAGCTTCGAGCGCTTCTTCTGCGGCACGTCGCCCGAGAGCAACGCGGCGGCGTGGCCGTTGGCATTGAGCCAGTCGGCCACCTTCTCCGCTCCGTGTTTGGTATTGGAGAACACGATCGCCCGTTCCGGCGCCAGATCCCGCGCCAGCGCCAGCAGCAGCGGGATCTTCTCGTCGTTGGCCGGATAGTAGATGGTCTGGCGCACCCGGTCGGCAGTCAGGGTCTCCGCCTCGATCTGCACCTTCTCCGGGTTGTTCATGTGCTCGTAGGCCAGCTCCATCACCCGGAACGACAGCGTCGCCGAGAACAGCATGGACAGCCGTTCCTGCGGCGGGGCGCAGCGGCGCATCAGAAAACGCACGTCCTTGATGAAGCCCAGGTCGAACATGCGGTCGGCCTCGTCCAGCACCACCACCTCAGTGTGCTTCAGGCCGAAGACCTTCTGCTTGAAGTAGTCGATGATGCGCCCCGGGGTGCCGATCAGCACGTCGGCGCCGGCGGCCAGCGCTTCCCGCTGGCGATCGTAGTCGGTGCCGCCGTAGGCCAGTGCCAGCTTCAGGCCGGTATCGGCGCCCAGCAGTTCGGCGTCGCGGTGGATCTGCACCGCCAGCTCGCGCGTCGGGGCGAGGATCAGGGCGCGCACGTCGGTGGCGCGACGGTGTTCCGCCGGGGCCTGGCGCAGCAGCCGGTTGAAGGTCGCGATGAGGAACGCGGCGGTCTTGCCGGTTCCGGTCTGCGCCTGCCCGGCCACATCGCGCCCCGCCAGGGCCACCGGCAGCGCCTGCGCCTGGATGGGAGTACAGGTATCGAATCCGGCACGGCGCACCCCCGCGCGCACCGCCTCGGGCAGATCGAAACGGTCGAATGCGGGCTGGGCGGGGTCGTGCGCGGCGTCTGTCATGGGGCTCCCGGGCGGGCTTCGCTGTTTTACTTGAACTTTCCCGTCATCTTCGTCGATAGTACGGCGTACGCGGCCCTGAAGAAGGCCGGTGCCAACCCAACGTCATGAGGACGCGGAGTGAGCGACAAGATCATTTATACATCGGACGCGAGTTTCGACGAGGACGTCCTGAAGTCCGACCAGCCGGTCCTGGTGGACTACTGGGCGGAATGGTGCGGTCCCTGCAAGATGATCGCGCCGATTCTGGACGAAATCGCCGAAGAATACGCCGGCAAGGTCAAGGTTGCCAAACTGAACATCGACGAGAACCCGTCGACGCCGCCCAAGTTCGGTATCCGCGGCATCCCGACGCTCATGCTGTTCAAGAACGGGGACGTGGAGGCCACCAAGGTCGGCGCCCTGTCCAAGTCGCAGCTGACCGCCTTCCTCGATCAGCACACCTGAGCGGAATCGCGGTCACCTTCCGTTGCGGGGCGGGCTTGCAACAGCCGCCCGCCCCGCTTAATATTCGAGCGTTTCGTCGGCGCCGGGCCTCTCCCGGGGTCGTCCCCTGCCCCGTCATCATTGCAATCCTGCGGCCATCCCCGGCCGCCGTTCATCCACGTTGAGCACAGCGCCCCACGCATGAATCTGACCGAACTGAAGCGGATGACCGCCGCCGATCTCGTTGTCCTCGCCGAGAACCAGGGCATCGAGAACATGTCCCGCGCGCGCAAGCAGGACATCATCTTTGCCCTGCTGAAGGCGCATGCCAAAAGCGGCGAGGCCATTTACGGCGACGGCGTCCTGGAGATCCTCTCCGACGGCTTCGGCTTTTTGCGCAGCCCGGATGCCTCGTACCAGGCCGGCCCCGACGACGTCTACGTCTCGCCCAGCCAGATCCGGCGCTTCGGCCTGCGCACCGGCGACACGGTCGCCGGCAAGATCCGCCCGCCCAAGGACAACGAACGCTACTTCGCGCTGCTGAAGGTCTCGGAGATCAACTTCGAGCCGCCGGAAAACGCCAAGCACAAGGTCCTGTTCGAAAACCTCACGCCGCTGCATGCCAGCCACCGCATGCGCATGGAGCGGGGCAACGGCTCCACCGAAGACATCACCGCGCGGGTCATCGACATCGTCGCCCCGTTCGGCAAGGGCCAGCGCGGCCTGATCGTCTCGCCGCCCAAGGCCGGCAAGACCCTGATCCTGCAGAACATCGCCCAGAGCATCGCGACCAATTACCCGGAGTGCTATCTCATCGTCCTGCTGGTCGACGAACGGCCCGAGGAAGTGACCGAGATGGACCGCATGGTGCAGGGCGAGGTCGTCTCCTCCACCTTTGACGAACCGGCCCAGCGCCACGTGCAGGTGGCCGAGATGGTCATCGAGAAGGCCAAGCGCCTGGTGGAGCACCGCCGCGACGTGGTCATCCTCCTGGACTCGATCACCCGACTCGCCCGTGCCTACAACACCGTTGCCCCCAGCTCCGGCAAGGTGCTCACCGGCGGCGTCGATGCCAACGCCCTGCACCGGCCCAAGCGTTTCTTCGGCGCCGCGCGCAATGTCGAGGAAGGCGGCAGCCTCACCATCCTCGCCACGGCCCTGGTGGACACCGGCTCCAAGATGGACGAGGTGATCTACGAGGAATTCAAGGGTACCGGCAACATGGAGGTGCACCTGGAGCGGCGCATCGCCGAGAAGCGCATCTACCCGGCGATCAACGTCAACCGTTCCGGCACCCGCCGCGAGGAACTGCTGACCGACCCGGAAGAGCTGCAGAAACTGTGGATCCTGCGGAAGTTCCTGCACGGCATGGACGACATCGAGGCGATGGAATTCCTGCTCGGCCGCATGCAGTCGTCGAAGACCAACAGCGAGTTCTTCGACCAGATGAAGCGCTCCTGAGGCGACGCCCTGACGCCCCGGCCCGGGCTCAGGCGCCGGCCGCCAGCGGCGCGAACTCCAGCAGACGGTCCAGCCGGCGCCACTGGCGCCGGCCCTCGGCATCGCGCAGGATCAGATACTCCGCGCCCCGGCGGGTGCGCAGATCCAGCGGCCACACCCGCGCCACCTCGTCGAGGCCCCGGTGGCGCCAGCGGATCCGCAGCGCCTCCCCGTGCATGATGCAAAGCTCCAGCTCGGAGTAGCGCGCGCAGGGGATGGGGACGTAATCCGCGGCCATCAGCCACCTTCCCTCTGAGCGTCGACCACGGGGATATCATCCTCGGTGGTCGTCAGGTGACGGAACACGATGGGCGAGCAGCACACGCCACAGTCCTCCACCCATTCATCCTCGTCACTCATCACATCCACCGTCGTCTCGCCCGGTTCTCCGCACCAGGGACAAGCAAACGCCACGAATTCGATCGGTCGGGTCATCGCGACACCTCCTCGACATCGTTGGCAGCCTCCGGCAGAAACCCCTCCAGGACATCATTGAGAAACTGCAGACCCTCCGTGGTGGTTCGCAGGACGCCGCTTCCGGCGGGATCCATCAGGCCGCGCTGGCGCGCACGCCCCAGCCCGGGCTCCAGTGCCGCCAGGGGCAGCCCGGTCCGCTCGCGGAACCGCACCTCGGGCACGCCATCGACCAGCCGCAGGGCGTTCAGCATGAACTCGAACGGCCGCTCGCCGGGTGCCACCGGTGTATCCCGCCCGCCGGTCGGATCGGCGAGGTAGGCCTGCGGCTGGCGCGGTCGCACACGGCGGATGATGGAGCCGTCGTGGACCTGCGTCAGCTTGCCGTGGGCACCAGCACCAATGCCGAGGTAGTCCCCGAAGGTCCAGTAGTTCAGGTTGTGCCGGCACGCTTCACCCGCCCTCGCGTAAGCGGACACTTCGTAGCGAGTATAGTCCGCCTCCGCGAGACGCAAGCTTCCGGCGGCAAAAAGTTCGGCCACGGTGTCATCCTCCGGCAGCTCCGGCGGGCGCGCGGCGAACAGCGTATTGGGCTCCAGGGTGAGCTGATACCAGGAAATGTGCTCCGGCTGCTGCGCGATCGCCGCCTCCAGATCCGCCATGCCCTGCGCCACCGTCTGCCCCGGCAGACCGAACATCAGATCCAGGTTGATCCGCTCGAAACCCGCCGCCCGGGCATGTTCCACCGCCGCGGCCGCCTCCTCCGGCCCGTGGATGCGACCGAGACGCTGCAGCATCGCGCCGTCGAAGCTCTGCACCCCCAGCGACAGCCGGTTGATCCCGGCCTCACGGTAGCCCTGGAAGAAATCGCGATCGGCGGTGCCGGGATTCGCCTCCAGGGTGATCTCCACGTCCGGGCGCAGCGGCAGCAGCGACCGCAACCCGGACATCAGCTCCGCCATCGCCTCGGGCGGGAACAGGCTGGGCGTGCCGCCCCCGATGAACACGCTCTCGATGCGCCGCCCCCAGACCTCCGGCAGCTGCGCCTCCAGATCGCGCAGCAGCGCGGCCACGTAGTCGGCGAACGGGGGCTCGCCGCCGCGCGGCTCGTGGGAGTTGAAATCGCAGTACGGGCACTTGCGCACGCACCACGGCAGGTGGACGTACAGCGCCAGCGGGATCGGGGTATCGAAGCTCGGGGTCATGCCGGGAGCATAGCCCCCGGCTCAGCTCCCGGCACGTTCCCGCAGGGCCCGGGCCAGTTTCGCCAGCGCCCGGCCGCGATGACTCAGACGATTCTTCTCGCTCGGCTCCAGCTCGGCCGAGGTGCAGCCGTGCTCCGGCAGCTCGAACAGCGGGTCGTAGCCGAACCCGCCATCGCCGGACGGTGCCGTGGCGATGCGCCCGCGCCACACGCCCTCGGCGATCAGCGGGGCGGGATCGTCGGCATGGCGCAGGAACACCACCACCGCGCGGAAGCCGGCGCCGCGGCGTTCCTGCGGCACATCCGCCAGCGCGTCCAGCAGCTTCGCGTTGTTGGCGGCATCGGCGCCGTCACCGCTCTCCCCGGCATAGCGCGAGGAATAGATCCCCGGCTCGCCGCCCAGGGCATCCACCTCCAGCCCCGAGTCGTCGGCCACCGCCGCCAGCCCGGTGTGCCGGGCCGCGTTGCGTGCCTTCAGCAGCGCGTTCTCGACGAAGGTCAGGCCGGTCTCCTCGGCCTCCGGCACGCCCAGCTCGGACTGCGTTACGACCTCCATGCCCAGCGGTTCCAGCAGCGCCGCCAGCTCGCTCCGCTTGCCCGGGTTGCCGGTCGCCAGGACCACGCGCTGCGCCGCCATTCCGCTCAGCCCTCGCCCAGGACCGCGCGTTGCGCGTCGATGATGTTACTCACACCCTTCTCGCCCAGATCCAGCATGCTGTCCAGTTCGTCGCGGCGGAAGGCATGGCCCTCGGCCGTGCCCTGGATCTCGATCACCCCGCCGGCCTCGTTCATCACCAGGTTCAGGTCGGTCTCGGCCGCGGAGTCCTCGTCGTAGTCGAGGTCCAGCACCGGCGTTCCCTGGAAGATCCCCACGGACACCGCCGCGAGATGTCCGTGCAGCGGATCCTTCTTCAGCAGGCCGATCTCGCGCCCGTGCGCCACCGCGTCGCGCAGGGCCACGAAGGCACCACTGATCGAGGCCGTGCGCGTGCCGCCGTCGGCCTGGATCACGTCGCAGTCGACAATGATCTGGCGCTCGCCCAGCGCCTCCATGTCGACCACCGCACGCAGCGCGCGCCCCACCAGGCGCTGGATCTCCATGGTCCGTCCGCCCAGCTTGCCACGGGCCGCCTCGCGCGCCATGCGGTCGTGGGTGGAACGCGGGAGCATGCTGTATTCCGCCGTCACCCAGCCCTTGCCCTTGCCCTTCAGCCACGGGGGCACACGCGGCTCGATGGTGGCATTGCACAGCACCCGGGTGTCACCGAACTCCACCAGCACCGAACCTTCGGCGTGGCGGGTGAAGTGCCGGGTAAAACTGACCGGACGCATCTCGTCGGGCTGTCGGCCGCTGGGGCGCATGGCGATTCCTTGCTAGATTATTCAGCCGCGCAGTATACGGTAGACCGGGGGTCGCGGGGCCACCCCCACCCGGCCGATCCTGCCCCGCGCGCTCCGCCCCATCGGACTGACCCGCCATGCAGCGTTTCCGCATCCGCCTCGACATCTCCCCGGACATGATGGAGCAGTACTATTCCGGGCGCTCCACCACCGTATTCGCGATCTCCGAAGCGGGGGTCAGCGTGCAGTTCCCGGCGCGGCTGCTGCGCCCGTACATGACCCACGACGGAATCCACGGCCTTTTCGAACTGGTTACCGAAAATGACTACCGCCTGCGCGATTTTCGCCGCCTGGCTTGAAATCTCCCCGGAACGCCCCTACTTCGATTACTGAGTCAACAAGACACCCGATGAAGGAGGGGATTGCCATGAACATGATGCGTTACGAACCCTGGAGCCTGCTCAACCAGCTCTCGCGCGAACTGGGCCGCCTGCCCGAAGTACCCGGCGGGGACGACTCGGTGAGCGCGGCTGACTGGAGCCCCGCGGTGGATATCCGCGAGGAGGACGATGCCTACGTGCTGCATGCCGACGTACCCGGCGTGGACCCGAAGGACATCGAGCTCCACATGGAAAACGGTGTGCTGACCCTGCGTGGCGAGCGCAAGTACGAAAACGAGGAAGAAAAGGAAGGCTACAAGCGCGTGGAGCGCATGCGTGGCACCTTCTTCCGCCGCTTCTCGCTGCCGGATACCGCCGATGCGGAGAACATTTCCGCGCGCAGCCAGAACGGCGTGCTCGAAGTGCGCATTCCCAAGCAGGCGAAGGTGCAGCCGCGCCGGATCGAGATCGAGAGCTGATCCGCAGCCCGGCAGCGTCCCCGGCCACGGCCGGGGCGCGAGCCTTCCAGCGGGCGCTGCCGGCGCGAGCGGGCAGCGCCTTTTGATTGGTGCCGGTGGCACCCGAATCCCGGGTATGATGGCCCGGGATTCGGGTGGTACCCGAACGCGAACGCATACACACCGGCTTTGCCGGTCGCCGAAAGGGTTCCGACTCGAGGCAGGAGATGGAATACAAGGATTACTACAAGATCCTGGGCGTGGACCGCAACGCCAGCCAGGACGACATCAAGAAGGCCTACCGCAAGCTGGCGCGCAAGTACCACCCCGACGTCAGTGACGACCCGCAGGCCGAGACGCGCATCAAGGAAGTCAACGAGGCCTACGAGGCCCTCGGGGATCCGGAAAAGCGCAAGGCCTACGACCAGCTGGGCGCCAACTGGCGCCAGGGGCAGGACTTCCGTCCGCCGCCGGGCTGGGACGGCTGGACCGGTGCGGGTGCCGGCGGCCGCGCACGGGGCGCCGGACCGGGCGCCGGCGGGGCCGATTTCGGCGGCTTCTCCGACTTCTTCGAGTCGATCTTTGGCGGCGGCGGCATGGGCGGCGGCGGTCGCCGGCGCGGCTTCGACGTGCGTGGTGCCGACCGCGAAGGCGCGGTGGAAGTGACCCTCGAACAGGCCATGCACGGCGCCGAGCTGTCGGTGACCGACCCGCGGGGGCGCCCGCAGCGCGTGCGCATCCCCGCCGGCGCCAAGGACGGCTCGCGGGTCCGGGTACGCGGCCAGGGCGACCCCGGCGTGGGCAACGGCGCCCCGGGCGACCTGCTGCTGGAGATCCGCATCAAGCCGGATCCCAACTACCGGGTGGAAGGGCGCGACCTGTACCGCGACATCCCGATCACCCCGTGGGAGGCCGCGCTGGGCGCCACGATCGAGGCGCCCACCCCGCACGGACCGGTCAACCTGAAGGTGCCGAAGGGCTCGCAGTCGGGCAAGCAGGTGCGCCTGAAGGGCAAGGGTCTGCCCGGCAAGACCCCGGGCGATCTGTATCTGCGGCTGATGATCCACGTGCCGCCGGAAGACGAAGCCGGCGACTGGTATGAAAAGATGGCGGAGTCATCCAGCTTCAACCCGCGCGAGCTGCTGGACGGCTGATCCCCCTCGCGCGCGACGCGCGGGATTCAGCCGGGCGTGTTGCGCTCCACCCAGCGGCTGCTGCCGTCGGCCAGGCGCTCGCGCTTCCAGAACGGGGCCTCGTGCTTGAGCCGCTCCAGGATGTCGCTGCAGGCATCGCGGGCGGCCGCACGATGGGCCGACCAGGTCGCCACCAGCACCAGCGCATCGCCCGGCCGCACCTCGCCCACGCGGTGCGCAACATGCACGCCCAGCAGGGGCCAGCGCTGCTGGGCGGCCTCCACGATGCGCTCCAGCTCCTGCTCGGTCATTCCCGGGTAGTGCTCCAGAAACAGCCCGGTGACCGTGTCGTCCTCGTTGAAGTCGCGCATGCGGCCGACGAACACGCTGGCCGCCCCGCGGGCCTCGGCGGGGATGTCCTGCTCCGCCGCGCGCAGCACGTCCCAGGGGTCGAAATCCTCGGAGCGGATGGTCACGGTCATGCTCAGCCCCCGGTCACCGGCGGGAAGAAGGCCACCTCGTCGCCATCACGCACCGGGGTTTCGAGATCGGCGCGGGTCTGGTTGACCGCGCTCATCAGCCGCTGCGGCGGGGGTTCGCCATGCAGGTGCTCCCACAGGCCGGCCACGGTAGAACCCTCGGCCGGGAGTTCGGCCCGGTCGCCCTCACGGCCCAGTTCTTCGCGCAAACGCGCGAAATACAGCACTTTTACCGCCATGCAGCCCCTACACGTGTGGCTTTCAAACAAGCATTATAGCCGGATGACCGATTTCACTCATTTCGACGCCCACGGCCATGCCCACATGGTCGATGTCGGCGACAAGGCCGTCTCCCACCGCGTGGCCATCGCCGAAGGCCGCATCCGCATGCAGCCGGAGACCCTGCAGAAGGTCCGCGAAGGCAATCATTCCAAAGGGGATGTTCTGGGCATTGCCCGCATCGCCGGTATCATGGGGGCCAAGCGTACCGGGGACCTGATCCCGCTGTGCCATCCCATCGGACTCAGCCGCGTGGCGGTCGAATTCGATCTGGAAGATGAC
This sequence comes from Thioalkalivibrio sp. ALgr3, assembly GCF_000377325.1. Taxonomy (NCBI): domain Bacteria; kingdom Pseudomonadati; phylum Pseudomonadota; class Gammaproteobacteria; order Chromatiales; family Ectothiorhodospiraceae; genus Thioalkalivibrio; species Thioalkalivibrio sp. ALgr3. Next base: position 233,876 of record NZ_KB897976.1, on the reverse strand, counting down.
GCGGTCGTGGCCCGGGCAACCTGCGAAGTACATGCAGTCACCGGCGTGGAGATGGAGGCCCTGACTGCGGTCTCCGCCACCCTTCTGACCATCTACGATATGTGCAAGGCCGTGGACCGGGGCATGGTGCTGGAAACGGTCCGGCTTCTGGAAAAACACGGCGGTCGCAGCGGCAGCTGGAAGGCCCCCGACCCGCAAGGAGATTCCCGAACATGAAATGGATCAAGCGCCTGTTTGGCCTGATCGGCATCCTGATCCTCGTGGTGATCGTCGTCGCCGCGTATCTGCTGGTGACGTTCGACGCCAACGATTACAAGGAGCGCATCGAGGCCCAGGTGCACGAACAGACCGGGCGCGATCTGGAACTGGCCGGCGATGTCAGCCTGACGCTGTTCCCCACCCTCGGCCTGCGCCTGGAAGACGTGCGCTTCGGCAACGCCGAGGGCTTCGGCGACGAACCCTTCGCCGAGCTCGACGTGGTGGACGTGGCTGTCGCGGTCATGCCGCTGCTGCGCCGCGAGCTGGAAGTGCAACGGGTTGAAGGCGACGGCGTGCGCCTGAACCTGGCGCGCGACGAGGACGGCCGCAACAACTGGGACGACCTCGCTGCCCGCGCCGACGAGGCCCGTGACGAGGCCGTGACCGGCAACGAAGAAGAAGAACGCACCGCCACCGAATCGCGCCTGGCCATGGAACGGATCGATATCGCCGGCATCAGCCTGACCAACGCCCGCGTGGTGTGGGACGACCGCGAGACCGGGATGCGCGCGGTGCTGGACCCGTTCAGCCTGCAGGTGGGCCGCTTCCAGCCCGGCGTGGAGACCCGGCTGGAAATGTCCGCCGCGCTGGAGGCCGAGGGCGGCGCGCTGGAGCAGCCGCTCAGCACCACCATGGACCTGACCGGACTGGTCAACCTCGACCTGCTGAACAATCGCTATGCAGTGCGTCGCCTGGACCTCAACCTCGACGTGGAAGGCGGCCCGGTGCCGCAGCCGATGGCCGTCGTCTTCCGCAGCGACGTGGCGCTGGAGGTGGACGAAGACGACACCCGCCTGCGCATGGAGCGCCTGACGGTGGAGGCCTCCAGGGTAACCCTCACCGGGTTTGCCGAACTGGGCAACCTGCAGGGCGACCAGCCCCAGATGCGTGGCGAACTGCGCTCCAACACCTTCAACCTGCGCTCGGTCATGGACGACCTGGGGCTGGAAGCCCCGGCCACCGCGGATCCGGATGCCCTGCAGCGGGTCGCGTTCGACCTTTCCGCGGCCGGTACGCCGGGCAACCTGGAACTGTCGCCGTTCCTGTTCACCCTCGACGACACGACCCTCAGCGGTGACGCCACGCTGGACACCACCGGCGAGCGCCCGCATTTCGGTTTCGACCTGCGCGGCAACGAGCTCAATGTCGACCGCTACCTCCCGCCGGAGGTCGAAGAGGCGCGCACCGGCGAAGCCAACGGCGCCCCCGACGAGGAAGAAGCCGAGGAGCTGCGTATCGAACTGCCGATGGAAGCCCTGCGTTCCGTCGACGTGGACGGCAGCCTGGCCCTCGATGGTCGCCTGATCCTGATGGGCCTGGAACTGCGCGACATCGCGCTGGACATCCGGGCGCGCGGCGGCGACTGGGTGATCGACCCGCTGTCCGCCACCGGCTACGACGGCGAACTGACCAGCCGCATCCAGCTGGACGCCTCGGGCAGCCAGCCGCGCTACGGCCTCACTACCGACCTGGCCGGCCTGGATATCGGCGCCCTGCTGGACGACCTGCAGGGTGACGACGCCATGCTGCTGGGCACCGGCAACCTCGCACTCGATATCACCACGCACGGCGAGGCGCTGTCCGACCTGCGAGCCAACCTCAACGGCGATGGCGACATGCGCTTCGAGGACGGCGCGGTGCGCGGCATCAACGTCGCCGACATCATCCGCCGCGCGGAGGCCCGCATCCGCGGCCGTGAATACGAGTCGGACGAGCCGCGGCAGACGGACTTCAGCGAGATCTCCGGCAGTTTCGAGATCGACAACGGCGTGGTCTCCAACAACGACCTGGAAGGCAACTCCCCGCTGCTGCGCGTACGCGGGGAGGGCTCGGCCGACCTCAACGACGAATCGCTGGACTACCGCGTGGACACGACGCTCGTCGGCACCCTGGAAGGCCAGGGCGGACGTTCGCTGGAAGACCTGCGCGGCGTCCGCCTGCCGATCCGGATCAGCGGCACGTTCGACGACCCCAGCTTCCGCCTCGACCTCGAATCCATCCTGCGTGAACGCGCCGCCCAGGAGCTGGGCGTGGACGAGGACGAACTGCGCGACGAGGCCACCCGCCGCCTGATGGAGCGCCTCGGCGTCTCGCGCGACGAAGCGGACGAGGAAGAAGCAAACGACGAACAAGTCGAAGAAGCTGACGAAGACGAGGCAGACGAGGAAGACGAAGAGGCCGAACGCAGCCTCGAGCAGGAAGCGGAAGACCGCCTGCGGGAACTCCTCGAGTAAACCGGAGAACCCGGGGCACCCGCACTCGTTCAACCCGACCACGGACACCGACGCCCGGGCACATCGCCCCGGGCGTCGGTGCCTCCTCCCCGCCATCATGCAACCCTTTGCCCAACGCCTGCTGGACTGGTTCGACCGCAACGGTCGTCACGACCTCCCCTGGCAGCACCCGCGCACGCCCTACCGCGTATGGGTCTCCGAGATCATGCTGCAGCAGACCCGGGTCGAGACCGTCATCCCGTATTTCGAGCGCTTCACCGCGCGCTTCCCGGACGTGCAGAGCCTGGCGGCCGCCCCCGTGGACGACGTCCTCGCCCTGTGGGCGGGCCTGGGCTATTACGCCCGTGCCCGCAACCTGCACCGCTGCGCCCGGACCATCGTGGAAGACCACGACGGGCACTTCCCGCGCGAACGCGTGGCGCTGGAGGCCCTGCCCGGCATCGGCCGCTCCACCGCCGCCGCCATCCTCGCCCAGGCACACGACGCCCCCGAGGCCATCCTCGACGGCAACGCCAAGCGCGTACTCGCCCGCCACGCCGCGGTGGACGGCTGGCCCGGCAGCACCGCCAGCCAGAAAACCCTGTGGCGCGAGGCCGAGGCCCGCAACCCCGCCAGCCGCTGCGCCGACTACACCCAGGCGATCATGGATCTGGGCGCGCTGGTATGCACCCGCAGCCGCCCCGACTGCCTCGCCTGCCCGGTGGCCGAAGACTGCGGCGCCCGGCTGCAGGAACGCACCGCCGAGCTGCCGCACCCGCGGCCGAAGCGCGAACGCCCGACACGCACCCGCTGGGCCGCCCTGCTGCACGCGCCCGAAGGCATCTACCTGGAACAGCGCCCGCCCAGCGGCATCTGGGGCGGTCTGTACACCCTGCCCGAGGCCGAGGACCCGGAGCACCTGGAAGCCTGGGTGCGCACCCACTGGCCACACGCCGAGGCGCTGGAAGGCGACGCACTGAGCCACGGCTTCAGCCACTACCAGCTCGACCTGCGCGTGCAGCGCTACCGGCTCCCGGCGGGCGAGTGCGGGATCATGGATGCCCCCGGGGTGATCTGGTATAAACCGGACCAGTCGCGGCCGGCAGGCATCCCGGCCCCCATACAAGGCTTACTCCAAAGCGAAAAGGATTCCGGCCATGGCACGAACCGTTAACTGCGTAAAACTCGGCAAAGAGGCCGAAGGCCTGGACTTCCCGCCCTACCCGGGCGAGATGGGCAAGAAGATCTACCTCAACGTCTCCAAGGAAGCCTGGAACGCCTGGCTGAGCCACCAGACCATGCTCATCAACGAGTATCGCCTGACCCCGGTGGACCCCAAGGCGCGCAAGTTCCTGGAAGAGGAAATGGAGAAGTTCCTGTTCGGCGACGGCTCCGAAAAGCCCGAAGGCTTCGTCGACCCCAACCAGTCCTGAAGCCGGCGCCGGGGCGCACCCTTGACGTGAGCGCCCCGGACCGCTTTAATACTGCCCTTCGCCTCACGGCGAACCCCGCAACAAGTCAGTACTGGCCGGGTAGCTCAGTCGGTAGAGCAGGGGATTGAAAATCCCCGTGTCGGCGGTTCGATTCCGTCCCCGGCCACCATTTCCTTTCCGCAATCGTCTTCTCGCGTCCGCATGCCCCGTTCGGCGAGGGCCAGCGGTTGCATCTATCGCGCTCAATAGTGGTATCTGCAGGAGATGACGGTGATGGACGAACCGTCCACGGCATAGACCAGGCGATGGGTGTCATCAATACGGCGCGACCAGAAACCAGCCAGGTTCTCCTTGAGAGGTTCCGGCTTGCCAATGCCTTCCAGCGGTGACCGCTTCACCTCCGCGATCAACTTGTTGATCCGCTTGAGGGTCTTCCGGTCCTGAGCTTGCCAGTAGATGTAGTCATTCCATGCTTCGTCCGTCCAGCAAAGAAGCCGACTACTCATCCCCGTCTACCAGCTCACGCTCGGTGGCCTTTCCTGCCTTGTATTGCGCAATGGACTTGTTGAGATGCTCGGCATTCGCCGGGGAACGCAGAAGATGCACGGTCTCCATCAGGCTGTTGTAGTAATCCAGCGACATTACCACGGCGTCTTCCGAATCGCGGCGCGTAATCACCGTGGTGTCGGCATCATCGACCACGCCATCGAGTACGGCTTTGAGGCCGTTGCGAGCCTCAGTGAATGACACAATCTTCATGGAGCCCTCCTGTACAGTCACCCGTACAAGTATAGGGCGAGCAGCCCAAATGTACAATTTACGGGACAGGCCACGGCATCGACTCGCCGGGAAGCCCCGTTTGCACTTCTGTAGACGATGGGCCCGGGCCGCCAGCGTGGTTGACCGTCCCACGCCACCCTTCAGGCTGAAGGCCACCGCCGTTGGCAGCGGGGGCAAACCGTCCGAGGCGCGCATTCAGATCGCTGGCGCGTTGGCCAGCCCACGTCCGTCCACCATGCGCTGAGCCACAAACTCAACAGGCGAAATCGTACGGGTGTTCCGGTGGCTCGGCCGGGTGAATCCATGAGGAACGGCCCCGGCTCCACTGCCAGGCGGCCCATGCCGCGGCGCAGGCGGCAACCGAATGGTCGCTGGCATCGGCGAGATCGAGCACCCCGTTCAGACCCTGCCGATCCAGCCAGGCCAGCAGTTCCCGTCGCGCGTCCGCCGCGTGCTTCATCGCCTTCAGGCTCTCGACCGAAGCGCCGCCCAGCGCCATGGCCACCGTGGGATGTACCTCCGCCACGCGGGCATCCGGGCGCTCGGAGGCGAGCATACGGCTGACCGCGACACCGCGCAGCGTCAGGTAGCTCATGCGCGGCGCGGAAGGCGCCATCACGGTGCCGGCCGGCAGGCCGCACTCCACCGCCAGGCGGCGCAGGGACTGATCGGACGTGCGACTGCCCCCGGTGGGCGAGTACGACAGCGGTGCGTCCAGCCCCACCACCGCCGCGGCCGGCACACGGTCCAGGATCGCCTGATCGTCCGCCCCCGCAAGCAGCTCCCGCAGCCGGAGCGCCCTGCCCCGTTCAGCGAACACGGCCACGGACGTCTGCCCGGCACTCCCGGGCCCGGACAGATCCACTCCGACGATCCACTGCCCCATGCGGTCTCCTTTGGCCGGCTACGAACCCGGCGGGCTGCGAACGTTCTTCTTCGCTGTGGCACCATCGATGCCATGAGCGTTCGTCGAATCCTGCGTATGGGGCACCCCGACCTGCGTCGCGTCTGCGACCCGGTGGCCGATAGCGACTTCGGCAGCCCCGGGCTGCAGGCACTGGTGGACGACCTGGTGGATACCATGCACGCCAGCGAAGGGCTCGGCCTCGCCGCCGCCCAGATCGGCGACACCCGACGCGTGGCCGTGATCGAGATCCAGCCCGGCAACACGCGCTACCCCGATGCCGTACCCACCGGCCGCCTGGTGCTGGTGAACCCGGTAATCACCGTGCTGGACCCGACCCCGCAACGCTACTGGGAAGGCTGCCTGTCCGTGCCCGGCCTGCGCGGCGAAGTCGCCCGGCCGCGCCACATCGCCGTCGACTACCACGAGCCCGATGGCACGCCCCGCCGCCTGGAACCCGAAGGCTTCCTCGCCACCGTGTTCCAGCACGAGATCGACCACCTCGACGGCACCCTGTTCATCGACCGGGTGACCGACACCACCCGCCTCGCCTTCCTCGAGGAATACCGCGAGTTCCACGCAGAAGCATAGGGCTCACGCCCGGCGCAGGCCCGGTCAGTCGTGCACGATGATGCGGGAGCCGGCGGCGTCGATGTCCACGCGGGAACTGGAGTAGTCGCAGGCCTTCGCGATGTCCTCCAGCGCCGGCATGTCATTGAGCTCCGCCAGACGATGCAGCAGGCTGCCGCCCTCGCAGTCACGCGGCATCCCGCCGTCGTCCAGCGTGCAGCCGAACTCGTCCCCGTTCACCGACCAGTCCATGTCGGCGGGCATCTTCAGCACCACCGGTTCTTCGTGCATCACCTGGAACTTCGCCCGCATGGCGTTCCTGCCGTTTTCCCAGTCCAGGGCCGGCATGTTGTCTACGCTGCGCATGGTATGCCTCCTTCGCGATTCCGCGAGGTTGCAACGGGTTTGCCGGAGCCGTTCCCTGCCCCTCTCCTTTGACGCTAGACGCCGTCCACGAGGCGGTCAAAGGTGACCCCGGCGGCGATGGGGAAGGATTCGTGTGGTCCATTACCGTTTGGTGGACTCCTTCAACAGGTGGCACACCGCAGGGCAAGCGGCAATTGCCCCCGAAGTTCTCGCTCCCGATCAAGCTATTTGGCGGTCCAGGACGTCGGTTCAAGGGCCCGCCCACGCGCATGGAGAGCCGTAGGTCCCTGACTACGGTGAAAAACTGGAGCCCGGACCGAGCATCAGCTACACAACAGCTTGACGACTCGTACACAAATGTACGAGTCTATGGGCAAGGGATTAGTGGGCCGCAACATGAATGGAAACGAATACCTGAAGCGGCTGCAGAAGCTGGGAAAGAAAACCGGCCCGAACGACATTTGAGGACAGAGCCTTGCGCTACGCATACCCCGTACAACTCGAACGCGACGAAGGCGGCCACTACCTGGCGACGTGCCGGGACGTGCCCGAGGCCCTGACGGACGGGGAATCTCAAGAGGAGGCGCTGCGCGAAATGGGCGAGGCCCTGGGCGCGGCGCTCGCTGGCTACGTCATGGAGGGGCGCCCCATCCCCTCCCCCACCGACGCGGAACCGGGCGAGGCCATCGCGCCGGTGTCGCCCCTGATCGCCGCCAAACTCGCGCTCCGGGTCGCCATGCGGGCGGAAGGGGTCAGCAACTCGGAACTGGCACGCCGAATGGGCAGCCATGAGGGTGCGATCCGGCGGCTAATCGACGTGGATCACCGCTCCAGGATCGAGGCGGTCCACGCCGCGATCGCCAGTCTGGGTCATGGTCTCGTCGTGGAGGATGCTCGCCCCTTTAAACCCGTCGCAGCATAGAGGGTAACCGCCAGCGCCCGCCCGGGCCCGCGGGTTCAGGCCTGCGCGGCCTCGCCGATGCGACGGAGGAAGGGAGACTGTGACGGGCCGGTGACGATCAGTTCGTCCATGGCCCGGGTCATGGCCACGTAGAGCAGGCGGGCCTCTTCGGCCTCGCGCTCCTCGGCGGTGTCCATCTCGCCCAGGCCGGTCAGGGCCACCACGGGAAACTCCAGGCCCTTGCTGGAGTGCATGGTCACCATCTTGACCGTGTCGGCCGGGGTGGCCGATTTCTGGCGATTGCGGTCCCCGAGGTTTTCCAGCGGGATGCCCTCACGCTCGAACACCGCGCGGATCCTGCCGGCGGCGGGCACGCGGCGGTGCAGCACGGCCATCTCGCTCCAGGGGCGGCCCTGTTCGTGCAGCCGCTTGAAGTGCCCGGCGATGTATTCGATCTCCTGCGGCTGGGCGGGCAGGGGGATGATCGCGGGCTCCGGGCCTTCGCGGCCCGCGCTTTCCGGCGGCACCAGCGGGATGCCGTCTTCCTCGGCCTCCTGCGGGTCCAGCAGTTCGCGGGCGAAACGGGTGGCCAGGTCCAGCACCTGGCGGGTGTTGCGGTAATTCACCCGCAGGATGGTGGTGCGCCCGCGGGCCTCCACGCCCACGCTGGAAAAGCTGAACCGACTCTGGCTGCGGCCGTAGATCGACTGGGCGTCGTCGTACAGCACCAGCACCGAGTTGGTGTCCGGGTCGACCATCTGCGTGGCCAGCCGGAACCAGTGCGGCTCGAAGTCGTGGCCCTCGTCGATCATCACCGCGCCGTACTGCCCGCCGGGGATCTGCCCCTGGTCGACGCCGTCGATCACCTGCTGCACCAGCTGGTCGAAGAAGGCTCGCTTGTCCGTGTTATTCGGCGGTGGCGGCACGTTGTACGTACGCAGCTGCGCGTGGCACCAGCGGTGAAAGTTGTACACCACCACCTGATCGCCCGCGCCCTTCTCCGCCAGGATGGCCTGCAGGCGATCGGCCAGGGTGCGGTTGTAGCACAGCACCAGGATCGGCTTGCGCAGCGCCCGCGCCAGATGCAGGCAGCGGTAGACCAGGATCAGCGTCTTGCCCGCCCCGGCTGCGCCATGGATCACCCGGTGCCCGGTTCCCAGACTGCGCGCCAGCTGCTCCTGCTGCAGGTCCATCACCCGCATGAGGTCCGGGAGCACTTCGGCCGGGGATTCGGTCTCGTCCGCGTCGGACGCATCGTCGAACAGGCTGCCCTGGCGGATGCGAATCTCGGGGAACAGATGGCCGCGGATGCGGTCGATCTGCGGCAGCGACAACCGGTGCGGGAACTGCACAGTGAACATGTCCCACAGCCGCTTCTGGAAATTCTCCGGATCCTGGGACTCCGTCATCTCGTCGCGACAGATGACCCGATTGGCCGGAAGCACCTCGCCCAGCTCCTGCTGCTCGAACTGCGCGCGGGTGATATTGGCCAGCACCACCCCGTGCCCGAACGGCAGCATCAACCGACCCTGCAGGGAAGACCCCGGCGGATGCACCAGCTGCGGATCGCGCTCCAGTGGCTTGATGACCTGATAGGCATACTGGCGCGCCTGCTCCAGCGGGTTGGGCACCACCTTCAGGCCCCGGTCCGTCAGGATGGTCGCCTCCTGGCGATCGATCTGCCGGATGGTCTCCAGCCGCCAGTCCTTCACCTCCAGGATCAGCAGCCCACGCTGCGGGTGCAGCACGATGAAATCCGGATGCTCCGACCGCCCGCCCACCGGTACGTCGTACCAGCACAGGTAGTCATCCTCCAGGAAGTGCTCAAGCCGCCGCGCAAAGCGCTTCTCGCCCGACGTCATCCGCGGCAGGCAGCTGTTCAGCGAAGGTATTAACGTGGTCATTCTCCAGAACCTACTTGTACGGATAACGTTTGGATTAACCGGCCCCGCCACCGAACTCGCCCGGCTTTGCCGGCCCGGTGCTTTCCGGGGTCCGGTTGAACCCTTTGTTATGAGTCTGGTTGCAGGGCGTACCGAAGCAATGCATGCCACCCACCATAAATCCTCCCATCCGATGTTGCATAAAAGTCGCGCTCTTTAGCCTGATGATTCTCCTTAGTTAACGCCGCTCTGAAATCCCGTGAACTTAGAGTTTTCCGATCATGTGAATGAACTCCCATAAAGTCCATGAACCACGAGACCTGGTCTGAGGGCATGATGCGGACTAGCCCAATACCTTGATTTCTAGCAAAGGTCAATGCGCCGCTTTGAAACGCACGTTTTGTTACAACAACTCCCTTCACATTTTTGCCTGCAATTTGATCTAGCTTAGCTTTAAACTCTTCGATGTCATCTACTGGGATTGGGGATTCATAATCTTTGCATTCGCAAACCCAAAGTAAAGAGAAGTTTTCAGCCCCAGGCCGCCAAACCTCAATCGATATGTCTACAACAATTTCCTTCTCTCTGTCCTTTGAGTAGTAACCCTTCTTTTGGAACATTCTTGCCGATGCTGGCGCTAGACCAAGGCGGCCCTCTTCCAGTTCTCGCTTAAGAGCTTGAAAGACCTCGTCTTCAAACGCATCGCCTTTTGCAACAGTATTCACGGGTACGATTGACTCCTAACGCTTTGCTCACCGGTAAATTGCGAGCATACCGAGTAATTTATCCGTGTGCAGCAACTTGTTACACATACGCTGAATCTGTACGCGCATTAATAATCTCAATATCAGGATTGATTTTTTCCACAAGTTCAGTGATAAAACCTTTATCCTGGGTACTCATGCGGCTGCCGCAAATGATCCTACATACCGTTACGTCGACGAACTGCTTTCCGCGAGTAAATACTCGTTCCTCCGCCTCGTACTGCCAGACATCAAGTTTATGACTCAGAACATCAATTGCAGCGCCGTTGTGGAAATTATTCAGTCCAACCCTATGGAGCCCATCATATTCGATTGGTCGCACCTCATACTTGCTGGGGTCAATCTTTACACCAACAACGACTCCTCGATGTCCCTCTGAATAGTGAGACCACATCAATTCATTATTCGGGTCTCGCGATAGGGCACAGATACGCAATTTCTCCTTTTCACCTTTTAGTAGCCTGCGCATATCCTCATCAAGCGAGCCTCCACCTTGGCTATAGAGGTACTTCCCTTCCATTGGATCGTTCAGATCGAAGTACGGGGCAGCGTATAGCCGACTCTTTAAGATAATGTCCGTAAAGAACCGAAAATCTCTTATTCCTCGGTACTTATAAAGCAATCTCAATGTCTCCTAGTATGTGTAACAGTAGACTAGACAGAATCTGTCATATTGGTGATATACAGATTCTGCATATCATCCAGGCGTTCTCCTCTCGGTGGCACACCGCCACAGATAAACCATGCTTTTATCATGGTAGTGGCCGTCGCGTCGAGTGGCATGGCGCCTCACGCGCCGGGACGAGCACTTTTCGGCTCTTATTCAAGGTCTTACAGCGGCTCACCAGCCCAAGAGAGCGGAGACGGAGGGGCCGACCTTAAAGGCTTGGGGTTGGACTGATTCGGGGCGAGACGTGGAAGGCGGCTGCTCGGGCGTGACAGAGCGCGGTGCTATACAGAATCGGGATATCACCGTTACCCGGTGTGGCGTGACGGGAGCAGCGACCACATGGGGCCCGGGAATCGAGCTTCCGGCGGGAGCCGTGGCGGCGTTCCCTGGTACGATCCGGCCAGAGGTTAACGGAGAGCCGGTGTTGGAAACGCTCATAGAAGCGAATCAGGCGGTGGTGGTCTGCGGCATTCTGGAGGACGCGCAGGGGCGGATCTTTCTGGCGCGTCGTGGGGCCGATCAGGCGCTGGCGGGGTATTGGGAATTTCCCGGTGGCAAGGCGGAACCGGGTGAGAGCCTGGAGGCCGCGTTGTGCCGCGAATTTCGCGAGGAGCTGGCGCTGGAGCTGCGGGTGGGGGAAGAGATCGGTCGTACGCCGATTCCGGGTAACGGTAGCCTTGAGTTGGTGGCGCTGCGGGCGTGGACGGATGACGAGAGCCCGGTGCTGACGGTGCACGATCGCTGGTGCTGGGTGTCGCCGGCGGAGGCGCGCGGGCTCGAGCTGGCGCCCGCGGACATCCCGTTGCTCGAAACCTTTATTGCGGGACGTTCCGTATGAGCCGGGATAGCGCAGCCAAATCCCTGCCTGGGGGCGAATGGATCGGCCTGCATGAACGGCTGGATACGCCGCGGGTGCGGCAGGCGCTGGAAGCCCTAGCGCTGGAGGACTACGCCCGCTGGAGCCAGGGGCTGGAGGGCGACGACCTGGCGATGACTCTGGCCGCCGAGCTGGCCCAGCGGCTGGCGGAGCGCGCCGGCGAGCTGCGCGAGAAAGGGCATGAAGACTGGACGCAGGCCGTGCAGATCCTGGCGGATGCGTTGGCGGCAGCCGGGCATCCGCTGTCGGGCTTTGAGGAGGACCTGCCCCAACCGCCGTTTCGGCAGTTGTTGGAGGTGCGCTCTCCGACCGCCGACCAGGTGGGGCAGCAGGAGACACCGCGGCCGGATATACCGTTGGCGCTGTCCAGCCTGCTCACGGGATCCGATCGCACACCGAGTCTGGTCACGCAGATCGAGAAGGAACTGGCGAGTGCGGAGCGAGCGGATTGGTTGGTGTCCTTCATCAAGTGGAGCGGGATTCGCGCCCTGCGCGAGACACTCAAGCGCTTTACCGAGACCCCGACGGCCGATGGCTCGCCCAGGCTACGGATCGCGACGACCTCGTACCTCGGGGCCACGGATCTGAAGGCGATCGAGTTTCTGCTGGGCCTGCCGAACACCGAGATCCGGGTCTCGTACGACACCCACCGCACGCGCCTGCACGCCAAGGCCTACCTGTTCCATCGGAATACGGGGTTTGGCAGTGCCTACATCGGCTCGGCGAATGTCTCGCGCGTGGCGATGGATGAGGGGCTGGAGTGGACGGCCAAGGTCAGCGAATACGAGTTGCCGCACATGTGGCGCCAGATCGAGGCCTCGTTCGAGGCGCACTGGGCAGACCCGGCGGAGTTTGAACCGCTCACCACGGATGACCTCCCTCGCCTGCAACAGGCGCTGGAATCGGAATCCAACGCAGGGCCAGCCGCGCAGAAAGACGCCACCACGTTCTTCGATCTGCGTCCGTATGCCTTTCAGCAGGAGATCCTGGAGGATATCCAGCGCGAACGCCGTTCAGGGATCGACCGCCATCTGGTGATCGCTGCTACCGGGACCGGCAAGACCATGATCGCGGCGTTCGACTATCGCCAGTTTGCGCGCGAGCAGGCGGACAAGGGGCGGCCGTCGCTGCTGTTCATCGCCCACCGCGAGGAGATCCTGCGGCAGGCGATGGCCAGCTTCCGTCAGGTGTTGCAGGACAACGAGTTTGGCGACGTGCTGGTGGGCGGGGCGCGCCCGAGTCAGGACCGCCATCTGTTCTGCACAGTGCAAAGCTGGAACGCGCGGGACCTCGATCGCCTCGACCCGGCGCATTTCGATTACGTGGTACTGGATGAGGCGCACCACAGTAGCGCCGGGAGCTACCAACGCATCTTCGACCATGTTCGACCCAAGTGCCTGCTGGGCCTGACGGCGACCCCGGAGCGCACGGATGCCGACGACATCCGCCAGCACTTCGGCCAGCGTTACACGCACGAGATCCGCCTGCCGGACGCGATCGAGCGGCGCCTGCTGGTGCCGTTCCATTACTTCGGCGTGGCCGACCACGAATCCGTGGACCTGAGGCGAGTGAGCTGGCAGCGCGGGGGCTATGACGCCCAAGAACTCGAAGGCGTGTTCACCGGTAACCAGGCGCGGGCCGACTGGGTGTTGCGGCAGGCCCATGAACATGCGACCGACCTGAGCTCGGTTCGGGGCCTGGGGTTTTGCATCAGCCGCGCCCATGCGCGGTTCATGGCGGAGCATTTCTCGGCCAAGCAGGTGCCCAGCGCGGTGCTGACCGGCGAGAGCTCGGACCACGAGCGCGAATCGGTGCAGCGCGACCTGCGCGAGGGGCGCATCCGCTTCATCTTTACCGTGGATCTCTACAACGAAGGCGTGGATCTGCCCGAGGTGGACACCCTGTTGCTGCTGCGTCCGACCGAGAGCCTGACGGTCTACCTGCAGCAGCTCGGTCGCGGGCTGCGGCTGCACGAAGGCAAGCCGCACCTCACGGTGCTGGATTTCGTGGCCCCGCAGCACCGGCGCTTTCGCTACGCCGCTCGGTTCCGGGCGCTCAGCGCGCGGCCGGAGAAGCGGGTGGATCACCAGATCCAGGAGGGCTTCCCCTGGCTGCCCAGCGGCTGCCTGATCCACCTCGACCGGTTGGCCACCCAGCGGGTCCTCGACAACATCCGCGCGCAGATCAACCGCCAACGCCCGCAGATCGTGCGCGAGCTGAAGGGGTGTTTCCAGGAGGACATCGACTCCGCCAGCCTGCCCAAGATGCTGGACTGCCTGCATATGGACGATGCCGAAGACCTGCTGCGCAAGGATCTGCCCTCACGGCTGCGCGCGGACTGCGGAGGGGAGTCGACCGAGGCACTGAAGCCGTATGCCAACGGCCTCAAGCGTGGGCTGCAACGCCTGGTCCGCTGTGATGACCAGCAGTTGCTGGAAACCCTACAAAGCCATCTGGCCGAATCCACGGCGAACCTGGATCAGCTCAGCGAGCAAGAACGGCTGCGGCTGGCCCTGATCCACAGCACGCTTTGGGGCAAGAAGCGCCCGGGCAGCGGGGATCTCGCCTCCGTGGACGGGTTCGTTCGCGAACAGCGGCCCCTTTACCGGGACCTCCAGGAGGTCGCCGCCTGGCGGCGCGAGCGCATGGTGCCGGCCAGCGGCATCACCTTCCCGAAGCAGACGGGGCCGCTGGAGCTGCATGCGTCCTACACCCGCGAGCAGATCCTGCTGGCGCTGGGCCTCGGCAGCCTGGATAAGCCGATTACTCAGCAGGAGGGCGTGCGGCATGTGCCGGAACGGCGAGTGGATGCGCTGTTCGTGACCCTGGAGAAATCCGAGCAGGAGTTCTCCCCCACCACCATGTACGAGGACTACGCCCTCAACGAACGGCGGTTCCACTGGCAGTCGCAGTCCGGCACCTCACCCACCTCGGAGACCGGGCAGCGCTACATCCACCACGAACAGCTCGGCTACACCCCCATGCTGTTCATACGCCCGGCCAAGCGCGACGCCACCGGCCTGAGCCAACCGTTCACCTTCTGCGGCCCGGTGCGCTACCAGCGCCATGAAGGCAGCAAGCCGATGAGCATCGTCTGGGAGCTGGATTACGAACTGCCCGCCCGCCTCCTGCACCTCGCCCGCCGCACGGTCCTGTAAGCGCTCAGCGGCGGTTCAGGTGCAGAGCGCTTCCTTCAGCTGATGGAAAGCCGGGCATTACTGTTCGGCCGCTTTGCTCAGAGGGCCTCTCCGTGGTCTTCGACGTCGCGGCGCAGTTCGTCGCTGGCCTCGGTCAGGTCGACCAGATCGAAGGTGTAGAGCGTCCGCAGGTCCTCGATGCGGCCGCGCAGCCGGCCCCAGTCGCTGACGGAAACGTGCCGGGCCGGCACGATTGCCAGGTCGATGTCGGAGTTCCAGCGCGCCGTGCCGAGCGGCCAGGAGCCGAACCAGATTACCCGGGCATCATCGCCGAATTCCTCGCGCACGATGGCGGCGGCGTCATGCGCCAGCCCGGTCACCCGCTCGCGCGGCGACTGCGCCTCTTCGGCCTTCGGGATATTGGCGTAACCCGCGGTTTCCATGCTCTGGCCGTCCCCTGAGTACAGGAGAACTATAGCATCCGGGGTTGCTGACAAGCCCGACCGGCAGCTTGCAAGCCGCGGAAGTCCCGAGGGGGGCAGCAGAATACGATCTGCCCCGATCACTACAGACGGGATGCCCGGTACTTCGGCAAGTTAGTGGGTCAATCCGGTTCGAGACGTCCAGCCAGACCGTGCTCATACAGCATCCTTGCAGTTTCAATGTTGCGTTCGTCGCCGCTCGCCATGAGTTCGGCATGGACGAGCAGTCGCGGCGCGAGGTCCGGGCCTTCGGTGTGGCATTCCGGCGGCCAGAAGGTCTGATGGAGTTCGATGTCTCCATCCGGATCCTTGCGCAGGCCGAAGGCGGCCATCAGCCGGTTGGGGGTCCTGCGAGTGTGGATGGAAACCCGCTCCGGGATCAGGTATCCGGTCAGCCTTGCGGCCGCGACCTCCCCTCCCCAGACGGCGCCGTACGGTTCCAGGTCGGCGTCCTCCCACCACCTGGGCCCGGGGGCGCGGTAACGCCCGAGTAACGTCCTGGGCCGCAGTTGTTCCGGGTATGCGAGGGTCCATCGTTGAATCAGGGCATGATGGTTGTGCAGACGGCGGGTTCGCGATCCTGTTTCGAGGAGAAAGCCCTGGTCGCGCAGTGCCTGAAGACTTCGGCTGGCACTGCCGAGCGAGACGCCGGCGGCATCGGCAATCTCGCGGTAGGTCGCGTGGAGAAGACGGGGAGCGCACAGCAGGGCGAAGACGACGCGCAGGCCGGCGCTCTGGAAGGCGGCGCGGCCTGCCGGGTCGCGGTCCACTGACTCCGCGGCCACCGGTTTGTTGCCCCGGACGTAGACGTACACCGGCGGGGCATTGATGTAGGCGTTTCCGGCCAGGTCCAGATAGCCGATATCCATGCTTTTCAGGCGTTCGGCCAGGCGCGGATTCACGTACTCGCTGACGATCAGTACGGGGTATTCGGGCTCGAGGCGGGCGGCGATCCAGCTCACGCTGGCCGGGGTGAGACGGGGCACGGTGTGGACCTCGAAGCGCCGCTGGGTGCGTTCCGGGGCAACCCGCAGGTAAAGGGATGATGCACCTTCGATCTGCGGTCGCAGCCCGGTCACGCCTTCCAGGCGTTCGCATGCCTGTTCCAGAAGCCGTTGTTCCTGTGAACCATCCATGACCGGGCACCTGTTCAAAGATTAAGCTTGTTCAACATTATTGAACAAAACAAAAAAATGAACAACGCGAGGATGGCCGCTCAGTCGAAGACGACGGTCTTGTTGCCGTGGGTGAGCACGCGGCCTTCGAGGTGGTAGCGCAGGCCGCGGGCGAGGACCCAGCGTTCCACGTCGCGGCCCTTGCGGATCATGTCCTGCACGCTGTCGTCGTGGCGTACGCGGGTCACGTCCTGTTCGATGATGGGGCCGGCGTCCAGTTCTTCGGTCACGTAGTGGCTGGTGGCGCCGATGAGCTTGACCCCGCGGGTGTGCGCCTGGTGGTAGGGGCGCGCGCCGGAGAACGAGGGCAGGAAGCTGTGGTGGATGTTGATGATGCGCTGCGGGTAGCGCTCGCACATCCACGGCGGGAGGATCTGCATGTAGCGGGCGAGGACCACGGTGTCGGGCTGCAGGTCGTCGAGGCGTTCCTGCAGTTGGGCGAAGGCGGTCGCGCGGTCGTCGCGCGGGACGGGGATGTGCTCGAACGGGATGCCGTAGCAGCGCGCCAGGGGTTCGTGGTCGGTGTGGTTGGAGAGGATGGCGGGGATGTCCATGGGCAGCTCGCCGGCGTGCCAGCGGGCGAGCAGGTCGCTGAGGCAGTGGCCTTCGCGGCTGACCATGAGCACCACGCGCTGGCGGCTGCACGAGTCGGCCAGGACCCAGTCCATGCGCATGTCTTCGCCCAGATGCAGCAGGCGGTCGCGCAGTTCGCCTTCGCGCGCGGGGTCGAGGGCGAAGACCCAGCGCATGAAGAACCAGCCGGCCTCGGCGTCGGTGTGCTGGGCGGCTTCGGTGATCCAGCCGTCGGTGCCGGCAATGGCCTCGGCCACCCGGGCCACGATGCCGTGCTGGTCGGGGCAGACGATGCTGAGGCGGAAGTCGTGGCGCGCGGGCGTGGTTTCGGTCATGGTCGGGATGTTCCGGGGAGATTGAAGCGGTCAGGGTACACCGGGGCGCCCGGGAGACCGATACCCGGCAGGAATGACTACGGGCTCGACCGGACGCGCTCCCCGGCCCAGCTGGCAAAGGCGGAATACACCTCCAGGGCGTCGGGCACGGCATCGGTATCAGGAGGCATCCGTGCCCTCTACCGTAGTTGCTGGAAGAGTACGGAGTCGGCGTGCAGGAAGAAGGCCCGGTCCTGCTCGGCGTGGAAGCGCCCGGCCTGTGCTTCGTACAGGCAGACGCCATCCCGGAAGACCTCGAACCGGGTCAGCGGGGAAGTGCCCTCGCTCAGAACCAGCAGATCAACCGGGCAGGGTTCCAGGATCTCTTCCAGTTGCCGTTGCCAGCGGCCCTGGGTCATCAGGCCCGGCATCTCCGCCGGCTGAACGGCAAGGTCGATGTCGCGGCCGGTGCCGTCCCGCGCCGTGGAGCCGAACAGGACCAGCAGCTCCCAGCCATGCTCTCTGGCGAGGCGCTCGAGCTGCGAAGTTTGTTCGGGAGAAAGCATGGGGCACCGCGGCAGCGAATCCGAAAGGGTCCAGATTAGGACAACTCCAGTTCGCGGCCAAGGCCGCTCCTACCGGGGTCAGGCGGTGTCGCGCAGGCCGGGGGGGATGGAGAAGGTGATGGTCTCTTCCTGGCCGGCGACTTCGCTGACCTCGTTCACGCCGCGCTCGCGCAGGTAGTCGATGACTTCCTGCACCAGCAGTTCGGGGGCGGAGGCGCCGGCGGTCACGGCGATGCGGTCGCGGCCTTCGAGCCAGGCGGGGTCGATGTCGGCGGCGCCGTCCACCAGATACGACGGCACGCCGGCGCGCGCGCCGATCTCGGCGAGGCGGTTGGAGTTGGAGCTGTTCTTCGAGCCCACCACCAGCAGCAGGTCGCAGTCGTCGGTGAGGGTCTTCACCGCGTCCTGGCGGTTCTGCGTGGCGTAGCAGATGTCCATCTTGCGCGGCCCCTCGATGTTGGGGAAGCGCGCGGTGAGGGCATCGATGATGTCGGCGGTGTCGTCCATCGACAGCGTGGTCTGGGAGACGAACGCCAGCCGGTCGGGCTCGCTCACCTCCAGGCGTTCCACGTCTTCCACGGTTTCCACCAGCATCATGCGCCCGCCGTTCGAGGTGTCGAACTGGCCCAGGGTGCCCTCCACCTCGGGGTGGCCGGCATGCCCGATGAGGACGACTTCGCGCCCCTCGCGGGCGTGCTTCGACACCTCGAGGTGGACCTTGGTCACCAGCGGGCAGGTGGCGTCGAACACGGTCAGGCCGCGTTGCTCGGCCTCTTCCTGCACGCGGCGCGGCACGCCGTGCGCGGAGAAGATGACCACATTGCCGTCCGGGACCTCGTCCAGTTCCTCCACGAACACCACGCCGGCGTCTTCCAGGCGCCCGACCACGTGCCGGTTGTGCACCACTTCGTGGCGTACGTACAGCGGGGCGCCGTGGATCTCCAGGGCGCGTTCCACGATCTCGATGGCACGTTCGACGCCGGCGCAGAAGCCGCGGGGGTTGGCGAGCCGGACCTGCATGTTCATGGCCTGTTCTCCTCGCGGATCACTCGTCCGCCGGGTGCACTTCCAGGATCTCCACCTCGAAGGTGAAGTTCTTGCCTGCCAGCGGGTGGTTGAAGTCCACGGTCACGGTCTCCTCGCTCAATTCGCTGATGCGGCCGGGCACGGCCTCGGCCGATGGGCTGGTGAACTCGTAGATCTGTCCCTCTGCCAGCTCCGCCTCGGGCGGGAACTGGTTGCGGGGCACCGACTGGAAAGCTTCTTTCTCGGGCCAAGGGAACATGGTCCCGGCCTCGATCGCAAATTCCCGCTGATCGCCCGGCTGCAGGCCGATCAGCAGGTCTTCCAGCCCGGGCAGGATCTCGCCGGCGCCGACCTCCAGCTCGGTCGGTTCCTCGCCGGTGGAATCCACCACCAGGCCGTTTTCCAGCACCAGCCGGTAATGCATGCGTACGCGCTTTTCTTTTACTACGGTCGTCATCTTTGCTCCAGTTCGCTTGCGGACGCGGGGCGGGTCAGTCGCGGCGGGTGGCCTCGCCTTCGGTAAAGGCGGCAACGATCAGCAGCACCGCGCCCACGGTGATCGCCATGTCGGCGACGTTGAATGCGGGCCAGTGATAACCGGCCCAGTGGAAATCGAGAAAATCCACCACCTTGCCGATGCGCAGGCGGTCCACCAGGTTGCCGATGGCCCCGCCCACGATCAGCCCCAGCGAGGCGATGGTCAGCGACGCATTGCGCGGCAGACGCGCCAGCCAGACGGTGATCAGCACCCCGGCGGCGATCGCGATCCCGGACAACAGCCAGCGGCCCCAGCCGCCGGCATCGGCCAGCAGGCTGAAGGCCGCCCCCGGGTTGTACAGCAGGGTGAAGTTGAAGAACGGGGCCACTTCCACCGAGGCGAACTGGGTGAGCGCGCGCTCGGCCCAGAACTTGGTGATCTGGTCGAGGACCAGCACCACCGCGGCCAGGGCGAGCCCCGGCGCCAGTCCGGAACGCCCCGGCAGCCTCACGCGAACCGCCGGGTCTCGCCCGGCCCTTCCACGTTGGTCACGCAGCGCCCGCACAGCTCGGGATGCGCCGGGTTCTCGCCCACGTCGGGGCGCAGGTGCCAGCAGCGCACGCACTTGGCGTGTTCACTGCGGTGCACCACCACGCCGATCGCGGTGCCGTCCTCCAGGGTCGCTGCATGCGCCTCGGCCGGGGCGGGCTCGCTACTCAGGCGCACCTCCGAGGTAATGAACACGAAGCGCAGTTCGTCACCCAGGCGCTCCAGCGGGCCGCGCACCGGAGCATCGGCGGGTACGTGCAGGTCGATCTCGGCGGTCAGCGAGGCACCGATGCGCTGCTCGTTGCGGGCGGTCTCCAGCGCGCGCGCGGCGTGTGTGCGCATCTCGAGGATGCGGTCCCAGTCGGTGTTACTGAACGCGGCGTCGTCCGGCAGCGGGGCCAGGCCCTCGTACCAGGTGGCGAACAGCACCGAGTCGGCGCGCTCGCCCGGCAGCAGCTCCCAGATCTCCTCGGCGGTGAAGGTCAGGATCGGCGCGATCCACCGGGTCAGGGCCTCGGCCACGTGGTACAGCGCGGTCTGCGCGGAACGCCGCGCGTGCGAATCCCCCGGCGTGGTGTACTGGCGGTCCTTGATCACGTCGAGGTAGAAGCTGCCCAGCTCCACCGAGCAGAAATTGTGCACCCTCTGGTAGATCGGGTGGAACAGGAACTCGTCGTACGAGCGGGTGACCTGTTCCTGCACCTGCAGCGCGCGCGCCACGATCCAGCGGTCCAGCGGCAGCAGCTCGTCCAGCGGCACCGCGTGCTGCTGCGGATCGAAGCCGCTGAGGTTGCCGAGCAGGAAGCGCATGGTGTTGCGGATGCGCCGGTAGGCGTCGGCGGTGCGCTCGAGGATGTTGTCGGAGATCGCCATCTCGCCGGCGAAGTCGGTCGCGGCCACCCACAGGCGCAGGATGTCCGCCCCCAGGGTGGAGACGACTTCCTGCGGCGCGACGACATTGCCGCGCGACTTCGACATCTTCTCGCCGTTCTCGTCCACGGTGAAGCCGTGGGTCAGCACCCCGCGGTAGGGCGCCTCGCCGCGCATGGCCACGCTGGTCAGCAGGCTGGACTGGAACCAGCCACGGTGCTGGTCGGAACCCTCGAGGAACAGATCCGCCGGCAGGCCACCCAGCTCGGGGCGCTTCTCCACCACCGTGCTGTGCAGCACGCCGGAATCGAACCACACGTCCAGGGTATCGGTGAGCTTGACGTAGTCGGCGGCTTCCTCGCCGAGGAATTCTTCGGGGTCCAGGCTGAACCAGGCCTCGATGCCCTGCTCCTCGATGCGCCGGGCGACCCGCTCGGTGAGCTCCGGGGTGCGCGGGTGCACGCGCCCGGTTTTGCGGTTGAGGAAAAACGGGATGGGCACGCCCCAGTGGCGCTGACGCGAGATGCACCAGTCGGGCCGGTTGGCCACCATGCCGCGGATGCGCGCCTCGCCCCAGTCGGGCATCCAGCGCGTCGCGCCGATCGCGCGCAGGGCATCGGCGCGCAGTTCCGCGCGGTCCATGCTGATGAACCACTGCGGCGTGGCGCGGAAGATGATGGGGGTCTTGTGCCGCCAGCAGTGGGGGTAGCTGTGGTGCAGCTTGCGCGCCACGATCAGCGCGGCCTTCTCGTGCAGCACGTCGATCACGTGGCCGTTGGCCTGGTGCACGTTCTGCCCGGCGAAATACGGCGTGCCCTCCACGAACACCCCGTCGGGGCCCACCGGGTTGTCCACCGGCAGGTTGTACTGCAGGCCCACGGCGTAGTCGTCCTGGCCGTGGCCGGGGGCGGTATGCACGCAGCCGGTACCGGCCTCGGTGGTCACGTGGTCGCCGAGGATCAGCGGCACTTCGCGCTCGAGGAACGGGTGCTGCAGCATCAGGCCTTCCAGCGCGGCACCCTTCACACGGGCCAGCACACGGCCTTCGCCCAGATCGTAGCGACCCAGGCAGTCCTCCAGCAGCTCTTCCGCCAGCAGCAGGCGCTCGTGTTCCAGTTCCACCAGCGCGTAATCCAGCTCGGGGTGCACGGCCACCGCCTGGTTGGCCGGCAGGGTCCACGGCGTGGTGGTCCAGATCACCACGCTCACCGGGCCGTCGGCATCCGCACCGGAGAAACGCCGCACCAGATCCACGTCGTCCACCACGCGGAAGCGCACGTCGATCGCCTGCGAGATCTTGTCCTCGTACTCCACCTCGGCTTCGGCCAGCGCGGAGCCGCAGTCCACGCACCAGTGCACCGGCTTCTCGCCCATCTGCACATGGCCGCGTTCGTAGATGCGCGCCAGCGCGCGCACGGTATCCGCCTCGACCTGGTAGTCCATGGTCAGGTACGGGTGGTCCCAGTCGCCCAGCACGCCCAGGCGCTGGAAGTCGGCCGACTGACCGGCCACCTGTTCCGCGGCGTAGGCCCGGCAGGCCTCGCGGAACTGGGCCGCGTCCACCTCGTGGCCGGGCTTGCCGATGTTGTGCTCCACCTGCAGCTCGATCGGCAGGCCGTGGCAGTCCCAGCCGGGCACGTACGGGGCATCGAAACCCGCCAGCGTGCGGCTCTTGACGATGATGTCCTTGAGGATCTTGTTGACCGCGTGCCCCACGTGGATGGAGCCGTTGGCGTACGGCGGGCCGTCGGCCAGCACGAAGCGCGGCCGTCCGGCGCAGTGCTCGCGCAAGCGGCGGTAACGATCCTCCGCGCGCCACTGCTCCAGCCATTCCGGCTCGCGCTTTGCCAGGTTCGCCCGCATGGGGAACGCGGTCTGCGGCAGGTTGAGCGTATCCTTGTAGGGATTCGGCGGTGCCTGTTTCTTGGCCATGGCTCTTCCGGATGGGCCCCGCAGGGCCGGTTGCTGTGGAGTTGGAGGAATTCGGCGATCTGGACCGGTGTCAGCAGACGGTACGGGGCACGCGGCCCGGTTCGTCGCCCGCCAGGCATTCACGCGCCGTGTCGGCGTCCCGCGCGATCTGCGCCTTGAGGGCATCCAGCCCGTCGAAGCGCTGTTCGCCGCGAACCAGCGCGCGCGGTTCGAACGCCACGCGCGCGCCGTAGAGTTCGGGGGCGGCGTCCAGCACATGGATCTCCAGGCGCTGTTCGGTGCCCTGCACCGTGGGCCGCCAGCCGATGTTCGCCACTGTGGCCAGCGGCTCGCCGCCCGCGCCGTGCAGCCAGCCGGCATACACCCCGCGCAGCGCCAGCGGCCAGCGCCCGAGGCGCACGTTGGCCGTGGGGAAGCCGATGGTGCGCCCCAGGCGGTCGCCATGCGCCACCCGCCCGTGCAGCCGGTACGGCCGTCCCAGCAGCCGCGCCACCTCGTCGAAGCCGCCCTCGCGCGCGGCGGCGCGCACCCGGGTGCTGCTGATGCGCCCGTCGGCATCGCTGACCGTGGGCGTGGACTCCACGCTGAAGCCCAGCCGCTCCCCTTCGGCACGCATCAGCGCGCTGTCGCCCTCGCGCCCGCGGCCGAAGCGGAAGTCGTCGCCCACCAGCACGTGGCGCGCGCCCAGCCGCCGGTACAGGACCTCCTCTAGGAAGTCGCGCGCCGGCAACCCCGCCAGGCGGGCATCGAAGCGCAGCACCCAGGCGGCGTCCAGTCCGCGGCCGTCCAGCGCCACCAGACGGTCGCGCAGGCGCTGCAGCCGGCCGGGCGGCGTGGGCGCTCCGGCGTGCTCGGCGAAATATTCGCGCGGCAGCGGTTCGAAGGTCATCAGCACCGACGGGGCGGCGTGCTCGCGCGCGGCCGCCAGCAGGCGGTCCACCACCGCCTGATGCCCGCGGTGCAGACCGTCGAAGTTGCCGATGGTCACCACGGCGCCACGCACCGCGGCCAGCCCGGAATCCGCACCGTCGGACCTGCCCAGCCCTCGAATCAGCCGCATTGCCCCGTATCCAGGAAAAACGGCAAGTATAACCCGGCGTGCCCCGCGAGATCAGGCCTCGCGCAACAGGAAATGCCGCGGACGCAGGCCGGCCAGCCACAGGGTCACCCCGAGACTGGCCACCCCGGCGGCGATCAGCCCGGTCAGCGCCGTCCCGCGCTCGGGGATGGACCAGTCCGTCCACGCGTCCAGCGCCGGCGACAGCACCACCAGCACCGCCACCATCACCGCCAGGGCCGCGGGCAGCCCGTAGCGCAGCCGCCACAGGGCCGGCCCGGGGCGGTAGACCCCCTCGCGCACCAGCCCGCGATACAGCAGCCCGGCGTTGATGTAGGCCGAGGCCGAGGTCGCCAGCGCCAGCCCGGCATGCGCCCCGGGGACCCCGGACAGATACCACGGCAGCACGAACAGGCCGTTGAGCAGCATGTTCCACAGCATGGCGATGATTGCGATGCGCACCGGGGTCTTCGTGTCCTGGCGGGCGAAGAAGCCCGGCGCCAGCACCTTGATCAGGATGAAGCCCGGAAGCCCCAGCGAATAGGCGGCCAGCGCCAGTGCGGTCATGTGGGTGTCGTGCGGGGTGAACTCCTGATACTGGATCAGCGTCGCGAGGATCGGCACCGCCAGCACCACCAGCCCGGCCATCGCCGGCAGGGCCACCAGCATCGCCAGGCGCAGGGCCCAGTCCAGGGTGCGGCCGAAGGCCTCGGGCCGCTCCTCGTTGAACTGCTTCGCCAGGCGCGGAAGGATCACCGTGCCGATGGCGATGCCGAACAGCGCCAGCGGCAGCTCGACGAAGCGATCGCCGAAATACAGCCAGGAGATCGACCCGGCCACCAGGAACGACGCGATCAGGGTGTCCACCAGCAGGTTGATCTGCACCACCGAGGTCCCGAGGATCGCCGGCAGCATCAGCTTGACGATCCGGCGCACCCCCTCGTGCGCCCGGCGGAAACGCGGCCGCGGCAGCAGCCCCGCGCGCCACAGGAACGGGATCTGGAAGGCCAGCTGCAGCGCCCCGGCGATGAACACGCCCCAGGCCAGCGCGACCACCGGCTCGGCAAACATCGGCGCCAGCCACAGCGCCGCGGCGATCAGCGCGAGGTTGAGAAATACCGGGGTGAAGGCCGGCACCGCGAAGCGCCCGATGCTGTTGAGAATGCCCGCCGCCATCGCGGTCAGCGAGATGAACAGCAGGTACGGGAAGGTGATCCGCAGCATGTCCGCCGCCAGGTCCTGGCGCCCTGACTCCTGCGCCAGCCCGGGGGCGAAGATCCAGATCAGGGCCGGGGCCGCGAGGATGCCCAGCAGCGTAACGACGGCCACCGCGCCCAGCAGCGCCCCGGCGGTATGGTCCAGCAGATCGCGCAGGGCCTCGCGCCCGCGCTTCTCGCGGAATTCGGCAAACACCGGGACGAAGGCCTGGTTGAAGGCCCCCTCGGCGAACAGCCGGCGCAGGAAATTGGGGATGCGGAAGGCGACGAAGAAGGCGTCGGTGGCCGCGCTGGCCCCGAAGGTCACCGCCAGCACCATGTCGCGCAGATAGCCCATGATCCGCGAGATCATGGTCATGCCGCTGACCACAGCGGTGGATCGGAACAGTCGGTTCATGCGGAAGCCGGCACCACACAGACAATGAGCGGACCGGAGTGTAACCGACTCGCCCGTCGCCAGGCCCGGCGACGGCTGCCCCGGAGAACCGCGGGCAGCCGTCAGGAGGAAGGGAGGATTACTCGATCTTCAGGTAGGCGAAGTCTTCGTCGTTCTGCAGCTCGGTCAGGCGCACCACGCCGGAGGGCACCAGCTCGATATCCACGCCATCCATCAAATCCTCTTCCGGAAGGCCGATGTCACCGCGGGTGATGTCGCACAGCTCCAGCTGCACGTCATAGGTATTGGCCAGGGAACGCAGGCGGCTCTGCAGCCGTTCGCGCTCCTCCAGCAGCTCTTCGTCGGCCTCGAACGGGGTGTCCTCGAGGTTGTCCTCGGTGAGGAACCGGATGCCGTGCGAGACGAACACGATCCGCACATCCGCCTCGATGAACTCGCGCTCGTAGTGGGTGACCATGTTGTTGATGCTGGTGAGCATTGCCGAGAAGCGCCGCGGATCGGCGAAATCGGCGTGGTAGGCGACCTTGGCCTCGGGCTCGAAGGCGCGCGCCTGCTGCGGGACCAGGACCAGGCTGGCGGCAAACAGGGCCAGCAGCACCAGCACGAAGCCGGGGACCAGGGCGTTGTTGCGGGCGGCGGGGTATTTCATCTCCATGCTCCTTTTTATGTTGTGGTGCCTGCAATGTAGACGCACGGGCTCCGGGATTCCATTCCGGGGCGCCCGGGCCCGGCTCGCCTGCAAGCAGGCTCCCACAGCATTGCACGACCGCGCCCGTAGGAGCCTGCTTGCAGGCGAAGGCGAGCTTGACCCCGACCGGAGCCCCGAGTATGCTTTGTCGCCTTTCAGAGAACCCGGCGAATCACGCGAGGGATAGAGTTTTGGCGAATATTGCTTCTGCCCGTAAACGGGCCCGTCAGTCCATGAAGAACCGCGCCCACAACATGGCGCTGCGGTCGCGTTTCCGTACGTACATGAAGGCGGTCCTCAAGCCGCTGCGTCAGGGAGACGTCGAGGCTGCCCGCGAGGCGTATCGCCAGGCGGTCCCGATCATCGACAAGACCGCGAACAAGGGCCTGATCCACAAGAACAAGGCGGCCCGGCACAAGAGCCGCCTGAACCAGCGGATCCGCGCCCTGCAGGCGTAAGACCCTCGGGCCTGCGGGCCCGGCCGGCAGCCTGAAGACCGAACGGGCCCGCCCCTGTGCACAGGGGCGGGCCCGTTTGCGTGCGCATGTCGTGCGCGTGTCGCTACAGCAGGACCATGTTGTCGCGGTGCACCAGCTCCGGCTCGAACTGATAGCCCAGCTCCGCCTCGATCTGATCGGCGCGCAGACCGCGGATGCGCTCCACCTCGGCCGCCGAGTAGTTGACCAGTCCACGCGCAACCCCGGAGCCATCCGGGGCCACGCAGGTCACCACCTCGCCGCGGCGGAATTCCCCCTCGACCCGCGCCACGCCCACCGCCAGCAGGCTGCGGCCGGATTCGCGCAGCACCCGCGCGGCACCCTCGTCCAGATGCAGCACACCGCGCGAGTGCAGCTGGTCGGCGATCCAGCGCTTGCGCGCGGCCAGCGGCTCGCGGTCCGGCTGCAGCCAGGTCCCCACGTCTTCGCCGGCCAGGACCCGCGCCATCACGCGCTCCTCGCGCCCCGAGGCGATCACGGTATGAGTACCGGAACGCGCGGCACGCTCCGCGGCGTACAGCTTGGTGGCCATGCCGCCGCGTCCCAGCCGCCCGAACTCCGGGGCCACGAACTGCTGCAGCGTCACATCCGAGGCGCGGCCTTCGGCGATCCGCCGGGCCTGCGGGTCACGCCGCGGATCGGCGTCGAACAGGCCCTCCTGATCGGTCAGGATCAGCAACAGATCGGCCACCACCAGGTTGGCGACCAGTGCCGCCAGGGTGTCGTTGTCGCCCAGCCGGATCTCCTCGTAGGCCACGGTGTCGTTCTCGTTGACCACCGGGATGGTGCCGAGGGTCAGCAGGGCCTGCATGGTCGAACGCGCATTCAGGTAGCGCTCGCGGTCGGCCAGGTCGTCATGCGTCAGCAGGACCTGGGCGGCGTGCAGCCCGTGCGCCGCGAATTCCTGCTCGTAGGCCTGCACCAGCCCCATCTGACCGACCGCGGCCGAGGCCTGCAGCTGATGCAGCTGGTGCGGCCGCTCGCTCATGCCCAGGCGATACATGCCTTCGGCCACCGCCCCGCTGGACACCAGGATCACCTCCAGCCCCTGCTCCCGGAGTTCGGCCATCTGCCGGGCCCAGGCCTGCAGGGCCGGGCGGTCGAGGCCGGTGCCATCGGCGGTGATCAGCGCGCTGCCGATCTTCACCACCACGCGCCGCGCCTGCGGCAGGGCGCGGCTCATGCTTCGCCCTCCGGCTCGCCCTCCGCCGGGTCGAGGCGCCGGCGCTCGACTTCGCGCATCACGGCCTGCAGCAGACCGTCCACGCCGTCGCCGGTGGCGGCGGAGATGCGGTACTGCGGCACGTCGCCGCCGGGCGCCGCCTGCATGCGCTCGCCCAGCGCGTCCAGCGCCTCCGCGTCCAGCAGCTCGCACTTGTTGAGCACCAGCCAGCGCGGACGCCCCGCCAGTTCCTCGCTGTGCCGCTGCAGCTCGGTGAGCGCGGTCTGCATGTCGGCAACCGGGTCCGCCTCGGGATCCGGCGGAGCCACGTCCACCAGGTGCAGCAGCAGCTCGGTGCGCCCCAGGTGCTTGAGGAAGCGGGTGCCCAGCCCGGCACCCTCGGCCGCGCCCTCGATCAGTCCCGGTATATCGGCCATCACGAAGCTCTGCTCGGGCCCCACGCTGACCACGCCCAGTTGCGGATAAAGCGTGGTGAACGGGTAGTCGGCCACCCGCGGACGCGCGGCCGACGCGCGCGACAGCAGGGTCGACTTGCCGGCATTCGGCAGCCCCAGCAGCCCCACGTCGGCCAGCACCCGCAGCTCCAGCTGCAGGCGCCGCTGCTCGCCCGGCGTGCCCGGCTTGCTCTGGCGCGGGGCCTGGTTGGTGGAGCTCTTGTAGCGGGTGTTGCCGAGGCCGTGATAGCCGCCCTGGGCGACCAGCAGACGCTGGCCGTCGGCAATAATGTCCCCCAGCAGCTCGTCGGTCTCCGCATCACGCACCACGGTGCCCACCGGCACCGCGATCTCGAGATCTTCGCCGGACGCGCCGGTGCGGTTCTGTCCCATGCCGTTTTTCCCGCGCGGGGCGTCGAAACGCTTCTGGTAGCGGAAGTCGGCCAGGGTGTTCAGGCGCTCGGTCCCGACCAGCCACACCGAACCCCCGTCCCCGCCGTCGCCGCCATCCGGCCCGCCGAAGGGGATGTACTTCTCGCGGCGGAAGCTCACGCAGCCATTACCGCCATCGCCGGCCCTGACCACGATGTTCGCCTCGTCGATGAACTGCATCCTTCGCCTCCGGAGGGGATAGAAACAAAAAAAGCCCCGCAGAACGGGGCTTTACGGCGATCCGGACTGCGGACGGCCGGATTACTGCTGCGGCTGGACCGTCACGAAACGGCGGTTGAAACGACCGCCCTTCTTGAACACGACCTCGCCATCCACCTTGGCGAACAGCGTGTAGTCCTTGCCGCAACCCACGTTCTCGCCGGGATGATACTGCGTACCGCGCTGACGGACGAGGATGTTCCCGGCGCTCACGGTCTGGCCGCCAAACCGCTTGACGCCAAGGCGTTTACTCTCGGAATCGCGCCCGTTCTTGGAACTGCCGCCTGCCTTCTTGTGTGCCATGTTCTCGTTCTCCCGAGTACTGTCGTGCCGCAGCTCAGCCGGCGATGCCGGTGATGCGCACGGTGGTGTAGTGCTGCCGGTGGCCCGCCTGCTTCATGCTGTGCTTGCGGCGCCGGAATTTGATGATGCGGACCTTGTCGCCGCGGCCGTGGTCCTCGACTTTGGCGCTGACCTTGCCGCCATCGACCACCGGGGCCCCGACGCGGACATCGTCACCCGCACCCACCATCAGCACCTGGTCGAAATCGACCTCGGAACCGACTTCGGCGTCGAGCTTTTCGATGCGGATCACGTCACCTTCGGCGACGCGGTACTGTTTACCACCTGTTGCGATGATCGCGTACATTTCCCTGGGACTCCGTTGCGATGACCTGTATGGACCAGGTGCTGATGACTGGTCTCGCGAAAGGGCGGCAATGCTAGCAGCACCCCCGCCGGGGGTCAACGTTTCGACCACCCGTATTGCTTGACACCCCGCCACCCCCTTTCTAGCATGCCGGGCTCTTCATTTGCTGGAGGCGGCGCGCGCGTGCGGGCCTGCCGAAACCGACCCCACCCTCACCGGCCTGCCGAACCGCATGTCCATAGACGCCATCCGAGAGCTCGCTGCCGACGACATGCAGGCAGTCGACGCCTGCATCCGCGACCGGCTCAGCTCCCCCGTGGTGCTGATCAACCAGCTCGGACACTACATCATCCACAGTGGCGGCAAGCGACTGCGGCCGTTGCTGGCGACCCTGTCGGCCCGGGCCTGCGGTTACGAGGGCGACAAGCACGTCACCCTGGCGGCGCTGGTGGAGTTCATCCACACCGCGACCCTGCTGCACGACGACGTGGTGGATGCCTCGGAGATGCGCCGCGGCAACGAGACCGCGAACCACATCTTCGGCAACGAGGCCGCCGTGCTGGTGGGTGACTTCCTCTACACCCGCGCCTTCGAGATGATGGTCGAGATCGACTCGATGCGGGTGATGGAGATCCTGTCGCGCGCGACCAACGTGATCGCCGAAGGCGAAGTGATGCAGCTGATGAACTGCCACGACGCGGATGTCGACGAGGCGCGCTACATGGACGTGATCCAGTCGAAGACCGCCAAGCTGTTCGAGGCGGCCTGCCAGATCGGCGGCATCCTGGCGCAACGCGACGCCGCCGACGAGGCCGCACTGGCACGCTACGGCATGCACCTGGGCACCGCGTTCCAGCTGATCGACGACGTGCTCGACTATTCGGCCGACCCCGAGGTGACCGGCAAGCAGCTGGGCGACGATCTCGCCGAGGGCAAGCCGACCCTGCCGCTGATCCACGTGCTGCGCGAGGGCAACGACGCCGAAAAGGCCGTGGTGCGCCGGGCGATCGAACAGGGCGGGCGCGAGGAAACCGACGCGGTGATCGCGGCGATGCACTCCACCGGCGCTCTGGATTACGCCCGGGCGCGGGCGGAGGCCGAAACCGACGCGGCCATCGACGCCATCGCCGGGCTGCCGGACAACCCCCACCGCCGCGCGCTGGCGGACATCGCCCGCTTCGCCGTGGGCCGCGATCACTGACACCGCGTTCACCCGGGGCATGGACAACTCCGGATCAACACGGCACAATACTCAGCTCAGCGTCGGAGTGTAGCTCAGCTTGGTAGAGCACTGCCTTCGGGAGGCAGGGGTCGAAGGTTCGAATCCTTTCACTCCGACCATTTCCCGATTTCTTCGGTCGGGCGGTGCATCCGGCACCGCCCGGTCCTCCTTCGGCGGACGCCAGCATGACCGTTTCTTCCCGGCCCGCACGTGGCACGCTGTACATCGTTTCCGCACCCTCCGGTGCCGGCAAGACCAGCCTGGTCGGCGCACTGCTGGACAGCGTCGAGGACGTCGAGGTCTCGGTCTCGCATACCACGCGTCAGCCGCGCCCGGGCGAGGTCGACGGCGTCGACTACCACTTCGTCTCGGCGGAGACCTTCCTCGGCATGATCGAGGACGGCAAGCTGCTGGAGCACGCCAAGGTATTCGACAACTTCTACGGGACCGCACTGGCCAGCGTGAACGAACGCCTGGACGCCGGTTTCGACGTGATCCTGGAGATCGACTGGCAGGGCGCCCGGCAGGTCCGCGCCGCGGTGCCGGACTGCCGCTCGATCTTCATCCTGCCGCCTTCGCGCACCGAACTGGAACGTCGGCTGCGCGGCCGTGGTCAGGATAGTGAGGAGGTGATCGAACGCCGCCTGCGTGATGCCGAGTCGGACTGCACGCATTACCGCGAATACGACTACACCGTGGTCAACGCGGAGTTCGATCAGGCCCTGCGGGATCTTGCCAGCATCTTCCGCTCCAACCGGCTGCGTACGGTGGAGCAGGAGATCCGCTCGGCGGAGACCCTGAACAACCTGCTGGCTGGCGCCCGTGCGCCGGCCTGAACCGTTCAACCTTTTTGCACGCAACATCCGGAGCTAGCCCATGGCCCGCATAACTGTCGAGGACTGCCTCGAAAAAGTCGACAACCGGTTCGAGCTGGTGATGATGGCCGCCCGTCGCGCCCGGCACATCGCCCACGGCAAGGAACCCCGGGTCCCCGAGAACAACGACAAGCCGACGGTCATCGCCCTGCGCGAGATCGCCGCCAGCGAGGTCGGGGCCGAGGTGTTCGACGAACACGACGAGCGGCCGCAGAACCAGATGCTGGATTTCTCCACGATCCGGCACCTGGAACAGCTCGAAGCCGACGAACGGTAGGTGGAGCCCATGGCCGCTGGGCTGTCCGCGCCCGGGGCCGTCTCCTCGGCTCCTTCGGGCTCCGCACGTTTCCTGATCAGCGACCTGTGCGCTGAGCTCGAGGCGTATCTGGAGCCGGAGCAGGTCGAGGAGGTCTATCGCGCTTACCTGTTCGGCGCCGAGGCCCACGACGGCCAGACGCGCAAGACCGGCGAGCCGTACATCTACCATCCCCTGGCCGTGGCCCGCACCATGGCCGAGATGCGCATGGACCACCGCGCGATCTGCGCGGCCATCCTCCACGACGTGATGGAGGACACCCCCACCAGCAAGGACCGCATCCACGCCGAGTTCGGCGAGGAGGTCGCGGAGCTGGTCGACGGGGTCTCCAAGCTGACCCACCTGCAGTTCCAGTCGAAGGCCGAGGCGCAGGCGGAGAACTTCCGCAAGATGATGCTGGCGATCACCCGCGACATCCGGGTGATCCTGGTCAAGCTGGCCGACCGCCTGCACAACATGCGCACCCTGGGCGTGATGCGCCCGGACAAGAAACGCCGCATCGCCAACGAGACCCTGGAAATCTACGCCCCCATCGCCCAGCGCCTGGGGATGAACGCGATGCGCCGCGAGCTGGAGCACCTCGGGTTCACCGCCAAGCATCCGTGGCGCGCGGCGGTGCTGGAGAAGGCCATGCGCGAAGCCCGCGGCAACCGCCGCGAGCCGATGCGCAACATCGAGCAGGCGATCTGCTCGCGCATGGAGGCCGCGGGCATCGAGGGCCGCATCACCGGGCGCGAGAAATCGCTCTACAGCATCTACCGCAAGATGCTGTCCAAGCGAAACACCTTCGAGGACGTCTTCGACGTCTTCGCGATCCGCATCGTGGTCGACAGCATGGACACCTGCTATCGCTCGCTGGGGGTCGTGCACAACCTGTACAAGCCGGTGCCGGGGCGCTTCAAGGACTACATCGCGATCCCCAAATCCAACGGCTATCAGTCGCTGCACACCGTGCTTTTCGGCCCGCACGGCATCCCCATCGAGATCCAGATCCGCACCACCGAGATGGACCGCGTGGCGGAGAGCGGCATCGCCGCGCACTGGCAGTACAAGGCCGGCGGCGAACTGGCGCAGACCGCGCAGAGCCGCGCACGCGAATGGCTCAAGGACGTCCTCGAGATCCAGAACAGCGTGGGCAACTCCATCGAGTTCCTGGAGAACGTCAAGGTCGACCTGTTCCCCGACGAGGTCTACACCTTCACCCCGGGGGGCGACATCCTGGTGCTGCCGCGCAATGCCACGCCCATCGATTTCGCCTACGCGGTGCATTCGGACGTGGGCAACCGCTGCGTGGCGGCCAAGATCGACCGTCAGCTGGCGCCGCTGTCCAGTCGCCTGCAGAGCGGCCAGACGGTGGAGATCGTGACGGCGGAGGGCGCCCGGCCCAACCCGGCCTGGCTGTCCTTCGTGGTCACCGGCAAGGCCCGCAGCGGCATCCGTCACTGCCTGAAGTCGATGCAGACCGACGAGGCCCGCGCCCTTGGCCGGCGGCTGCTGGAAAAGGCCCTGTCCGCGCTGGACTCCAGCCTGGCGCGGGTCTCGCCGGCGCAGCTGGATCAGCTGCTGGACGCCATGCAGCTGCGGGATCTGGACGCCCTGCTGGCCGAGATCGGCCTGGGCAACCGCATGGCCGGGCTGGTGGCCCGCCAGCTGACGGGCCTGGAGACCGCCGAAACCGCGGAAGTCGAGGGCGAGACCGGCGGCGACGAGACCCCGACCCTGGCCATCCGCGGGACCGAGGGCATGGTCCTGAATTACGGGCGCTGCTGCTATCCCATCCCGGGCGACCCGATCGTGGGCCAGCTGAGTGCCGGACGCGGGCTGGTGATCCATCGCGAGAACTGCCGCAACCTGCACGAAGGCCGCGAGCGCCCCGATCGCACCATCGACCTCCAGTGGTCGCACGAGCCGGGCCTGCAGTTCACTGCCGCAATCCGCACCCGCACCGCCAACCGTCGCGGGGCACTGGCGGAGATGGCCGCGAACATCGCCGATCAGGGCTCCAACATCGAGCACATCTCGTTCAACGAGCAGGACGGGCATTCCACCGCGATGACCTTCCTGCTGACGGTGCGCGACCGCCGGCACCTGGCGCAGATCATGCGCATGCTGCGGCGCCTGCCCGACGTCCTGAAGATCTCCCGCCCGCGCGGCTGATGCGGTAAGGTGCCGGTCGCACAGTTATGGCGCACAGCAATCAGGAGACCTCATGTCCCGCGAAGTGATCCAGACCGAAACCGCCCCGGCCGCCATCGGCCCCTACTCGCAGGCGGTGCGTACCGGCGACACCCTGTACCTGTCGGGCCAGATCCCGCTGGACCCGGCCACCATGGAACTGGTGGACGGAAGCATCGAGGCCCAGATCCGCCGGGTGTTCGACAACCTCGCCGCGGTGCTGGAAGCCGCCGGCGCCGGGCTGGGCGACATCGCCAAGCTCAACATCTACCTCACCGATCTGACCCATTTCCCGCTGGTCAACGAGCTGATGAGCGAATACTTCGGCGAGCCCTACCCCGCGCGCGCGGCCATCGGCGTGGCCGCCCTGCCCAAGGGTGCCCAGGTGGAGATGGACGCCATCGCCTGGTGCCCGCGGGGCTGAGGCCCCGCGCCCCGGAGCACTGCAGATGGACCTGCAGGCCCCGCTGACCGAACTCACCGGCGTGGGACCGCGCCAGGCCGAGCGCCTGGCGCGGCTGGGCCTGCATGTCTGCGGCGACCTGCTGTTCCACCTGCCGCTGCGCTTCGAGGACCGCACCCGCATCACCCCGCTGGACCGTCTGCGCCCGGGCCGCGCCGCCCTGTTCGAAGGCGTGGTCGAGCGCAGCGAGGTGGTGATCCGCCGCCGGCGCATGCTGGTGGTCACCCTGGGGGACGGTCAGGGCCTCATTACCCTGCGCTTCTTTCACTTCGGCAACGCGCAGCAGAAACGCCTGGCGACCGGGACCCGGGTCCGCGCCTTCGGCGAACCACGGGGCGTGCCCGGGGCGCTGGAATGCGTGCACCCGGAGACCGAGATCGTCGATCCGGACGCCCCGCCGGCGCTGGAACAACGCCTGACCCCGGTCTATCCGGTCACCGACGGCGTGTCGCAGCCGCTGCTGCGCAAGCTGGTGCGCCAGGCCCTGCCCGGTATCCGGCAGCTGCCCGATCTCCTGCCGGAACTGGAGCGTGACGGCCTGCCGCCGCTGCAGCAGGCCGTGCAGGACCTCCACCAGCCGCCCCCCGACGCGCAGACCGCGACGCTGGAGCCCGGCATCGACGGGCGCTCGGCCGCGCAGACCCGGCTTGCGCTGGAGGAACTGGTCGCGCACCAGCTCGCCCGCCTGCAGCATGCCCGTTCCGAACCCGACGAACACGCCCCGGCGCTGGATCCGCCCGGCGATCTGTGGGAACGCCTGCATGCCGGACTGCCGTTCCCGCTGACCGGGGCCCAGCAGCGCGTGATCGGCGAGATCCGCGCGGATCTCGCCCGCCAGCAGCCGATGAACCGCCTGCTGCAGGGCGACGTGGGCTCGGGCAAGACGCTGGTGGCGGTGGCCGCGGCGCTGGCCGCGGTGGAGGCCGGCTACCAGGTCGCGTTCATGGCTCCTACCGAGCTGCTGGCGCGCCAGCACGCGCGCAACCTGGCCGCCTGGCTGGAGCCGATGGGGATCCGCATCGCCTGGCTGGGGGGACGCCAGGGGCGCAGCGAACGTGGCCAGCTACTGAACGAACTGGCCAGCGGGGCGCGCCCGGTGGCCGTGGGCACCCATGCGCTGTTCCAGGAGGACGTGCATTTCCATCGCCTCGGTCTGGCGGTGGTGGACGAGCAGCACCGCTTCGGCGTGCATCAGCGCATGGCGCTGCGCGAGAAGGGCAACGGCCACACCCCGCACCAGCTGATCATGACCGCCACGCCCATCCCGCGCACCCTGGCGATGACCCTGTACGCAGGGCTGGAGACCTCGATCATCGACGAACGCCCGCCGGGGCGCACGCCGGTGCGCACCGCGCTGATCAGCCACGAACGCCGCGACGAGGTGATCGAGCGCATCCGCGTGGCCTGCGGCGACGGCACTCAGGCCTACTGGGTGTGCCCGCTGGTGGAGGACTCGGAGCAGCTCGAGGCCGAATCCGCCGAGGCCACCCGCGAGCGCCTGGCCGAGGCCCTGCCGGGGCTGCGCATCGGGCTGGCACACGGCCGCATGAAGGGCGGCGAGCGCGATCAGGTGATGGAGGGGTTCCGTCGCGGTGAAGTCGATCTGCTGGTGGCGACCACGGTGATCGAGGTCGGCGTGGACGTGCCCAACGCCAGCCTGATGGTCATCGAGAATGCCGAGCGCATGGGCCTGTCGCAGCTGCACCAGCTGCGCGGGCGCGTGGGGCGCGGCAATGCCGCCAGCGCCTGCGTGCTGCTGTACCGCCCGCCGCTGGGCGACACCGCGCGCGAGCGCCTGGAGGCGATGCGGCGCACCGACGACGGCTTCGAGATCGCCGAGGTCGACCTGCGGCTGCGCGGCCCGGGCGAACTGCTGGGCACCCGCCAGACCGGCGACCGCAGCTTCCGCGTGGCCGACTGGTCGCGCGACCAGGACCTGCTGCCGCGCGCCACCCGCATCGCCGAGGGGCTGCTGCAGGATCCGCCACGCGGCGGCGCGCTGATCGAGCGCTGGCTGGGGGATGCGACCCGCTACGGCCAGGTCGGCTGACGCCGCACCGCGGGCTCAGCCTCCGGCTCAACCACCACCCAGGTGGTCCTTCAGCCGCTGCAGCTCGTCTTCCGACCAGCCTTCGGGATCCGTCACGTGGCGCCAGGCGTAGACATAGTGTTCCGGGGCATACACATGGCCGTAGCCCACCGGGGCATCATCCGCGGCGGCCACGTCGATCGCCAGCTGCAGCATGGTCACCACCGGGTACCATTGCAGCTTGTCGGTCACGTCCGGGCCACGCGGTTCTTCCATCCACTCGGGCTGGCGGTAGAAGGCCTCGGGCTCGAAGAAGGTGACGGGGTCGCTGGCATACTGCAGGTACACGATGCGCATGGCCCCCCATTCGGCACCGGGGATCTCCAGGTGCGGATCCTGGTTGGTGAAACGCACGATGGAGCTGTCGCGAAAACGCGGCAGCCACGCGGGCGAGTCCGGCTCGCGCTGCGCGGTGATCTCGCGCCAGGCCTCGGACCGGAACGGCGGCCCGCTCCACAGCGCACCGGAGAACGGATCGCCGACGATGTCGTACAGATCCGCGGCGCGCTCGGAATTCAGCGCCCCCAGGCTCAGGCCGTGGAGATACAGCTCGGGACGCTCGTCGGGCGGCAGCTCGCGCCAGTGGCCATAGACTTCCGCAAAGACCGCCTGCGCGGTCTCCAGACCGTAGGACGACTCGGACATCAGCGACAGCCAGCTCGGCAGATAGGAGTACTGCACCGCCACCGAAGCGACATCCCCGCGATGCAGGTACTCCGCCGCCTGCATCGCGTCGCGATCCACCCAGCCGCGCCCGGTGGGCGTGACCAGCACCAGCACCGAGCGGTCGAAGGCATCGGTGCGCTTGAGCTCATCCAGCGCCAGGCGGGCCCGCTCCTCGATGGTCTCCGCCGCGTTCAGCCCGACATAGACCCGCAGCGGTGCCGGGGTCGGCCGGTCGAAGAACTCGCTCATCTCGCCGCTGGTGGGGGTGAAACCGACGTACCGCCGACCGTGCTGGCCGAGGTCCTCCCAGCCGATCAGCGATGCCTCGCTGCCCGACAGCAGCGGGTCGCCCGGGTGCTCCACGTCCGCTTCCATGCGCACGTCGAACTGCTGAAAGGTCCGGTCGGCCGTGCGCAGGCCGTATTCCAGCAGCACGCCGTCGATCACCGCCCAGAACAGCGACAGCGCGACGATGACGCCGGTCACGTTGGCCAGCCGCCGCGGAATGAAACGGCGCAGACGCACGGCCACGAAGCGGAAACTGAGCAGGAACAGCCGCCCCACCGCCAGCGCTGCCGCAAACACCGCCAGGCCGATCATCCCGGTGCGGAACGGATGCGCGCTGTCCACCGGGTCCAGCTCCATCAGCTCGCGGATGGAGTTCTGCCACTGGGCCGCCTGCATCAGGAACGCGACCGCGATGATCGCGCACAGCACGGCGGCGACGCTGACCATGATCCGGTGCACCCGCTCGCCGGCCTCCGGCAGCTCGAGGTAGGCCCACAGCCAGTGCAGGAAGACCCCGAGCAGATAGCCCGCCGACAGGGAGATCCCGGACAGGATGCCCTGCATCTCCCAGGTGCGCGGGATCAGGCTGGGCGACAGCGACGCGGCGAAGAACAGCGTGCCCAGCAACAGCCCGGGCACCGACAGCGAGGCCGCCAGACGCCGCGCCCAGCCCGGCGCCAGCCAGCGGGGCAACGGGATGCGGGCGGCCAGACGGGCCACGGAATCGGGGAACGACATCACGCGTCAGCGGCGGGCGTACACCGACGGCTGTCCCGGCGGTGGTGGGTGGAAGCGCTTGTAGGCCCAGTTGTACTGCTCCGGGCAGCGCCGCACCAGGTCCTCGACGATGCGGTTGATCGCCGCGGCCGCGCGCGCGGGATCCGGGTCCCGCACCCCGGGCCCGGCCTCGATCTCGTGGTAGCGAAAGCCGCGCCCGCGCGGCAGGCGTTCGGCGAACAGGAACACCACGTGGTCGTCGCGCCCGCGCAGCAGGCGCGGCAGCAGGGTCATGGTCAGGGCCTGGCGGCCGAAGAACGGCGCGTGCACGCCCGAGGCCCCCTTCGGGCTCTGGTCGGGCAGCACGCCGATGATCTCGCCGGCATCGCGGGCCTTCTGCAGGATGCGCAGCCCGGAGCGGTCGGCCGGCGCCAGTTTCGCCCCGGTGGCGGCGCGCGCCTCGCGCACCCAGCGGTCGATCTCGGGGGTGGCGAGCGGACTGTAGAGCGAGGCCATCGGCCCGTGCATCGCCGCGTGCAGGCCTGCGAATTCCCAGGACCCCAGATGCGGCGTGGCCAGGAACAGCGCCCGCCCGGGGGCGCGCTGCTGCAATCGTGTATAGCGCGGCGGCGCCTCCGCCAGCGCCGCCAGGCGCTCGGGCGAGGCCCGCCACAGCCAGGGCGATTCGGTCAGCGAACGCGCCATGGCCTGCAGCGAACGCCGCGCGGTGCGCCGGTGCCAGGCCGGGTCCATGTCCGGGAAACACAGCGCCAGATTGATGCGCGTGAGCCGCGCCGAACGCGTGGGCAGCAGCCAGACCAGGGTGCCGAGCAGCCCGCCCAGCGCGTGATTGACCCGCAGCGGCAGGCGCCCCAGCACCCGCAGGACCATGCCGATCAGGCGGTCGCGCAGCTGCCGCCGCTCAGCCATCGGCCGGCTCCCCGCGGGGCACCGGTTCCGCGGACCGCGGCCCGTTTGAAGCGGCGGGGGCCTCGTCCGGCCCCGGAATCCCGCCCTCGGT
Organism: Thioalkalivibrio sp. ALgr3; assembly: GCF_000377325.1. Classification (NCBI taxonomy): domain Bacteria; kingdom Pseudomonadati; phylum Pseudomonadota; class Gammaproteobacteria; order Chromatiales; family Ectothiorhodospiraceae; genus Thioalkalivibrio; species Thioalkalivibrio sp. ALgr3. The sequence goes on along the minus strand of NZ_KB897976.1, from coordinate 194,550 downwards.
CATCAGCGGGCGCAGGGTGGTGCGCAGGTTGCGGAACAGTTCGCCGAACTCGCCCTCCTCGCGCGCCAGCAGCGCCTTCATGTGCTCGCGCCGGGTGGGCATGGAGAAGCAGGCCGGGCAGTTGTCGAGGATCACCGGCAATCCGGCCGCCTCGGCAAAGTCGCGGGTCTGGCGCTCGCGCACGTAGACCAGCGGTCGGATCACGCGCAGGTCGCCGGCGTCGATGCGGTAATGGGCCTTCATGGTGCGCAGCTGACCACCGTGGAAGGCACTCATCAGGAAGCTCTCGGCGAGGTCGTCCAGGTGCTGGCCCAGCGCCAGCACGTTGTAGCCGTGCTCGCGCGCGGTGCGATACATCAGGCCGCGTTTCATGCGCGAGCAGAAGGAACAGAACGAGTCGTTATCCATGTGCTCGCCGGCCAGCTCGGCGATCGGCTCGGAGACGAAGTGATACGGGATCCCGTAGCCGCCGAGGTAGTCCTGCAGGCGCTCCGGGTCGAAGCCGTCGATCTCCGGGTCGATGGTCACCGCACCCACCTCGAAATGCACCGGCGCGCGACGCGCCAGCTCGTGCAGCAGCCACAGCAGGGTCAGTGAGTCCTTGCCACCGGACAGACCGACCAGCACGCGGTCGCCGTCACGGATCATGTCGAACTCGCGAATCGCCTGACCGGCCAGACGGCGGATGGAGCGGGGTACGGACGGTGTTTCCATCCCCGCAACATAGGGACGGGGCGCGGCCCGCGCAAGCCCCGGCGCCGACCGCGAGGGGATGCACCGGCGGGGGGCATTCCTTCGATTGGGGTGGTCCCGGTCCGGCCGGCGCTGCCTACGCGGCCATGTGGCGGCGCGCCTCCTCCAGGTCATACGTATTCTGCAGTCGCAGCCAGTAGCCCTCGGTGGTGCCGAAGTAGCACGACAGGCGCAGGTCGGTCTCCGCAGTTATGCCGCGGCGCCCCAGAGTGATGTCACCGATGCGCGTGGCCGGAACGCCGATCGCGTCGGCCAGGGCCCGTTTGGTCAGGCCGGCGGGCACCATGAAGTCCTCCCACAGGATCTCCCCCGGGTGCACATTGGGCAGTTTGTCGGTCATGGTCCCGCCTCCTCGAAGCTCCTGGTTACCGACCAGTGTAACGAATACCGTTCGCCTGCCGGCAGGCTCCCGCGGGCACCGCAGGAGCGGCCTTGGCCGCGAACTCCCACCACCTTGCGGTCAGCATGCCTCTGCGGCCCCGGATGCACGCGTGGGCCCGACATGGACACCGGCGCCGACCGCGAGGGGATGCACCGGGGCGGTGCGGTTGCCCTTGAGCGCGCGGGCTCCTGCACCAGCTCGATTCACCCACGCGATCGGTCACGGACACCCGGGCGCCGTGGACGGGAGGGATCGCCGTGGCACCGGGGTTGCATGGGGACCGGGACGGACACCGCGCGGAACTTCGACATGTACGACCGCAAGACCCTGACCCTCGCCGGCGAGCTCAAGCGTGCCCTGCGCAGCGAGTTCCCGGCGGTGGGTCGCCTCTCGTTCGCCGATCCGGATTTCATGGAGGTGCTGCTGGACTATGCCGGCCGCAGCCGCTCGAGCATGGTGCAGGCGGCGGCGATGACCCTGCGGGGGCATCTGAGCGCCCCGGCGGCATCCCGATCCGAGGCCGATGCGGACGCCGACAACGCGCGGGAAGAAGGTTCGGCCGCGGAGCCGGGGGAGACACCGGACACCCCGGGTACAACCGATGCCGCCGAACCCGCGAAGAAGAAGGGTCGCCGGGTCTATCGCGGGAAGGTGATCGACGACGACTGACAGCCGCGCCGTTTTTGGCCAGACTTGGGACTCGTGTAATTCGAGGCCTGCCATGGACGCGCTCTACCCCCCGACCGAACCCCATACCACCGGCACCCTGGAGGTTGGCGACGGCCACCGCCTGTACTACGAGGAATGCGGCAACCCGGAGGGCATTCCGGCGGTGTTCCTGCACGGCGGCCCCGGCTCCGGCTGCGAACCGTGGCACCGGCGGTTCTTTGATCCGGCGCGCTATCGCATCGTGCTGTTCGACCAGCGCGGCTGCGGCCGCTCCACCCCGCACGCCAGCCTGGAGGCGAACACCACCTGGCACGCGGTAGCCGACATCGAAAGGCTGCGCGAGGAACTGGGGATCGAGCGCTGGGTGGTGTTCGGCGGGTCCTGGGGCTCCACCCTGGGTCTGGCCTATGCGCAGACCCAGCCCGGCCGGGTGCTGGGCCTGGTGCTGCGCGGGATCTTCCTGTGCCGGCCGCGCGACATCCAGTGGTTCTACCAGTCGGGGGCCGACCGCCTGTTCCCCGAGGCCTGGGCGGCCTATCGCGACCACATCCCTGCGGAGGAACGCGACGACCTGGTGGCGGCCTATCATCGGCGCCTGACCGACCCGGACCCGGCGGTGCGCGAGGCGGCCGCGCAGGCGTGGTCGGCCTGGGAGGGACATGCCTCCTGCCTGATCCCCAACGACGACGTGATCGACCACTTCGAGGATCCGGAGGTGGCCCTGAGCCTGGCGCGCATCGAGTGTCACTACTTCAGCCACGACACCTTTCTGGAACCGGACCAGCTGCTGCGCGACGCCGGGCGCCTGCGCGACATCCCTGGATTCATCGTGCACGGGCGCTACGACGTGGTGTGCCCGGTGGAGCAGGCGGTGACGCTCGCCGAGGTCTGGCCCGAGGCGGATCTGCAGATCGTCCCGGATGCCGGGCATTCGGCCGCCGAGCCGGGGATCGCGCGGGCGCTGGTCGCCGCCACCGATCGCCTGACCCACCTGGCGGGCGGGCTGGAGCCGGGCAGTGGCAGGGCGCGGACATGATCAGCCTGATCCAGCGGGTCAGCCGGGCGCGGGTGGAGGTCGCCGGGGAGATCACCGGCGAGATTGGCACCGGGCTGCTGGCGCTGGTGGGGGTGGAACCGGACGACGACGAATCGGCAGTCGAGCGCATGCTCGACCGCCTGCTGGGCTATCGCGTGTTCCCGGACGAGGAGGGGCGCATGAACCGCTCGCTGGGGGAGACCGGCGGCGGGCTGCTGCTGGTGCCGCAGTTCACCCTGGCGGCGGATACCGGCAAGGGCATGCGCCCCAGCTTCACCACGGCCGCTCCCCCGGAGCGTGGCGAGGCCCTGTTCCACCACCTGCTGCAGCGGGCGCAGCAGCGCCACGAACCGGTCGCGACCGGGCGCTTCGGCGCCGACATGCAGGTGAGCCTGACCAACGACGGCCCGGTCACGTTCTGGCTGCAGGCCCGGCCCCGGGGCTGAACCGCGTTCGGACTCAGACGTCCAGCACCAGACGCGCCGGGTCCTCGATGGCCTCCTTGATCGCCACCAGGAACTGCACGGCGTCGGCGCCGTCGACCAGGCGGTGGTCGTAGGACAGCGCGACGTACATCATCGGCCGGATCACCACCTCGCCGTCCACCGCCACCGGGCGTTCCTTGATCGCGTGCATGCCGAGGATGGCGCTCTGCGGCGGATTGACGATGGGCGTGGAGAACAGCGAACCGAACACCCCGCCGTTGGTGATGGTGAAGGTGCCGCCGCGCAGCTCGTCGATATCCAGCTTGCCGCTGCCGGCACGCTCGGCGAAGTCGCGGATGCGGCGTTCGATGTCGGCAATGGAGGCGTTGCCGGTATCGCGCAGCACCGGAACCACCAGTCCGCGCGGGGACGACACCGCGATGCCGATGTCGGTGTAGTGGTGGTAGACGATCTCCTCCCCGTCCAGCGCGGCGTTGATCACCGGGAAACGCTGCAGGGCTCGGGTGGCCGCAGCCACGAACAGCCCCATGAAGCCGAGCTTGATGCCGTGGGTCTGCTCGAAGGCATCCTTGTAGCGCCCGCGCAGGGCCATGGCCTGCGACATGTCGATCTCGTTGAAGGTGGTCAGCATCGCAGTGGACTGCTTCGCCTCCAGCAGGCGTTCGGCGATGCGCGCCCGCAGGCGGCTCATAGGTACCCGCTCGGTGCCGCGCTCGCCGGCCGCACGCGGCCCGCCGACGGGCGGTTCCGCGCCAGCGGCAGCCCGCGCGCTGTCGCGTCCGGCGTCGCCGGCCTCCGGGCGACGGGGCGCGTCATCGCCCTGCCCCCCGGCTCCGGAACCGGCCGCCGCCTGTTGCGCGCGTTCCACGTCCTCGCGCTGGATACGGCCATCGGGCCCGGTGCCGCGCACCTGATCCTCGCGCAGGCCGGCCTCCTGCAGCAGGCGGCGTACCGCCGGGCTCGGCGGGGGCGGCGAGCCGGCATCCGCGGCCGGTTCGGACTCGGGGCCTTCGTCCGCTTCGTCAGCCTCGGCCGAGGCGGGGTCGGGTTCGGGCTCGACGTGCTCCCCGGCCGCCGGGGCCTCCTCGGCGGCCTGTGCCGGGGCCGGGCCCAGATGGCCGAGCACGTCATCGGCGTGCACGGTGTCGCCTTCGGCCACGGCCAGGTCGACCAGGGTTCCGTCGGCGGGGGCGTTGACTTCCAGCACGACCTTGTCGGTCTCCAGCTCGGCGATCAGTTCGTCGCGGCGTACGGCATCGCCCGGCTTCCGGTGCAGGGCGATCACCGTGGCGTCGGCCACGGATTCGGGGAGTTGCGGAACCTGGATCGGGGGCTGCTCGGCGGACATCGGGCTTCCTTGTTCGGCGGTTTTGCGGGACGGACTCAGGGTGTCGGGTGCGGCAGGTCACGACTGCCCAGCGGGCCGAAGGCGCGCTCCAGCAGTTCCTCGTGCTGCGACCGGTGGACCTCGGGATAGCCCACCGCCGGAGCCGCCGCCGGCGGGCGCGCAACCGCGTGCAGGGCATGACCGCGCTCGGCCAGCAGCGGGGCCAGGCGCGGATACACGAAGCCGAGATAGCCCTGGTTTTCCGGCTCGTCCTGGATCCAGACGAATTCCTCGGCCTGCGGATAACGCTCCAGCACCTCGCGCATGCGGTCGCAGGGGAACGGGTAACACTGCTCCAGGCGCACCACGGCGACATCCTCGCGTTCGTCGGTCTGGCGGGTGGAGACCAGATCGTAGTGGATCCGGCCGCTGGTCAGCAGGACCCGACGGACCCGCTGCGGATCGGTCACCTCCGGGTCGTCCAGCACGGTCTCGAACCGTCCTTCGGCGAGGTCCTCCAGCGAGGAAACGGCCTGACGGTGCCGCAGCAGGCTCTTGGGGGTCATGACCACCAGCGGCTTGCGGTAGGGTCGCACCATCTGCCGGCGCAGCAAATGGAAGATCTGCGCCGGCGTGGTCGGCACGCAGACCTGCATGTTCTCCTGCGCCGCCAGCTGCAGGAAGCGCTCGGGGCGCGCGGAGGAATGCTCCGGTCCCTGGCCCTCGTAGCCGTGCGGCAGGAACAGGGTCAGGCCACACAGCCGCCCCCATTTCTGCTCACCGGAGGAGATGAACTGGTCGATCACCACCTGGGCGCCGTTGACGAAGTCGCCGAACTGCGCCTCCCAGATCACCAGCGCCTCGGGGGCCGCGGTGGCGTAACCGTATTCGAACGCGAGCACGGCCTCCTCGGACAGCAGCGAATCGATGACCAGAAAGCGCGGATGGTCCGGGTCCAGGCGGCGCAGCGGGACGTAGGTGTCGCCGGTGTTGCGTTCGTGCAGCACGCTGTGACGATGGAAGAAGGTCCCGCGCCCGGAGTCCTGTCCGGACAGGCGCACGCGATAGCCGTCCTGGATCAGGCTGCCGTAGGCCAGGGTCTCCGCCGCACCCCAGTCCAGCGGCTGTTCGCCGCGCGCCATCTGGCGCCGCGCCTCGAGGATCTTGTGCACCCGCGGGTGGGGCTCGAAGCCCTCCGGCGGGGTCGACAGGTGTTCCAGCGCGGTCGCCAGGCGCTCGCGGTCGACGCCCGTGGCCACGGCCTGATCCCAGGCCTGATGCAGGTACGGGCCCCAGTTGGTGCCGCCCGCACGGGTCTCGCGGGTGCGATCGCGCAGCAGCGAGTCGGCCACCGCCTCGCCGGCATCCAGCCGGTCGCGGTAGGCGTCGAGGATCTGCTCCTGCTGCTGCGCGTCGGTCAGGCCTTCCTCGGTCAGCTGACGGGCATAGCGCTCGCGGGTGGTCGGCAGGTCGCGGATGCGGTGGTACATGCGCGGCTGGGTCGCGGCGGGTTCGTCGGCCTCGTTGTGCCCCTGACGGCGATAGCAGACCAGGTCGATGACCACGTCCTTGCCGAACCGCATGCGGTAATCCAGCGCGATCTGGGTGACGAAGACCACCGCCTCGGGGTCGTCGCCGTTCACGTGCAGGATGGGCGCATTCACCATCTTGGCGACATCGGTCGCGTAATGCGTCGAACGCGCGTCCTTCAGCGTGCTGGTAGTGAACCCGATCTGGTTGTTCACCACTACGTGCACGGTGCCCTTGGTGGAGAACCCGCGGGTCTGCGACATGTTGAGGGTCTCCATCACCACGCCCTGCCCGGCGAAGGCCGCATCGCCGTGGATCACCACCGGCATCACCCGGTTGCCCTGCCGGTCGCCCACCCGCACCTGGCGCGCGCGCACCGATCCCTCGACCACCGGGGTCACGATCTCCAGATGCGACGGGTTGAAGGCCAGCGCCAGATGCACCGGACCGCCGGGGGTCTCCACGTCGGAGGAGAAGCCCAGGTGGTATTTGACGTCGCCGGTGCCGCGGTCGTCGCGCGGACGCCCTTCGAACTCGTCGGCGAGTTCGCCCGGCGATTTGCCCAGCAGGTTCACCAGCACGTTGAGACGGCCACGATGCGCCATGCCCAGCACGAGTTCGGTCAGGCCGCGGGCGCCACCGCGCTGGACCAGGGCATTGAGCAGCGGGATCAGGCTCTCCGCGCCCTCCAGCGAGAAACGCTTCTGGCCCACGTAGCGCTTGTGCAGGTAGCGCTCCAGGCCCTCGGCGGCGGTGAGGCGCTCGAGGATCGCCAGGCGCGTGTCGTCGCCGAAACCGAAGCGCCCGTGCGCCGACTCCAGGCGCTCCTGCAGCCAGCGCTTCTCGTCGGTGGCCGTGATGTGCATGTATTCCGCGCCGATGCTGGCGCAGTAGGTCTCGCGCAGGACCTGTTCGATGGTGTCCAGCGGTGCCGGACCGTCGAGGAACAGCGAGCCGGGGTCGAAGGTCATGTCCGGACTCACGCCTTCCAGCCCGTGGTATTCGCGGCTCAGCTCGCGCGGCGCCACCGGGGCCTCGCGCTCCAGCGGGTCCAGACGCGCGCCGAAATGCCCGAGGTAACGATAGGCGTTGATGAACTGCAGCACGCGGATCTGCAGGCGCTCGTGCTCCAGGTCGGGGCGATCGGTATGCCGGCGGCGCTCCTCGCCCCGCGCCGGCGCACGCGCCTGCGGTGCCGCATCCTCCAGGGCCCGGAAATAGTCGGCCCAGGCCGCCGGGACCGAAGACGGATCCTCGCGGAAACGCTCCAGCAGCGTCTCGGCAAACGCCAGATTGTCCGGGTGGGGGTCCTGTCCGGAAACCGGTTGATCCAGCCGATGGCGGGATGACATGTCGTTCATGGTGGTCCTGTGACGTCGGGCGTGCGCGCGAAGTTCTGCAGACCTCGACTGTACCGCGTTTGCTACCATGCGCGCATGGACGTTTCTCCCCTTCTTGAAGGCCTCAATCCGGCGCAGCGCGAGGCCGTGGCCGCGCCGTCGCAACCCGTTCTGGTGCTGGCCGGTGCCGGCTCCGGCAAGACCCGCGTGCTGGTCCACCGCATCGCGTGGCTGATCGGCGTGGAGAACATCGCCCCGCACGGACTGCTGGCGGTGACCTTCACCAACAAGGCCGCCAGCGAGATGCGCGGGCGCATCGAGGAACTGCTGGACTATCCGGCCAGCGGGCTGTGGGTGGGGACCTTCCACGGTCTGGCCCACCGCCTGCTGCGTCAGCACTGGCAGGAGGCCGGACTGCCGCAGAGCTTCCAGATCCTGGATTCCGACGACCAGCTGCGCATGGTCAAGCGCGTGCTGCGCGGGCTGGAGCTGGAGGAGTCCCACTGGCCGCCGAAGCAGGCGCAGGGCTACATCAACGCGCGCAAGGACGAGGGCTCGCGCCCGGAACACCTTCCGGACACCGGCGACCCGATCGCGCGGCAGTGGGTGCGCATCTACACCGCGTATCAGCAGGCCTGCGAGCGCGCCGGGGTGGTGGACTTCGCCGAGCTGCTGCTGCGCTCGCTGGAACTGCTGCGCGACAATCCGGTGCTGCTGGAACACTACCGCACGCGCTTTCGCCACGTGCTGGTGGACGAGTTCCAGGACACCAACGACATCCAGTACGCCTGGCTGCGGCTGATCGCCGGCGGCAGCCCGGTGTTCGCGGTGGGCGACGACGACCAGTCGATCTACGGCTGGCGCGGGGCGAAGATCGAGAACATCCAGCACTTCCAGAAGGACTACCCCGGCACACGGGTCGTGCGGCTGGAACAGAACTACCGCTCCACCGCCAGCATCCTCAACGCCGCCAACGCGCTGATCCGCCACAACAGCGGCCGTCTGGGCAAGGAGCTGTGGACCGAGGACCTCGAGGGCGCGCCGGTGCGGCTGTACACCGCGCTGAACGAGCAGGAGGAGGCGCGCTTCATCGCCGAGACCATCGCCCGGCACATCGAGGACGGCGGCCAGCACCGCGAATGTGCGGTCCTGTACCGCTCCAACGCGCAGTCGCGCGTGCTGGAAGAGACCTTCATCGCACGGCGCCTGCCGTACCGGGTGTACGGCGGGCTGCGCTTCTTCGAGCGCCAGGAGATCCGCGACGCGCTGGCCTACCTGCGCCTGGCCGGCAACAGCGACGATGACCCGGCCTTCCTGCGCGCGGTCAACCAGCCGCCGCGCGGGATCGGCGAAAAGACCCTCGACGACCTGCGCGCGGTGGCCGCGGAACAGGACATCTCGTTGCTGCGCGCGGCGCAGCGGGCGGTGCAGGCGAACGCGCTGTCCGGACGCGCGCGCAACGCGGTGGCGGGATTCCTGCAGCTGATCGAACAGATCCGCGACGCCCTGTCCGGGCGCCCGCTGGGGGAACAGGTGGAACAGGCCATCGCCCTGTCCGGGCTGCGCGAGCACTACGCGAAGGAGAAGGGCGAACGCGGCGAGGCACGCCTGGAGAACCTCGACGAGCTGGTGGGTGCGGCGCGGGCCTTCGACATGGAGGAGATCCGCGAGGAGGAAACCACCGGTGACCGCCTGACCGACTTCCTGTCACACGCCGCGCTGGAGTCGGGCGAGGGGTCGGCGGACCCCGACGAGGACGCGATCCAGATGATGACCCTGCACTCGGCCAAGGGCCTGGAGTTCCCGCTGGTGTTCCTGACCGGGCTGGAGGACGGACTGTTTCCCAATGCCCGCTCGGTGGACGAGCCCGGCCGCCTGGAGGAAGAGCGCCGCCTGGCCTACGTGGGCATGACCCGCGCGGAACGCCAGCTGTACCTGACCCACGCCGAGACCCGCCGGCTGTACGGTCGCGAGGCCTCCAACCCGGCCTCGCGCTTCCTCAACGAGATCCCGGAAGACATGCTCGAGGTTCTGCGCCCGCAGTCCTCGCCCTACGCCGCCGGGCGCTTCGCCGCCGCGCGCCGGCGCACGGCTGGTATGGACGCGCAGGCGGAATCGGCCCGCGAGGAGGGCCTGGCGATCGGCACCCGGGTGCACCACGCGCGCTTCGGCGAGGGGCTGGTCACGGCCTTCGAGGGCTCGGGATCCTCGGCCCGGGTACAGGTCAACTTCGCCGACGCCGGCGCCAAGTGGCTGGTGGTCGGCTTCGCCAAGCTGGACGTGCTGGCCTGACCCGGTTCAGACGCCGTATTCGGCGCGGTAGGCGCGCAGGGCATCCAGGTGCTCCGGCGCGCGGCCGGTCTGCTCCAGCAGGGTGACCAGGTCGGTCAGCCGCGCCACGCGCACCACCTGCATGCCCAGGTCACTCTCCACTTCCTGGATGGCCGAGCGCTCGCCCGCGCCGCGCTCCTCGCGGTCCAGGGCGATGGCCACCCCCACCGGCGAGGCGCCGGCGGCGCGGATGATGTCCACCGATTCGCGGATGGCGGTGCCGGCGGTGATCACGTCGTCCACGATCAGCACGCGGCCCTCCAGCGGGGCGCCCACGATGTTGCCGCCCTCGCCGTGGTCCTTGGCCTCCTTGCGGTTGAAGGCCCAGGGGCGGTCCATGTCGTGGTCGCGGTAAAGCGCTTCGGCCACGGCCGCCGCCAGCGGGATGCCCTTGTAGGCCGGGCCGAAGATCAGATCGAAGTCGATCCCGGAATCGACAATCGCCTGCGCATAGAACTCGCCCAGGCGGGCCAGGTCGGAACCGCGGTTGAACAGCCCGGCGTTGAAGAAATAGGGGCTGGTGCGGCCCGATTTCAGCGTGAACTCGCCGAACCGCAGGACGTCGCGCTGCAGGGCGTATTCGAGGAAGGCGTGGGCGGTCATGACGGCTCCGTGGTCGATTGCGAGGGGAAACGGCCCCTATTCTGACACAGCGTCCGGGCGGGTCTTTTCGCCGGCCGCGCGCGCGGGTATCGTTGCGCGCCATGCGCATAATGTCCATGAACGCCAACGGCATCCGTGCCGCCGCCCGCAAGGGCTTCTTCGACTGGCTGCCCGCCACGGCAGCCGACGTGGTCTGCATCCAGGAGACCAAGGCCCAGATCCACCAGATCCAGGGCGAGCCCTTCCATCCGCCCGGTTATCACAGCGCCTACGTGGACGCGGTGAAACCCGGCTACAGCGGTGTGGCCATGTACAGCCGGATGCAGCCGGACGAGGTCATCACCCGGCTGGGCTTCGAGGAGGCGGACAACGAGGGGCGCTACGTGGAGATGCGCTTCGGCAACCTGTCGGTGGTGTCGCTGTACCTGCCGTCGGGCTCATCGGGCGACCACCGTCAGGATTCGAAATGGCGCTTCCTCGATTTCTTCCGCCCGTGGCTGGCGGAGCGCATGCAGGACGGACGCGAATGGGTGATCTGCGGCGACTGGAACATCGCGCACAAGGAAATCGACCTGACCAACTACCGTTCCAACCGCAAGAACTCGGGCTTTCTGCCCGAGGAACGGGCGTGGCTGGACCACCTGTTCGACGAGATCGGCATGGTGGATGTGTTCCGCCGGCTGGACGACCGCCCCGGGCAGTACACCTGGTGGTCCAACCGCGGTCAGGCCTGGGCGAAGAACGTGGGCTGGCGCATCGACTACCAGATCGCCACGCCGGGCATCGCCGCCACCGCGCGCGACCCGTTCATCTATACCGAGCAGCGCTTCTCCGATCACGCGCCGTTCTGGATCGATTATGACTACGCGCCCTGACAGCCGCACCGGGCTCCCGGTCCGGCACATGCCCCGTCGATGAGCGCCGCCGACGACGCGCAGGCCGCACCGCGCCGTGACTGGCGCGCGGCACTGGCGGTGTACCGCCATCCGCGTGTCATCGGCATGCTGTTCCTCGGCTTTGCCGCCGGGCTGCCGCTGCTGCTGACCGGCGGCACGTTCACCGCCTGGCTGCGCGACCTCGGGGTGGAGCTGTCGTCCATCGGCTTTCTCAGCTGGGTGGGCATGGCCTACAGCATCAAGGTGCTGTGGGCGCCGATCGTGGACCGCCTGGCGCTGCCGGTGCTGACGCGGCTGTTCGGCCGGCGCCGGGCGTGGATGCTGCTGGCGCAGGCCCTGATCATCATCTCGCTCACGGGCATCGCGCTCACCGACCCCACCGAGCAGCTGTGGCTGGTCGCGGTGTGGGCGGTGATCACGGCGTTCGCGGCGGCAACCCAGGACATCGCCATCGATGCCTACCGCATCGAGGCGGTGAGCAAGGAACGCCAGGGGGCGATGGCCGCGGCCTACGTGACCGGCTACCGCGTGGCCCTGCTGACCGCCGGGGCCGGGGCACTGCACATCGCCGCGGTGGGGACCTGGGGCCTGGCCTACGGCACCATGGCCGCGCTCATGCTGGTGGGCGTGATCTGCACCCTGATCGTGCGCGAGCCCGAGGTGGCCGAGCGCGACCGCAGGACCGCGCAGATCGAGCAGCGCGTGCTCGACTACATCAACAACACCTCGGACACCGGCTACTGGCGCGCCTTCAAGGCCTGGTTCATCGGCGCCTTCGTCTGCCCGTTCGTGGAGTTCTGGAAGCGCTTCGGCAAGATCGCCCTGCTGCTCATCGCGTTCATCGCGATCTTCCGCATCAGCGACATCTTCATGGGCGTGATGGCCAACCCGTTCTACCTGGACATCGGCTTCACCAAGGATCAGATCGCCAATATCGCCGCGGCCTTCGGCCTGGCGATGACCCTGGGCGGGGCCGCCGTGGGCGGACTGCTGGTCGCGCGCTTCGGCATCATGCGCATGCTGATCGCCACCGCGCTGCTGGCGCCGATCACCAACCTGACCTTCTCCTGGCTGGCCCTGCTGGGTCCGGAGCTCTACGGGCTGGTATTCGCCATCATGGCCGACAACATTACCGGGGGCATGGCGATCTCGGTGTTCATCGCCTACCTCTCCAGCCTCACCAACAGCGCCTACACCGCCACCCAGTACGCGCTGTTCAGTTCGCTGATGACCCTGCCCGGGCAGTTCCTCGCCGGCTTCACCGGAGTGATGGCGGAGTTCATGGGCTGGTTCTGGTTCTTTGTCAGCTCGGCCGCGATCGGCATCCCCGCGGTCCTGCTGGCACTGTGGATCGCGCGCGTCGCCAACCCCGACCGCTTACCCCAACCCGGGCGGGAAGAGGCCGCCGAGCGGACCGAATAGCCGACCCGCACCGGGCACCCGGCGCAGAAAAGCGGCGGCGGCCTTGCCCCCGCACCCGAAACCCGGTTGTATACGAGGTAACGGGGAGAGCAACGGGGGCGGCGACGGAATGCGCTTCTTTGAATACCAGGATCGGGCACGCCGGCGGCTGACGCTGCTGCTGGGGCTGTTCGTGCTGGTGGTGGTGCTGATGGTGGCGCTGCTCAACCTCCTGCTGCTCTACACCCTGGTCGAACCGTGGCACGAGCGGCAACAGCTCATGCCCACGGCCGCGATGCTCGCAGAGCACCGTGTTTTCCTGTTCTGGACCACCGGGCTGGCGGTGCTGGTCATCGCCGGGGCCAGCCTGTGGCGCCTGTATCAGCTGCGCCGTGCCGGTGGCGGGCGGGGCATCGCGCACGAGATGGGCGGCGAGCCGGTGGACGCCGAGCCCGAGGACCCGATGAACCGGCGGCTGCGCAACATCGTCGAGGAGATGGCGATCGCCTCCGGACTGCCGGTGCCGGCGATCTTCGTGCTGGAACGCGAGCTGGGCATCAACGCCTTCGCCGCCGGCTTCACCCCGCATGACGCGGCCATCGCGGTGACACGCGGGGCGATCGAGAGCCTCAACCGGCAGGAACTGAAGGCGGTGGTGGCGCACGAGTTCGGCCACATCCGGGCCGGCGACATGCGCCTGAATACCCAGCTGGTCGGCATCCTCTTTGGCATCGAGATGATCGCGCTGCTGGGCCTGGGCATGCTGCCCGGGCGCCGCGCACGCAACACCGAGGACCACAAACGTGGTCCGATCTGGTTCAACTTCGCGCTGGTGGCCGCCGGTGCGGTCGGCCTGCTCGGCGGGCGCCTGATCCGCGCGGCCATTGCGCGCGAACAGGAGCACCGGGCGGACGCCCACGCGGTACAGTTCACCCGCAACGCGGATGGCATGGCCGGGGCCCTGCGCAAGGTGGCCGCGCGTTACGCCGGGCTCAACGGCAGCCCGGCGATGGTCGGACACATGCTGTTCGCCAACGGCGCCATCGATCAGCTGCTGGCCACCCATCCACCGCTGGAGCAACGTCTGGAGCGACTGGGGCAGCCGCTCGACGAGGAGGCCCTGGAACGCCTGGGCCGCGAGACCACCGATCGGGTGCGACGTGCGGTGACCGAGCGCGAACGCCGACGCCGCGAGGAGGAAGCCGCCGAACAGAAACGGGAGGAGGAGGAACGCAACGGCCCCCTCGGCAACGCCTTCGCCGCCCTCCCCGGTGGCATGGCCGCCGCCCTGCTGGCCGCACTGCCGGGCGAGCTGGCGAGGTCCGCCCGCAATCTCCACTGGGTCGCCGAACTGGCGCTCTACCTGATCCTGCACCCCGACCCCGAGGTGCGCGAGGATCAGCTGCTGATGATCCTGGAGACCCGCGGTGCCAACAGCGAACAGCGGGTACGCCAGCTGCGCGCGATGATCCCGGAGCCCGCACCCGAGCACCGCCTGCCGCTGATCGAGATGGCCTTCCCCGCCCTTGCCCGGCTGGAGTATGACGAACAGAGGGCACTGGCCGCTCTGGTCGACCGCCTGATCCATGCCGACGGGCGGCTGTCACCGACGGAATACGCCCTGGGACGCATGCTGGTCGAACACCTCGACGGGCCCCATGCCCGCCGGAACGACAGGGCCCGCGGGCGCAAGGATGCCCCCGCGGAGAAGGACGCGCGCCACCGCGACAACGCCGCACGCTACCTGCTGGCGACCCTCGCGCTGCATGGCCACCCGGATGACCCCGAGGCGGCGGAGGCCGCACTGATCGCCGGCCTGGGCCGCTTCACCGGCAGCCTGCCGTTCAGCGCCCCTATCCCCGAGGAACTGCGTCAGGCCAGCCAGTCCGCGGCCTGGGCGCGCATCCTCGACCGCGCGCTGGAGCGCCTCGCCCGCCTGCCGCGCAACGACCGCGAGCGACTGCTGCAGGCCATGGACCAGACCGTTCAGCAGCGCGGCGACCCCACTGCGGAACAGCGCGAGCTGGTACGCATGATGGCCGCCTCGCTGCACCTGAACGTGCCGCTGCCGGATGCCGGCGAACTGTTCGACGCCGGCCATTGAAGGATTTCGGGCCCCGCCGCTCCGCCGGGCATCCCCCCCAACGAAAGAAGGCCCGCATCTCGCGATGCGGGCCTTCCCGTTACAGCCGCTCGCTGAAACTCGCGCGGTGCGCGATCAGAAGCTGTAGTGCATGCCGGCCATAAACACATCACCAGTATCGCCGATGACTCCCTCGTCTTCATCCATGTCCCGCGCACGCACCTGGCCGATCGCTCCGGAACCAATGTCGTCGCTTTCGCTCTCGCGATAGTACTCGGCGAAGAAGGTCAGGGCATCGTTGACGTGGTAGTCATACCCCAGGTGCGCGACGTCGCCACCCCAAGTATCCATGGTCGCCAGCATGCCCTTGAAGGTGTGCTGACCCCAGTCGTAGGACGCAAAGACGTTGAAGGAATTGTCACCGTCCACGTCATCGTCTGCGCTGTCCACGGTTTCGGCCTTGGCACCGATATACAGATCTCCCATGGTGTGCATCACGGAGAAGCCCCAGTCGCGGCGGCGTTCATCCGCATTCGCATCCTGCACACCCACGGAGAAGGTGGTATCTCCCAGAGAGTAGCTACCGGTCAACTGATAGGGATTGTCGTCATTGGCTCCGTCGGTCACGTACGCACCACCAAACGAGAATCCGTTGAAATCGGGCGAGTAGTAGAAAAGAGTATCGCTCTCACGGAACGCCGCGTAGGTGATGAAGCCCGACTGGAACGAGTTGAACATGTCCACCGGGAACGCAATGGCGTTGTAGTATGGCAGCCAGTCGCGCCCATAGGCGAAGGTGCCCGCCACGTCGGATTCAATACCGATCTTGCCGATGCGGACATCCTCGTCCTGACCATTGAACGGATCCTGGACCCGCCCGTTCGCCAGATCCAGCGGCAGCTCCAGCTGGGCAAAGGCGCTCAGTCCTTCGTTGAATTCCATGGAGCCCATGAAACCCACCCGCGTATAGGCATCGCGGAAGCCATCATAGCTGCTGTTGTTGTCCGGATCGGCGGCTTCGTACTGGAGCCGCAGGGAGCCGTAGAAATCCCAGTCGATCGGACCGGCGCCTTCTTCCTGAGCCATGGCCATGCCGGGGGCGGCCAGGGTCGCGGCCACGGCCGCGGCAAGCATCTTCCTGTTCATCATCTTCCTGTCCTCGCGCTCAATTGAATTTTTTCGGGATGTCCGGAACCGGCTCCGCCGTCCGGTCAGTGTGCGGCTTTTGCAACAGCTGCGCGCGGAACATCGCGGACGATCCATTCCACTGCACACCAGTACGGGTATATAAACGAAGTCTAATTCGTTGTAAAGGGCCCACACGCATGTATCCGGTGTGTCTGTTGTGCGCCACAAGCGGAAAGACCGCCTGCGGGTCCCGAAGTTCCGCCGAACGCACGGCGGCATGGCGCGGTCGCACGGGGTGAAGGCCACCGGGCCGTGTTTTCGTGACACGGTTTGCGCCGGAGGTATTTTTGCGCAAAAATAATGTTTGTTGACCATCACTGCCGAGAACCGCATGTCATCCGCCAGCGCCGCCACGCAAACGTCCGCAGCCCCGTCCGGGGGCGAGGACCCCGCACGCTCGGTCATCCGCCAGCTGCGGGTGATCATCCGGGCGCTGCAGGGGCATTCGCGCGCGGTGGAGCGGGCCTGCGGGATCAGTGCCTCGCAGCTGTGGGCGCTGTGGGAACTCCAGCGCACGCCGGGCCTGAACGTGAGCGACCTGTCGCGGCGGCTGTCGGTGCATGCCTCCACCACGTCCAACCTGCTGGACAAGCTGGAGCAGCAGGGCCTGGTCGAACGTCGCCGCCCGGAGCGCGACCAGCGCATCGTTCGCCTGTACGTCACCGAGACCGGGCAGGAACTGCTGGACCGCGCCCCGGCGGCCCCCCAGGGCGAGCTCAACCGGGCGCTGGAGGCGATGCCCCCCGAGGAACTGGCCGATCTGGACCAGAACCTGGCGATACTGGTGGAAACCATGCAGTCCACCGAGCAGCGCGCCGGGCTCAAGCCGTTCGAGGGCGGGGCCTGAACGGGATGCTCCGCCTCGCCGCCAGCTTCGGCCGCCTCGCGGTGCTGGCGCTGACGCTCGTCCTGCTGGCCGGCCCGGTCCTGGCCGAACCCCGCTTCGACGATCCCCCCGAGCACTCCGCCGACGGCGGGTTCACCCTGCACTGGGAGGCCCCCGGGGCGGTGGTGCTGGAACGCGCCAGCGGCCCGGATTTCGACGATGCCCGCGTGATCTACGAAGGCGGCGACACCAGCAGTGTGATCAGCGGCCTGCCGGACGGCGAATATCGTTTCCGGCTGCGCGCGGCCGACGCCGACCAGGACGACTGGAGCGACCGCATCACGGTCGAGGTCGAGCATCACAGTCTCGCCCGCGCGTTTGGTTTCTTCGCCGTCGGCGGAGCGGTGTTCCTGGTGCTGATCGTCGTGCTGCTGCGGGGCCGCCCGCGCGGCTGACCCCCTCATGCCCCGGGCCATTGGCCCGGCCAACCGGAGACCTTCATGCCCGATTTCACCATCAACATGCCGCGCCTGCAGCAGGACATCAACGACCTCGCGCAGATCGGTCGCGATGCCGACCGCGGCCTGCACCGCCGCGCATTCTCCGACGGCGACCGCGCCGGGCGCGAGTGGTTCCGCCACCGCCTGGAGGCGGCCGGTCTGGATGTCTGGCAGGACGGGGCCGCCAATCTGCACGGTCGCCTGCAGTACGACGGCCGGCGGCCGGTGGTGGCGATGGGCTCGCATCTCGACACGGTGCCCGGCGGCGGTCCGCTGGACGGCGCGCTGGGCGTGCTGATCGGGCTCGAGGTGCTGCGCACCACGCAGGAGCAGGGGATCGAGCTGCAGTACCCGCTGGAGGTGATCGACTTCACCGACGAGGAGGGCCGCTTCGGCGGGATGTTCGGCTCCCAGGCGATGGCCGGCAAACTGACCCCGGAGAGCATCAGCCATGCGCGCGACCTGGAGGGCGTGACGCTGGTGGACGCGATGGCGGCCTGGGGCCTGAACGCCGACGACGCGCTGGCCGCGCGGCGCGACCCGAACACCCTGCACGCCTTTATCGAGACCCACATCGAACAGGGGCCGGTGCTGGACCGGCGCGGCCTGAGCGTGGGGGTGGTGGAGGCCATCACCGGGCTGTTCAAGTGGGAGGTACGCCTGAAGGGCCAGCCCAACCACGCGGGCACCACGCCCATGGACATGCGCGCGGATGCCTTCCAGGGACTGGCCGAGTTCGGCGGCGAGATCGATCGCCTGCTGGAGGAACACGGCAGCCCGAACTCGCGCGCGACCATCGGCCGCGTGGAGCTGTCGCCGGGGGCGCCGAACACCGTGCCCGGAACGGCGACCTTTTCGTTCGAGGTGCGCGACACCGACGAGAAGGTGCTGACCGCCCTGGCGCATGCGGCGCGGCGCACGCTCTCCAGCCTGGCCCGGCGGCGCGACCTGATGTTCGAGTTCGACGTGCTCTCGGAGATCGACCCGGTGCGCTGCGACACCGGGATCGTGCAGACCATCGAGGGCCAGGCCGAACGCATGGGGCTGGAATACATCACCATGCCCAGCGGCGCGGCGCACGACACCCAGAGCATGAGTGCGATCACCCGCACCGGGATGATCTTCGTGCCCAGCCTGCAGGGGCGTTCCCATTCGGCCGCGGAATGGACAAACTGGGAGGACATCGAGACCGGCGCCAACCTGGCCCTGCACAGTGCGCTGGCACTGGCGGCCCCGCAGTAGCGCCGCCCCAACCGACCAAGGAGCCCGCGGCATGGCCGACGACAACGTTTCCCGCCTGACCGACTACGACTCCCTGGACCCGCTGCGCGAGCAGTACCAGGAGAGCCTGATCAGCAAGCCGGTGCTGCGCCGCGAACTGCGCGAGCACCACGTCGCCCTGCTGTGCATCGACCTGCAGTACCTGGACGCCGCGCGCGGTCACGGGGTGTTCGCGGATTCGGCCGAATCCGGCATCCCGCTGGAGGCCCAGGAGTACTATTTCCATCGCCTGGAGGAGACCGTCCTGCCGAACGTGCGCCGGCTGCAGGACGCCTTTCGCGCCGAGGAGATGGAGGTCATCCACACCCGCATCCGTTCGCTGACCCGCGACGGGCGCGACCGCAGCCCGGGCCACAAGCGTCTCGGACTGCATGCGGCCCCCGACAGCAAGGATGCCGAATTCGTCCACGAGGTCGCGCCGCAGGGCGACGAGATCGTCCTCGACAAGACCGCGAGCGGCGTGTTCAACTCGACCAATCTGCACTACATCCTGCGGAACCTGGAGATCTCCTCCCTGTTCATCGTTGGCGTGTACAGCAACGAATGCGTCTCCACCGCGGTGCGCGACGCCTGTGACCTGGGCTTCTACGTGACGCTCATCGAGGACTGCTGTGCGACGGTGACCCCCGAAATGCAACGCGCCACCATCACCACCATCAAGGACCGCTACGCCCGCGTGATGACCACGGACGAGGCGATCCGCGAGATCACGAGGGTGCAGGAGGCGTCGTGACCGCCCTCGAGGAGCCCATCCTCCCGACTTCCGTCGCCTGGGGGCTGCTGGCGGCCTTCAGCGTCCTGTGGGTCGCGCTGGGCGCCTGGCTGGGACGCCGCAACTACACCGCCGCCGACCACATGCTGGCCGGGCGCAACGTGGGGCTGGCCCTGGCCAGCGCCACCGCGATGGCCACCTGGGTCACCGCCAACACCACCATGACCGCCCCGCAGCTGGCGCTGGAGCTGGGCGTGTGGGGCATGCTGGGCTACTCGCTGGGGGCGCTGGGTCTGATCCTGTTCGCCCCGCTGGCCCGGCGCATCCGCGAACTGATGCCGCACGGCTTTACCTCCGGGGACTTCATCCGGCTGCGCTACGGGACCTTCACCTGGCGGGTGTTCCTCGGGGTCTCCCTGATCTACGCCTTCGGCTGGCTGATCTCCATGGCGATGGCCGGCGGCGTGCTGATCAACGCCCTGGCCGGGATCGACTACCGCGTGGGCATGACCGTGATCCTGACGGTGTGCGTGATCTACACCCTGCTGGGCGGACTGCGCGCGGTGATCGGCACCGACTTCATCCAGACCGTGATCATCATCGGCGGCGCTGCGTTCCTCGCCTGGATGACCATCGACCGGGTGGGTTTCGAGGCGATCCATTTCGACCTGATGGAAGAACGCCCGGAACTGCTGAGCCTGCTGTTCCCGGCGGCGATCATGTTCCTGTTCAACAACCTGCTGTTCGGCGTGGGCGAGATCTTCCATTCCAACGTGTGGTGGTCGCGCGCCTTCGCCTTCGGCCGCAACGTGGGCTTCCGTGCCTACCTGCTGGGCGGGCTGCTGTGGCTGCCGATCCCGATTGTGGCCGGCTTCGTGGCGCTGGCCACCCCGGCGCTGGGCATCAACGTGCCGGCGGCGGACATGGTCGGCCCGCTGGTGGCCGCCGAGGTGCTCGGCCTGACCGGGGCGATCGTGGTGTTCATCGTGGTGTTCGCTGCGCTGGCCTCCAGCCTCGACTCGCTGCTGGCGGCCACCTCCGACCTGGTCACCCGTGACATCTACCGCGGGCACATCCATCCGCGCGCCTCGCAACAGACTCAGCTGCGGGCGACGAAGGTGATCGTGGTGCTGCTGGGGCTGCTGACCTGGCTGGCCGCCAGCTACCGCGGCGAGGTTCCGGTGGTCGGCTCGCTCGCGGCCCTGCTGTATTTCACCGGGGCCTTCGTGGCCAGCGCGATCTGGCCCATCGTGGCCGGGCTGTACTGGCGCCGCGCCAACCCGCAGGCGGCCGCCTGGGCGATGCTGCTGGGCTCCGGGCTGGGCCTGGCCAGCTACTTCATGATCGGCTGGTACGTGGCCGCACTGGTGGGCGCGGCGGTCTCGCTGGTGGTGATGGTCGCCGGCACCTGGCTGTTCCCGCGGCCTTTCGACTGGGACCGGCTGGCGCAGGATGACCACGACGCGCCCGCCGGCCGCGACACCCCGGAGGTGGCGACATGACGATCCCGGTAACCGCACTGGCGACCATCGTGATCATCGCGACCACGGTCGCGACCCTGACCCCGATCCTGCTGATCGCCCTGTTCATCCGTGACTGGAAGAGAGGATGCCTCTGGTGAATCCCGATGACCCGCTGAATACCCTCAAGCCACGGGACGGTGCCGCCGGCACCGATCGCCCGCGCGCCCTGCTGGAGGCGGTGGAGGAAAACCCCGACCCGCTGCTCAAGCTGGCCGCCTCCCACGTGGTCTCCAGCCGGCAGTTCACGCGCGAGGAGCTGCTGCAGCTGTTCCGTCTGGCCGCGCAGTACGAGACCACGCCGGCACTGGTCCATCTGCCGCTGGCCGGCAAGATCCTGATCAGCGCGTTCTACGAGCCGTCCACCCGCACGCGGCTGTCGTTCGAGAGCGCCTGGCACCGGCTCGGGGGATCGGTGATGTCGATCACCGACCCGAAGAGCACCGGCATCGCCAAGGGCGAATCGCTGGCCGACATCGCCGAGATGTTCAACAACTACGGCGACGTGCTGGTGCTGCGCTCCTCGGACGGCGAGGCCGTGCACAACATGCTCGAGAACCTGCGCATCCCGCTGGTCAACGCCGGCAACGGGATCGACGAGCACCCGACCCAGGCGCTGGCGGACGTGTACACCCTGGCCAAGTGGCGCCCGGAAGTGTTCCTGCCCGACTGCCCGCCGGAAAAGCACATCAAGGTGGGGATCGTGGGCGTGCCCTCGCGCATGCGCACGGTGCGCAGCCTGCTGAGCATGCTGAGCCTGTTCCCCGAGGCGATCGACGAGATCGTGGTGATTTCGCGCGAGGAGGAGAACTTCGACCCCGAGCAGCGCGAGCTGCTCGAGGGCGCGGGCCTGAAGCTGCGCGTGGTGAACGACCTGGACCCGGTGCTCCCGGAACTGGACGTCGTCTACATCAACGCCATCGCCTGGGTCGGCGACACCTTCGAGTCCATGGGCGAAGGCCTGAACCTGAACCGCCAGTCGCCGCTGAAGGAGGGCGCCATCATCATGCATCCGCTGGCGCGCGGCGCGGAACTGTCGACCGATCTCGACGACACCCCGCACAACTGGTACTTCGCCCAGGCGCGCGGGGCGGTGTTCGTGCGCATGGCCCTGCTGACCACGGTGGTGCGCCGGATCAGCGCGGTGATGGACACCCCGGAAGGCTGACACACCACCTTTTCACTGGAACCGCGAGCGGCGTGGCGCGCCGGAGTGTCCCGGGCCGCGCCCCGCTCGCCCCGAACGGATAACCAAGGAGACATGCCATGTGTGGCATTGCCGGAATCTTCCACGCCGACCCGAACCGTAGGGTCGACCCGCAAACCCTGGTCAACATGGCCGCGATCCAGTACCACCGCGGCCCCGACGGCTTCGGCTACAAGACGCAGGATGATCGCGGCGTGGGCTTCAGCCACGCGCGGCTGTCGATCATCGACCTCGACGAGAACCGCGGGCGCCAGCCGTTCACCATGAGCAACGGCGAGATCATGACCGCGGTCAACGGCGAGCTGTACGACTACAAGCGCATCCGTACCGATCTGACCTCGCGCGGGGTGAAGTTCCGCACCAAGAGCGACTCCGAGATGGTGATGCACCTGTACCAGCGCGAGGGGCTGGAGGATGCGCTGAAATACTTCCGCGGCGAGTTCGCGATCTCGCTGTATGACCGCAAGCACGACCGCCTGGTGCTGGCACGCGACCGCTTCGGCATCAAGCCGCTGTACTTCACCGAGACCGCCAGCGGCAGCTTCGTGTTCGGCTCCGAGCTGAAGGTGCTGTTCGCCAACCCCGACGTGCAGCGCCGCTTCTCCGACGACGGCCTGTACCACCAGCTGATGCAGACCATGGTGCCGGGCACCACCGCCTTCGAGGGCATCCACCAGGTCAAGCCCGGCCACGTGGTCATCGTCGAGCGCGCCCACGGCAAGCTGAAGATCCGTCAGGAGAAGTACTGGGACATGGACTTCCCGCTGGCCTCCGAGCGCCCGCCGGAGAGCGAGACCGACGAGGAGTACTGGATCGAGGGGGTGCGCGACAAGCTGATGGAGGCCACCCAGCTGCGCCTGGAGGCCGACGTGCCGGTCGCCTGCTACCTCTCCGGGGGGATCGACTCCTGCATCACCCTGGGCCTGGCCTCGGCCAGCCAGCAGGCGCCGGTCAAGGCCTTCACCATCGGCTTCGACAACGACGACTACGACGAGACCGCCATCGCCCGCGAGATGGCCGAGAGCGTGGGCGCCGACCAGGACATCATGTCGCTGGACGCCGACCACCTGTATGACAACTTCGAGGAGGCGCTCTGGCACGCCGAGCGCACCATCTACAACACCCTGGCGGTGGCCAAGCTGCTGATGAGCCGGCACGTGAACCACGCCGGCTACAAGGTGGTGGTGACCGGGGAGGGCTCGGACGAGCTGTTCGGCGGCTACCCGGCGTTTCGCCGCGACATGTTCATGCACGGGCTGGACACCCTGCCGGAGGCCGACCGTGCCGCCTGGCAGCAGATGCTCAACGAATCCAACGAGCTGGTCTCCGGGGCGATGCTGGCCGAGGACGAGGTCTCCGACCCCGACTTCAACCGCATGATGGGCTTTACCCCGTCCTGCCTGCAGCCCTGGCTGGCGGCGGCCGAGCACGTGCCCGGCCTGCTGCATCCGAAGCGGCGCAAGCGCATGAAGGACTACAAGCCGGGCAAGGCCATCGCCGACGCCCTGGACGACGACATGCTGGAAGGCCGCCATCCGCTGGACAAGGCCCAGTACGTGTGGATCAAGACCATGCTGGAGGGCCAGATCCTCACCTGGGGCGGCGACCGCATGGACATGGCCAACTCCATGGAGGCGCGCCCGCCGTTCCTCGACCACCACCTGGCCGAGTTCGCCGCGCAGCTGCCGCCGAACATGCGCATCAAGGGCCGCAACGAAAAATACGTGCTGCGCGAATCGATGAAGGGCCTGCTGCCCAAGGTGCTGTACGAGCGCGAGAAATTCCCGTTCATGGCACCGCCGGCCCACACCGACCCGACCAAATGGGCGGCGATGAAGGCGCTGGCGGATCGCTACCTGTCGGAGGACAAGGTCGCCGAGGCCGGGCTGCTGGACCCCGAAGGCGTGCGCCAGGTGTTCGAGATCCACGAGTCGGAGGAAACCCCGGCGGCGACCCAGGTGCAGCTGGATGCGGTGATCAACCACATGATCGGCGTGCAGGTACTGCACGAGCAGTTCGTGGCCACCGACATCCCCGCGCTGGCGGCACAGAAGGCCCGCGAATTCGGCTGGAGCGCCTGACCCCCTAAGGGGCCGGAACGCCCGAAGGAACACCGTGAGCGAAGACACCGGGGATACCTATGCCCTGCGCCTGCAGGCGATCGCGGACACCACTCAGGAGGTGTTCGTCCTGCTCGACAGCGACGGGCGGATCGAGTACGTCAACGCCGCGCTGAAGCGTGTACTGGGTTATGAGCCCCGGGCCCTGCTGGGGCGGCCGCTGCACGAAACGCTCGCACCGGCGGAACACATGGACGCGATCCGCGCGGGTTACGAAGGGTTCCGCCGCACCGGCACCGGCCCCGTGGTGGGACGGGTGCACGAACTGGAGGCGGTGCACGCGGACGGCCATCGGGTACCCGTGGAGCTGTCGGTCTCGGCCCTGTGGCTGGACGGGGAGTGGCATGCGGTCGGCGTCATGCGCGACATTTCGGCGCGGCGGCGCGTGGAACAGGCCCTGCGTACCGAGCGCGAACGCAACGATGCCCGCGCGCGTCTGGAAGCCACCGTCTTCAATGCCACCAGCGACGGCGTCCTCATCACCGACGGGGACGAGCACATCGAGGCCGTCAACCGGGCGTTCACCCAGATCACCGGATATCCGGAGGATGAAGTCCTCGGCCGGACCCCGAGCTTCCTGAAATCCGGCCGGCAGGATGCAGCCTTCTACCGCGAAATGCGGGAGGAGCTGGAAACGGTCGGCGAGTGGAACGGGGAACTCGTCAACCGCCGCCGCGACGGCAGCGTCTACCCCCAGTGGACCCGCATCAACGTCGTTCGGGACCCGCAGGGCCGGGTCCGCCACTATGTCGCGGTCTTCTCCGACCTCACCGATCTGCGCGCCTCGCAGGAACGCATCGAACGCCTGGTCCACCGCGACCCGGTCACTGACCTGCCCAACCGCCTGCTGTTTCGCACCCGCCTGGAACAGGTGCTGGCGGCTCAGGGCCGACGAGGCGACGGAGCGGCCGTACTGCACATCGGGCTGGATGGCTTCAAGCACGTCAACGAGAGCCTCGGTCACCGGTTCGGCGACCGGCTGCTGCGGGCCATGGGCGAACGTCTGTACTCCCTGATCCGCCCCACGGAGACCCTGGCGCGACTGGGCGGGGACGAATTCGCGATCATGGTAGATGGAGAGGAACGCGCGATGCTGCTGGCCGAGGCCCTGCTGCGCCAGGTCGCGCAGACCCTTGAGCTGGACGGCGAAACCCTGTTCCTGACCACCAGCGTGGGCATCGCCTGCAGCCCGCGGGATGGCCACGATGTCGAATCGCTGATGCGCAATGCCGCCGCAGCCGTGCACGAGGCCAAGGCGGCCGGCGGCAACGCCTGGCGGGGCTATTCCCGCGAACAGACCACTCTCGCAACCGATCGCGTGCGGCTGACCGGGCGGCTGCGCGAGGCGCTCGACGCCGATGAGCTGGTCCTCCACTACCAGCCACAGGTCAGCCTTGCTGACGGCCGGATCATCGGAGTGGAAGCGCTGGTCCGCTGGCAGCATCCGGAATCCGGCCTGATCCCGCCGGATCGCTTCATTCCGGTGGCCGAACAGAGCGGGCTCATCGCCGCGCTTGGCGAACAGGTCCTGCAGAAGGCCTGTCGTCAGGCACGGGAGTGGCGGGACAATGGCGTGGACTTCGGCCACGTGGCGGTCAACATCTCCCCCGCACAGATCGGCCGCAGCACCGTCGCCGCCCAGGTGTCCGGGGCACTGGAAAAAAGCGGCCTGCCCCCGCACTGCCTGCAGGCGGAGATCACCGAGAGCGTCGCCATGGACCGACGCGGCGAGGCCCCGGCGTTCCTCCAGGCCATGCAGGAGCTGGGGGTGCGCCTGGCGATGGACGATTTCGGCACCGGTTATTCCTCTCTCGGCTACCTGCGCGACCTGCCGTTCGACACCCTCAAGGTGGATCGCGTGTTCGTGAAATCGCTGCCCGATTCGGCATCGGACGCCGCGATCGCCGAGGCGATCTGCACCCTGGGGTGCCGCCTGGGCCTGGAGGTCCTGGCCGAGGGCGTGGAAACCCCGGCGCAGGCCGACACCCTGCGCGGCTTCGGCTGCACCTCGGCCCAGGGCTTCCTGTTCTCCCGGCCGGTCCCGGCCGAACAGCTGCCCGCCACCCTCCGCCAGCTGTCGGGCCCCGCGCCACAGGAGTCGCGGGGCACCCACGACGACTAAAAGTCGTAGCGGCACCCCCCGACCAGCAGGTGCTGCGCGCCGCTCTCGTCACGCGAGCCCCCGTGCACGCAGACCCGTCAGTATCTCCCGAGACGGCGCATCCACTGGCGCAAGCGACCGGGGCCGAAGCCGTGGACCCGCTTGAACGCCTTGCGAAACGCAGGCTCGGAGGCATACCCCACCTGCTCCATGACCCCGGCGACGGATTCCCGACCATCCCGCAGCAGGCGTTCGGCGAGCACCATCCGCCACTGCGTCAGGTATTCGATGGGGGACTGGCCCACCAGCGCGTGAAAGCGCTCGGCAAAACTGCTGCGTGACATCGCGGCCTCGCCGGCCAGACCCTCCAGCGTCCAGGCCGCCTCGGGGCGGGCGTGCAGCGCATCCAGCGCACGCCGGATCCGCTCGTCGGCCAGGGCCGCCATCAGGGACCCGGCCGGCGGCTCCCCGACGCGGCAGACGTGGTGGCGGACGGCCATCACGAACAGGGTGTCGGCGAGGCGATCCAGCACGGGGCGATAGCCGGGCGGGCGCTCCATCAGTTCGATGAACATCAGCCGCGCCAGGTGCCCGAGCCGCTCCCCCGCCTCGGCGTGGCGAATGATGGCGCAGCCGGGCAAGCCGGACAGCACCGGGTTGCGGCGGCCGGAATCGAATTCGAAATGGCCGCACAAAAGCTGCGTGACCGCGGCATGCTCCGGGTCCTCGCCGGTCACCAGGTTCAGGTGGTTGGCGGGTTCCTCCCAGGAGTCGCGGCTGGACAGCAGGTGCCAGTCATCATGGGGCAGCAACAGCAGATCCCCGGCCTCCAGACGCCGCACCGGGGCATCCACCATGTGCAGGTAACAGCCGCCTTCGCCCACCAGATGGAAGCTTGCGTTCCCCGTCCCCGAGGTGCCCAGCTGCCACTCGCCGCACAGGCGGGGGTTGGTGTCGATCCGCGCCCGCAGGTTGTACGCGGCCAGCACGGTGGAGAGCACATCGTCGACGGGCATCGGGTCCATGGCGGGTTGCTCCGGATTTGCTGCACACAGGCCCAGCCTAACCCGACAGTCGCGCAGAAACCGTCAGGGGAACCACGGATGCCGGTTCCGGACGATCGAGCATAAACCCCGGCTCCGTGGATCTCCCGGTTTCCACGGCAGCGATCCAGACTGCACGCAACGGATCAACGCAGGGAGAGACCCACATGGAAACGATACGGACCCTGGCCATCGGCGCCCAGCGGGCACTGGACACCACCCGCGCGGCCGACTTCCTGGCCCCGCTGCTTCTGCGGCTCTATCTGGCGCCCGTTTTCTGGATGGCCGGGACCAACAAGCTGGACGGCCTGCTTCCGTCGGAACAGGTGGTGATGTGGTTCGGCAACCCGGACTGGGGGCTGGGGATGCCGTTCCCGTACCTGATGGTCCTGCTGTCCGCCTACGCCGAGATCCTCGGTGCGATCGCCCTGCTGCTGGGCCTGGCCACCCGCTGGGCCACCATCCCGCTGATGATCACGATGGTGGTGGCGGCCGTCACCACCCATCTGGAGCACGGCTGGCAGCGCATCTCCGACCCGATGATGTGCCTGTTCAACTGCGACGGGATCGCCGAGGCACAGCAGCGCCTCGACCGCGCGAAATCGATCCTGCAGGAACACGGCAACTACGACTGGCTCACCGAGGCCGGCAACTTCGCGATCGTCAACAACGGCATCGAGATGGCCGCGACGTATTTCGTGATGCTGCTGGCGCTGTTCTTCATCGGAGCCGGCCGCTATCTGAGTCTTGATCACTACATCCGCCGCCGGTTCATGCACCGCGGATGAGAGCGAAAGCCGCCGCGAGCGGCTATAACCATCGAGGGTCCCTGACCCGCCATCGAGAGGAAAACACCATGAAAGACGAACTGTTCTCCATGAAATCCCTGGCCGGTGCAGCCGGCGCCGCCGCAGTCGGTCTGGCCATGTCCACCACGCCCGCGTTCGCCTCGGCCGATCTGGATCACGGCTATCAGCAGGCCGGCGGGTACACCCAGCTCGCCGAGGGGGCCTGCGGGGAAGGCACCTGCGGGGCCAGCGACGACGGCGACAAGGACAGCGAAGGCGCCTGCGGCGAAGGGACCTGCGGCGGTTCGGGCGAACCCGACGACAAGGATTCGGAAGGCGCCTGCGGGGAGGGGACCTGTGGCGGCTGAACGGATCGCCCCGGTCTGCCCGGCCCGCGTCAGCGGCGCCGGGCTCGGCCTGCGGCGGGGCCTCCTGGCCCCGCTGGCCGAAGCGCCGGAGGCGAGCGACTCCCCGGGATTCTTCGAGGCCGCGCCGGAAAACTGGATGCACCTGAGCGGGCGTCTGGGCCGGATCTTCCGCGAATATACCGAAGCACACCCGTTCGCCTGTCACGGCCTGTCCCTGGACATTGGCGGACCGCGCCCCCTCGACCGGGAATTCCTGGCAGCACTGCGGCGCTTCCTCGACACCCATGGCATCGACGACTACAGCGAACACCTGTCGGCCTGCGGCGACGGCTCGGGCCATCTCTACGACCTGATGCCACTGCCGTTCACCGAAGAGGCCGTGCACCACGTGGCGGACCGCGTGCGGACGGTTCAGGATGTGCTCGGTCGGCGTATGGCCCTGGAGAACGTGTCCTACTACACGCCCCTGTGGACCGACCTCGACGAAGCGACGTTCATCCGCGCCGTGCTGGAGGAGGCCGACTGCGATCTCCTGCTGGATGTGAACAACATCGTGGTCAACAGCGTGAACCACGGCTATGACGCCGCGACCTTCCTCGATTCGCTGCCGCTGGAGCGGGTGCGCTACATCCACATCGCCGGGCACGACGACGAAGCCCCGGACCTCAAGGTCGACACCCACGGCCAGGCGGTGGGAGAGGAAGCCTGGGCCCTGCTGGCACGTGCCTTCGACCGCCTGGGACCGGTACCGACCCTGCTGGAGCGGGATTTCAACCTGCCGCCGCTGGAGGAACTGCTGGCGGAAGTCGAGGCCATCCGGCGGTTGCAACAAGCGGTGCCGCGGCAGGACCGGCTTTCCGGGGTGGAACATGCCTGACACGGACGCCCGGGCGCTCCAGGAGGCCTTCGCCCGCCACCTGCGCGATCCGGAACGATACCCGCCGCCGGAGGGGCTGGAGGACCGCCGACTGGCGATCTACCGCCGACTGTT
This sequence comes from Thioalkalivibrio sp. ALgr3, assembly GCF_000377325.1. Lineage (NCBI taxonomy): Bacteria > Pseudomonadati > Pseudomonadota > Gammaproteobacteria > Chromatiales > Ectothiorhodospiraceae > Thioalkalivibrio > Thioalkalivibrio sp. ALgr3. The sequence continues at coordinate 165,108 of NZ_KB897976.1, read as the reverse complement.
CATCAACAATGTCGCGGGCCTGCTGGGGCGCGGCTTTCCGGTGCTGCGCAGGACGCTGACGGAAGACCCGTGGCTGGCGCTGGTGCGCGATTTCTATCGCGACCACGGGTGCCATACGCCGTATTTTCCGCAGCTGGGCAACGAATTCGTGAGCTATCTGACCGACGGACGCCCGGCTGCCGCCGGCGACCCGCCGTTCCTCGCGGAGCTGGCCCACTACGAGCGCGTGGAGACCGAGCTGTTCTACGCCGACGAGGGGCCGGCCGAAGCCTGCGACCCCGAAGGCGACGTGCTGGCCGACATCCCGGTGTTCTCGCCCGCGGCCCGCCTGCTGGCCTACGGCTTCCCGGTCCATCGCATCGGGCCGGAGTTTCGCCCGCAGGCGCCGGGCGATTCACCCACCCTGCTGCTCGCCTGTCGCGCGCCGGATGATCGCATCCGCTTCGCCGAGCTGAACCCACTGGGCGCGCGTCTGCTGTGGCGCATCATCGAAGAGCCGGCAGCGGGCCACGAACAGATCCGGCGCGTGGCCGGCGACTTCGGACTCGAGGCCACCCCCGAGCTGACGGCCAGCGGTCGCGAGCTGCTGACGCATTATCGCGGCCTCGGGGCCATCCTCGGCACGCGTCCCACCATGGACTAAGTCCAGGCCGCCACCGCGCTGCGGTAGAACCCGGGGTCGGTGGTGGTGGCCCCCTGCAGGGTGCACACGCGGGCGGCGAATTCGAGGGCACGGTGCAGGGTGCCTTCCCAGCCCCAGCCGCGGCGCAGGCCCAGGATGGCGACGCTGGCGAAGGCGTCGCCAGCGCCTACCGCGTCCTGCATGCCCTCTACCACCGGGGCGCGGGCGCGCACGGGCTGACCGGCGCGCGGATGGATCTCGGCGCCGTCGGCGCCCAGGGTGACGATCAGCGCGGACTGGATGTCGCAGGCCTGCAGGCAGTGATCGGCGCGCTCCGCCCCCGGGGTGTCCGGGAACAGCGTGGCCAGCTCGTCGGCGTTCAGCTTGACCACATCGGCACCCCGGAGCAGGTCGCGCACGTCCTGCGGGTCGTACCAGGGCTCGCGCAGGTTGGCGTCGACGAAGCGGCGTTCGCAGCGCCGGCGCAGGGCCGCCAGCAGCTCGCGGTTGCCGCTGCGCAGGGCCAGCGTGCCGTGATAGAGCAGCGGGATGCGGGCTGGCACCGCGGGATCGACCGTCGCGGGCAGGTCGTCATAGGCCTGGTCGGGCAGGATGTGATAGGCGGGCTCGCCGTCCTCCACCGTCACCTGCACCGCGCCGGTGGGGGCCTGTGGGTGCGTATACAGTGCGTCTTCCGCCAGGCCGACCTCGCGCATGGCCTCGCGCACGCGTCCCCCGGCGGCGTCGTTTCCCACACCACCGACGAACAGCACGGGTTCCCCCAGCTGGTGCAGGTTCCAGGCGACGTTGAACGGGGCTCCGCCCAGGACTTCACGGCCGTCCGGAAAACGGTCGAACAGGACTTCACCAAAGATCACGTCGGATGCTTCCGGCATTCTCGAACCCTCCGCTCAGACCGGCGCAACGGCGACGATACGGTCACGGCCCTGGCGTTTCGCGGCCAGCAGAGCCTTGTCGGCCAGCTCGAAGGCGGTACCCTCGGGCGCCTCGGCACGCAGCTCCGTCATGCCGCCGGAGATGGTGACCTTGAGGCGCTTGCTGCCGGCCCTGACCACGATGGCGGCCACTTCGCGACGCAGCTGGTCGGCCTGTTCGCGGGCGGCCTCCAGCGGCTGATGCATCACCATCACGAACTCCTCGCCGCCGTAACGGGCGACGAAGTCGGGCTCACTGACGCGTTCGGCCAGCACCTCGGCGACGGCCTTGAGGATGCGGTCGCCCGAGGTATGACCGTATTCGTCGTTGATACGCTTGAAATGATCGATGTCCCAGACGATCAGAGAGGCCGGCCCGGCATCGGCCGGGAAGGCGGCCATCCGCTGGTCGAAGGCGTGCCGGTTGAGGAGCCCCGTCAGCTTGTCGCGGGTGGCCTCGTCCCGCGCCCGGGACAGTCGGTCATGCAGCCCGGCGACCTGGTTCTCCAGCTCCTGGCTGCGCGCACGCAGGGCCCGGTTGCGCTCCAGGGCTGCCAGCAGTTCGGCCTCGCGGGTATCGCGGAAATCGCGGACCCGGTCGGCGACCCGGTCGAGGCCCTCAACGACCTCGCGGCGCATGGTGTCGATGTCGGTGATGTCGACCACGCGGCCCTTGATGCTGCTGACATCCCCGGAGATGTTCTCGTGCAGCTCGCGGATGGACGTCCGCGTGCGTTCCGAGTGGTCGTGGGCGGCCGACAGGGCCGAATCCACGTCATTCAGGCGCGAACGGATCTCGCCCATCACCTCCGAGAGCTGCTCGCGCTCGGCCAGCGCCTGGCCGCAGTTCTCCTGCAACGCGGAGAACACCCGCGCGAGACTTCGGCGCGTCAGGTCCGCGTCTCCGCGTTCGGCGGCCTGATGGACCTTTGCGAGGTCTTCGGCCAGAAACGTGAAGCCCTGCAACCCGCTCTCCAGCGCGGCCAGCAAACCGGCTTCCAGGTCCTCGCGCTGGTCCTGCTGGCGGATGGTGTCCGCCAGCCGGGCACTCATGCGATCAAGGGCCCGGGTATCCTCGGGGTTGTCTTCGATGGTGCGCGTCAGGTCATGCACCGCGCCCTCGAGATCAGGCTCGCGGGCCGACAGGACGGCCAGGGCGCGCAGGGCCACGCGCCGGAGCGAACGCATGCGCTCGCGCTCGGCATTGAGCGCCGACTCCAGTTCGATGACGTTCTTGCGCAGGTCGTTGTCGGCCATGGCTCTCCCCTGTACGGGCGCCCATTACAGCTGATGGGCGACCTGAATGCCACCGCCGAACCCCGGAAATGCGGCGCGCGGACCGGTCAGGCGGGAGCGGTCCCGGCGGCCAGACGTTCGCTCGCGGGGAGCTGGATCTCGACACCCACGGGCAGATGATCGGACAGCGCAACGTTGTAGACCCGCATGTCGGACACGTGCAGGTCCGGGGTCAGCAGGATGTGATCGAACACCCGCTGCGGGTCCCAGGCGGGATAGGTGGCGGGGCAGGCCATGGGTTCCATCAGCCCGGTACGCGCGACCAGACGGCGGATCTCGGGGCTGTCCTGCTGGCAGTTGAGATCGCCCATCACCACCGCGTGCGGCTGATCCGCGATGCGTTCGGCAACATAGTCCAGCTGCTGGCGGCGGGCGCGCCGACTCAGCGCGAGGTGCAGCAGGAACAGCACCAGTTCCTCCCCGTTGGCCAGCGCATAGCGGGCTTCCACCGCACCGCGTCCGGGCAGCGGTCCGGGCAGGCTGTGCATCTCCACACGCGCCGGCTCCACGCGCGAGAACAACGCCAGCGAATGCTTGGCGATCTGGCCCAGATCGCGGTTGATGCGGGTATAGGTGTGGGGGAAGTCGGCGCGGTCCGACAGCCAGTTGGACAGATCGACGAAGCGCGAGCGCAGGCTGCCGCCATCCAGCTCCTGCACGCCGACAATGTCGAAGTCGCGGATGAAGCGGGCCACGCGCTCCAGGTTGGTCATGCGCCCGCCGTACGGCAGCACATGCTTCCAGCTGTTGGTGACGTAGTGATGCAGGCGCGATGAATGGATGCCCACCTGGGCATTGAAACTCAGCAGACGCAATCGCTGGCCCGCAGCCTCCGGCTGCCAGACCAGACCACGGGCGGGTTCACCAGGCTCCGCGGACGCGCCGTTTTCCGTCATGGTGTCATCCTTCCTGCCCGTCATCCCTCACGGGACTCCTGTTCAGAAGGGACAGACGAGATCCCCCAGGCGTTCCGTGAGCTTGAGATTTTCAGAATAGTCGACCGGACAGTCGATGACGGTGACTCCGGGGCGCGCCAGGGCGGAACGCAGGGCCTGTTCCAGACTGTCGCCGGGCTCGATGCGCATCCCTTGGGCCCCGAACGACCGGGCAAGGGCGACGAAATCGGGGTTGCCGAAGTCCACCGAGGCCTTGCGGCCATATTCGCGCACCTGCTTCCATTCAATCAGGCCGTAGGCGCTGTCATTCCACACCAGCACCACGAAACTCTGGCCCAGGCGCACGGCGGTCTCCAGTTCCTGCACGTTCATCAGGAAGCCGGCGTCTCCGGTGACCGCCACGACCTGGCGGCCGGGGTCCAGCGCGGCGGCCGCCACCGCCCCCGGCACGGCGATGCCCATGCTCGCGAACCCGTTGGAGATCAGACAGGTGTTGGGCTGCTCGCAGCGGAACATGCGGGCCATCCACAGCTTGTGGGCACCCACGTCGGTGATCACGACGGCATCCAGCGCGGCGGCGGTGCGCAGATCCCAGATGATCTTCTGCGGCTTCATCGGGACACCGGTGTCATCCCGGTGCTCGTTCATGTCGTCGATCAGCAACTGGCGCAGGGGCCGCAGCACGGTCTCCTCGCGCGGGCTGACCCGCTCCGCGAGATCCCGCAGACAGGTTTCCAGATCGCCGATTACCTCGGCCTGGATGTCGTAGTGGCCGTCGATCTCCGCCGGCGAGGCATCCACGTGGATCAGGGTGCAGTCACCCTCCGGATGCCACAGTGACGGCGGGTATTCGACCAGGTCGTAGCCGATACACAGGACCACGTCCGCCTTGTCGAAGCCGAAGTGCACGTAGTCGCGGCTCTGCAGCCCCACGCTGCCCAGCGCCAGCGGGTGGCGGAACGGCAACACGCCCTTGGCCATGAAGGTGTTGGCCACCGGGATGTTGAGGGTCCCGGCGAAATGCGCCAGGGCCTCGCTGGCGCCCGAACGGATCACGCCGTTACCGGCCAGGATCAGGGGATGCCGGGCTTGCTCCAGCAACCGTGCTGCCGCCGCCAGCGACGCCTCTGCGGGCACCGCCGGCGCCCCCGAGTGGACCGGCAGCGGCGCCACCGGGCAGGGCTGGGATGCCACGTTTTCCGGCAGCTCGATGAAACTGGCCCCCGGCTTGCCGCCCTCGGCCCACTTGAAGGCCTTGCGCAGGACCTCGGGCAGGATCTCGGGCTCCACCACACTGGAGGCGTATTTGGTGACCGGACCGAACAGCCCCTTGAGGTCCAGGACCTGGTGGGATTCCTTGTGCAACCGGTGGGTGCTGGCCTGGCCGGCGATGGCCACCAGCGGCGCGTGGTCCATGTTGGCATCCGCCACGCCGGTGATCAGGTTGGTCGCGCCCGGCCCCAGGGTTGCCATGCAGACCCCGGCCCGGCCGGACAGGCGGCCGTGGACATCGGCCATGAAGGCCGCGCCCTGCTCGTGGCGGGTGGTGACGAACTCGATCGGCGAGTCCTCGAGGGCATCGAGGACCGCCATGTTCTCCTCGCCGGGCAGGCCGAAGACCCGTTCGACCCCTTCCTGCTCCAGACACTGTACCAGGCGCCGTGCGGTGGTCGGCGACGGATCGGACATGCGTTCCCTCGAGGGTCGGGCCGGGGCGCTCAGCCCCGGGCCTCGGCGATCAGATGATCGGCGATCTCCAGCATCTGCTCGTGACTGGTGGTCATGCTGGCCGAAACCACGGATTCGCCGTTGACCACCATCGACGGGACGCCTTCCAGACGATACTCGCGCACACGCTCGGCGGAGCGGCCGACCTGGCGCGCCACGTCTTCCGAACGCATCGCCTCGCGGAAGGCGTCGGCATCCTGATCCATCTGGTTGACGAATCGCAGGATCGCGCTCTCCGAGCGCATCTCGCGCCCCTGCTCGTGAATGGCGTCGTAGAAGGGCTGATGGATGGCATCCACGATGCCCAGTTGCTCCGCCGCGTAGTAGACCCGCGCGTGCAGGGCCCAGACATCGTTCAGCGGGGCCGGCATGTACTCGAATTCGATGTCATCGGACAGTTCGGCTTTCCACTCCTGTACCAGCGGCTCGAACGAGTAGCAGTGCGGGCAGCCGTACCAGAAGGCCTCGACGACCTTGATCCGTCCTTCGTCCAGACCGTAATCGACGGGCGAGTCCAGGCGCATGAAGTTGCGCCCCTCGGCGAAGTCGGCCAGCAGGCGGCCGGACGCCAGCAGGGCGCCCGTACCGGCCAGAGTTCCAAGAAACTGACGACGCTTCATTTACAGTTCTCCGTAGGAATGCAGACCGGACAGGAACATATTCACGCCCAGGAAGGTAAAGGTGGTCACGAACAGACCGATGACCGCCCACCAGGCCATGCCCGGACCGCGCCAGCCCTTGGTGAAGCGCATGTGCAGCCAGGCCGCGTAGGTCAGCCACAGGATCAGGCTCCACGTTTCCTTCGGGTCCCAGGTCCAGTAGCCGCCCCAGGCCTCGGCCGCCCACATGGCGCCCAGCACGGTGGCGATGGTGAAGAACGCGAAGCCGATGGCGATGGCCTTGTACATCACCCCGTCCAGCGCATCCTTGCTCGGGATGCGGGCCAGCACACGGGAGTCGGGACGGGTGCGTTCCATGCGGTGGCGCACCAGATAGGCCACGCCCAGCATCGCCGCGATCGCGAATCCGCCGTAGCCGACGAAGTTGGTGGGCACGTGGATCTTCATCCACCAGCTGTTGAGCGCCGGCACCAGCGGTTCGACCATGTGGGCGTCACGATCGAACATGTACCACAGCAGGAAGGTGGTGGAGGCCGCAACCACCAGCATCACGAAGGCACCCATGCCCCGCTGGCCGGTACGCTGTTCGTAGTACAGGTACATCAGCGCGATCATGGCCACCATCAGCACGAACACCTCGTAAAGGTTGGCGACCGGGATGTAGCCCCAGCTCGGATCGTGCAGATAGATCTCGCGCCAGCGCACCATCAGGGCCATCAGGCCCGCGCCCGCCGCGATCCAGGCGAAGGCCCCGCCAACGCGATAGGGGAAGTCGGAACGCGAGAACAGGCCCACGGCATAGGCAACCGTGGAGAGGTAGACCATCACGCTCATCCACATCACCCCGGCCTGGCCGGAACCGATGTAGTTGAGCCAGAACACGCTCTCGCCGCGCGCCAGATCATCCCCGTACAGCCAGACCCCGAACAGCGAAAGCGCCGCCACGATGACGGAGAACAGCTGCCAGGGCCGCCAGAACCAGCCCAGCCAGGCGCTCATGCCGGCCGCGAGGATCAGGCCGCCGGTGTCGTAGCGGTCCATCATGTGGCCGTACATGGCATAGGCCGTGACCGCCACCGCCAGGACCAGGGCCATGTAGGCCCAGTCCCGCAGAAGCAGCTGCCGGAAGAATCCGGGCCGTTCGAAATCCAGGGCCTCGTGGGGTACAGACATGGGGCGCTCTCCTCCGACTGCGTGCGACTTAGTCGTTCTTGTTGGTTGCAGAATCCGGCGATTCATCGTCGCCAACGTTCTTCTGCTCGATGATCCACCGTTTAAGATGCGCGAAGCGCTTCTCGAATTCCACCCGGTGACGGTTGCTCGTGCCCGCCATCACCACGTGGGTGCCGCTGCCGTCCTCGTTCGGACGTGCCACGATCCACAGACGCTGGTAGGACACGTAGAACATCAGGAAGATCCCGATGATCAGCATCAGGCTGCCGGTGTACACCGTGCTTTCGCCCGGTGCCTTCGCGATCTGCAGGCCCGAGGCCTCGCGATGGTCGAAGTCGTCCAGGCGGAAGAAATACGGCGAGCCGTAGAAGTTGAGGGCATTGATGGCCGAAACGGCATCTTCCAGCCAGCGCTGTTCCGCCTCGGTGATCGCCACCACGCCTTCTTCCTCCAGGACTTCCATGTACAGGCCCTGGAGCCCGGAGTTCAGGACCTGGAACAGCAGGCCGCCGAGCTGCTCGCGCTGGCCTTCGGGGATGCGCTGCTCGATCTCGGCGTCCACCGCAGGGTAACCGCCTTCGGCGAAGGTCTGCATGAGCATGCTGACGGTGCGCGCGATCGCCTGGCGCCCTTCTTCTCCGCCCATCATGTCCTCCGAACCCCGCGCGGCCTGCTGCGCGACGGCCATGCGGACCTCGTCATCGTGAAGCATGGTCAGATAGGTGCGGAAGCGATCCAGGGAGTCATCCGCGTCCGCCGGGATGAACAGGTAGGAAAATTCCTCGGCCGGACTCTCGCGGACACCGCTGAGGAAATATTTCGCCCCTTCCTGCGGGATCGGATTCTGATAATTGCGGTAATAGAGTCCCGCGCCGGTGCGGTCCACCAGGCGGAAATCCACGCGCGGGCCGAGGAACACGTTTTCTTCCTCGCCCTCCTCGTTGAGCAGCGCCTGGGTGTTCACCACGGAAAAGTCGATGAACTCGATCGTCAGCTCCTCGCCGCCGGGGGCCGGGATATCCATCTCGTCAAAGATCCGGCCCGGAAAATCCACGCCGCGCAGGGCGCCTGCGCCGAGCGGGATGGCCTCCATTTCGAGACGCGTACCGCCGTCGGCGAAGCTGGACTGGTAGATCGCATAGCCATTGTAGATCAGCGGGTCGTTTACGCTGATGGTGGCGCGCAAGGGTTCGTCGCGCTCCGGATCATGGATGACCAGGTCGCTCTCGTAGGACTGTTCCGCGCCGGTGGAGAAGCGTTCGATCCGGAATTCCTCCAGCTCGACCCGGAACGGCAGATCCTGCACCAGATACCCCTCGCGTACCGGCAGGAAGACCACGTTGGCCGAGGCCCCCTCGGGGATTTCCACGCTGCCGCGGAACGACGGGTTGCTGACCGGGACGCGCGAGATCTCGGGCACCTGCGACTCGGGGATGGAGCGGGTCTCGATCTCGACGTTGCCCATCCACTCGTTGACCTTGAGCAGGAACTGGCCGTCGAGCAGCGCGCCCACGCAGATCACCACGATCCCCACGTGCGTCAGCAGGTAGCCGAGGCGGTTCCAGCGCCCCTTCATCGCGGCGACGACCGTCTCGCCGTCTCGCGTCTTTTCCCGCGCCCGGAAACCCTGGGCCTTCAGAACCCGGCGGGCATGGGCGAGGAAATCCTCCTGCGACTGCCCCAGATCGCCGGTAGAGCTGGCCGGGAAGGAACGCAGGGACTTTTCCTTCACCTGCAGGTTGTAGCGGCGCAGGTCCTTGAGGATGCCCGGCGTCTGGCGGTAGACACAGAAGGCGGTGGAAACCACCAGGAAGGTCACCACCAGCAGGAACCAGGTCGCCGAATACACCTGGTAGAGCCCCATCCCGGCGAAGATCTCGTGCCAGAAGGGCCCGAACTGGATCAGGTACTCGGTGTACGGCTCGTTCTGCACCAGCACGGTGCCGATCACCGAGGCGATGGCCAGGGCCACCAGCAGGGTGATCGCGAGGTTCATCGACCCCAGGAATTCGACGATGATCCGGCTGCGGCGCGGGGTCCGGGCCTGACGGCCGGACGAGGACTCGGAGCCCGTCCGGTTGCTGCGTTCGGAGGCCCCTGCGGGCTGATGGGATTCTGCCATGTTCAAACCTGCGTTAATCGCCCCGAATGTGTCGGGACGCGGTCGGAAATTCAATTTCCACGACATTCCGCACGGACGCTGGGTTCCGGCGCTGCGTGGAGGGCGCGGGAACAGACGCCCCGCCTTCCGACTTCATTCCGGTATCCGGGTTCCCGCCCGTGCATTTTCCGGAACCCGAAACAACGAGGGGGCGGCCACAGCCGCCCCCTCGTAAACCGGACGAACCCGGAGCACCGCTGCGCACCCGGGCCGTACGTACCGTGCTCAGTTCGGCTGCAGGCCGGCCATGTACTGGGCCACGGCTTCCATGTCTTCATCCGACATGTTGCCGACGATGCCGCGCATCATCTGGCCGTTGTCGTTGCGACGTTCGCCGTCACGGAACTGCTGCAGCTGATCCAGGCTGTAGGTCGCGTGCTGACCGGCGACCTTGGGGAACATGGCCTCCGGATTGCCCTGGCCCTGGGCGCCGTGGCAGGCGATGCATGCGGCCACGCCTTCCGACGGGATGCCACCGCGATAGATCTGCTCGCCGCGGGCGACCACGTCCTCGTCGGCGGTCTCGGTGGTGATGCTCTGCTCGGCGTAATAGGCCGCCAGGTCCTTCATGTCCTGCTCGCTGAGGTCGGCGACCTCTCCGGCCATCAGGTTATCGTGGCGGAGCTCGCCATCCTGGAAGTCGCGCAGCTGCTTGGCCGTGTACTTCGGGTGCTGCCCGGCCAGCTTGGGCCACTCGGGATTGGTGCTGTTGCCGTCGGCCTGGTGGCAGGCGGCGCAGGACTGCGAGAGTTCCTGACCGCGCTGGGGATCGCCCGCCTGGGCCGCCGAGAGCGGGAGCATCAGGGAGACGGACAGGGCAGCAAAGAGAGCGGAAAGCTTGTGGTTCATGGTGGAGAATCTCCTGCTTGTATATGCGTGCCGGGCCTCGACCCGTTCCTTGTGCCCCGTGTAGAAGGGCGATCAAAATCTGGGGCGCAGTTTATAGCACAACGCCAGGGAACCCACAAAAGTTTCCCACTGTCCCGCTCAGCTCAGGATGATTTCGATCATGCAACCTCGTTTTCGTGAAACCGCCTTTTCCCGGGGTGTCTCCCGCCTCGACCAGCTCCCCGCGGACCAGGGGGTCGAGATCGCTTTCGCCGGGCGTTCCAACGCCGGCAAGTCCAGCGCCCTCAACGGTCTGTGCGGGCGCAAGGCCCTCGCACGGGTGGGACGCACTCCGGGTCGCACCCAGGAAATCAACATCTTTACGCTGCCGCCGGCGGAGGACTGGCGCCTGATCGACCTGCCGGGCTACGGCTACGCGAAGGTCTCCGCGAAACAGCGCGAACACTGGGACCGGCTGCTGGGCGGGTATCTGCGCCGACGCCAGTGCCTGGCGGGGCTGGTCCTGATCATGGACATCCGCCGTCCGCTGACCGACCTGGACTGGCAGATGCTCGAATGGACCGGCGCGAACCGGCGGCTGCACTGCGTACTGACCAAGGCCGACAAGATCTCGCGACAGGAAGCCGAGCGCCAGCTGCACGCCACCCACGCACGCCTGGAAGAGGCCGGAATCGAGGCTTCGCTGCAGACCTTCTCCGCGCTGAAGAACCAGGGCGTCGACGACCTGCGCGGGCTGCTGGCGGAATGGCTGGAGGAGGAAACGGCAGAGGACGGGGACAGCGGGGCCGAAGAAAGACCGTGAACAAAAAAGTGCCCCGATCCCGGGGAGGAGGATCGGGGCAACAGCGACCTCGACAGGGGGAGGCGAGGTCTTCCCGCTCAGGGAGAGAAGCGGGGAACGCCGGGCCACGGCGCTCACCCCTTATGACGCTTGACCGGCCGTGAAGTTCCCGGTCCTTCTACTGTCGGACGGGAATGCGTCACAACCCGGGAAAGCGCGCGCAACCGCGGCCCTCACTCGCGTTCCGCATGGGCCTGCAGGGTCGCCACCAGTTCATCCGCCGAAGTCCCGTGCGAATGGATCTCCAGCAGGTCGCCCTCCGGCCCCACCAGGTAGGTGGACGAGCTGTGATCGATCACGTAGCCCATCGCGGACTGGCTGTCGGTCTTCTCGTAGAACACCCCGTACTGCTCCACCACCGGCTCCAGCGCATCGTGCGGGCCGGTGGCCGCCTGGATCCGGGGATGGAAATGGTCGGTGTATTCCGCCAGGTGCTCGCGGTCGTCACGCTCGGGATCCACGCTGACGAACACCGCGCTGACGCGGTCCTCCAGCGACTCGGGGAGCTGCTCCAGCGCCATCCGGATCCATCCGAGGCTGACCGGGCAGGCATCCGGACAGGAGGTATAGCCGAAATAGAGCCACACATACTGTCCTTCCAGATCGCGCAGATCGAAGGCCTCCCCCTCGGTGGAGACCGGCAGCTGGAACGGGCCGCCGGTCACCCGGTCGGCCACCGGGATGTCTTCGTGAGTGGCGGCCTCGCCCGCGGGGGGCTGCCCGGGCACCAGCCATACATACAGCAGCAGCGCGGCCGCGGCGACGGCGGCCAGGGCCCACAGGAGGGTGGTCAGGGGAAGTCGGGACATCGTGCGCAATCCTCGGTGGAAGCCCGTACGTCAGTGGTCGCGGGCGGTCACGAAGCGATACTGTACCCGCGCGGCGTCGCCGTCGCCTTCCGGCAGCACGGTCGCCGCCCAGGTCATCGCCTCGGTGGTGCAGATCGGCAGGGTGGTGGTGCCAGCGTATTCACCCGGGCCCACGCGTTCCAGGCGCGGGCGCTGGAACCCCATGTACATCTCCACCCCGGCAAAATCCAGCTCGACCCACTCGGGATCGCGGCCGTCGTGCCCGACATGGCGCAGATACAGCTCCAGCTCCCGCAGCATGGGGACCGGTCGCGGGGTGATCTCGAGGGTCATCTCGCCTCCCTCGGGGTGCTGCGCGGTACAGGCCCCTTCATTGAGATCGCAGATCTCCGGGGTCACCACCACGACAGCGTCGCTGCCGCCACCGCCGGCCAGGTAGCGGTCCGCCGCCACCCAGCCGGCCGCCAGCAGCAGGCCCGCGACCAGCCACGGGGCCACGCGGTTGAACCCGCGGGCCAGTGATTCGAGATCCGCCATGCTCAGCCTCCGGCTCCGACAGGGGGCCTCAGTGGGCATCGTCCCAGTTATCACCGACGCCGATGTCCACCAGCAGCTCGACATCCAGCTCGGCCGCCCCGCCCATCGCGGCGCGGGCCCGTTCGCCCAGGGCCTCCACTGCATCGTCGGCAACCTCGAACACCAGTTCGTCATGCACCTGCATGATCATGCGGGCATCGAGCCCGTTGCCGTCCAGGTCCCGCGCCATGCGCACCATCGCACGCTTGATGATGTCGGCCGCGGTACCCTGCATCGGGGCGTTGATCGCCACGCGTTCGGCCTGCTGCCGGCGGGCCCCGTTGCGGCTGTTGATCTCGGGCAGGTAGAGCCGGCGCCCGAACAGGGTTTCCACATAGCCCTGCTCGCGCCCGCGCTCGCGCGCCCGCTCCATGTAGTCGTGCACGCCGGGATAGCGGTGGAAATAGCGGTCGATGTACTCCCGCGCCTCGGTCTGCTCGATCCCCAGGTTGCGCGCCAGCCCCCAGGCCGACATGCCGTAGATCAGGCCGAAGTTGATCGCCTTGGCCGCGCGGCGCTGCTCGCCGGTGACCGCATCCGGGTCGACCCCGAAGACCTCCGCCGCGGTGGCGCGATGGATGTCCTGGCCGTCGGCGAAGGCCTGCAGCAGGCCGGCGTCCTGCGACAGATGGGCCATGATCCGCAGCTCGATCTGCGAATAGTCGGCCGCCAGCAGGCGGTACCCCGGCTCGGCAATGAACGCCCGGCGGATGCGCCGGCCGGCCTCGGTGCGCACCGGGATGTTCTGCAGGTTGGGCTCGGAAGACGACAGGCGCCCGGTGGCCGCGCCGGCCTGGTGATACGAGGTATGCACCCGCCCGGTCTCCGGGTGGATACGCCGCGGCAGGGTCTCGGTATAGGTACTGCGCAGCTTGGACAGGCCACGGTGCTCCAGGATCAGCCGGGGCAGGGCGTAGTCGTCCGCCATCTGCTCCAGCACGTCCTCGGCGGTGGAGGGCTGGCCCTTGGGCGTGCGCCGCAGGACCGGCAGGCCCAGACGCTCGAACAGGATCTCCTGGATCTGCTTGGGCGAGCCGAGATTGAACTCGGTACCGGCCTCGTCGAAGGCCTCGCGCTCGATGCGCTCCATCTCGCTCAGCAGCTCCTGGCTCTGCTCGCCGAGCAGGTCCGGTTCCACCTTCACGCCGGCGCGCTCGATGTCCGCGAGCACCGGCACCAGCGGCATCTCGATCTCGCGGTAGACGAAGGCCGGGCCCTCGGCCTCGTTCAGGCGCGGCCGGAACAGGGCGTCCAGACGCAGGCAGATGTCCGCGTCCTCGCCGGCATAATCGGTGGCGATGCCGACGTCCACCTCGGCGAACGGGATCTGTTTCGCCCCCTTGCCGGCCACGTCTTCGTATTTCGTGGTGCGGTGATCCAGATGGCGCTCGGCCAGGGAATCCAGGTCGTGCCGGTTGGCGCCGGCGTCGAGGCAGAACGACTGCAGCATGGTGTCATCGACAATGCCGCGCAGCACGATGCCATGGTTGCCCAGCACGTTGCGGTCGTACTTGAGGTTGTGGCCGAGCTTGCCGTGTTCGGCCGATTCCAGCCACGGCCGCAGGCGCTCCAGGGTCGCCTCGCGCGGGAGCTGCGGATCGGCATCCGGACCGCTGTGGGCCAGCGGCAAGTAATAGGCGGTACCCGCCTCGAACGCGAAGGACATGCCGATCAGCTCGGCCCGCATTGCCTCCAGGCTGCTGGTCTCGGTGTCAAACGCGACCCGCGCGGCGCCCTGCAGGCGTTCCAGCAACTCCGTGAATGCCGCCTCGTCCCGCACGGTGTGGTATTCGGCCGCCTGCCCCGGATCGGCATTCCCGCCGCCACCGGAGGCATCGCCCCCGGCGTCGCCGCCTTCCAGCTCCGCCCGCCAGCGGGAGAACCCGTGGTGGCGCACCCGCTCCAGCAGCTGCTGCGAATCGGGCTCGCGCAGCTCGAGGTCATCGGGGCCCAGCGGCAGATCGACATCCCGGCGCACGGTGATCAGCTCGCGCGAGGTCGGCAGGCGATCGGCCGCAGCGCGCAGATTCTCGCCGATCTTGCCGCCGATCTCGTCGGCCCGCTCGAGGATGGTGTCGAGGTCGCCGTACTTCGCGATCCATTTGGCCGCAGTCTTGGGCCCGACCTTCTCGACCCCCGGGATGTTGTCCACGCTGTCGCCCATCAGCGCGAGGTAGTCGACGATCTGCTCCGGCTCCACGCCGAACTTTTCGCGCACGCCGGCGGGATCCAGCACCGTCCCGCTCATGGTGTTGACCAGGGTCACGCGGTCGTCCACCAGCTGGGCCAGGTCCTTGTCCCCGGTGGAGATCACCACATCCTGCCCGGCAGCCGCGGCGCGGTCGGCCAGGGTGGCGATCACGTCATCCGCCTCCACCCCTTCCACACACAGCAGCGGGAAGCCCATCAGCTGCACCAGCTCGTGCAGCGGCTCGATCTGCGCCGCCAGCTCCTCCGGCATCGGCGGCCGGGTGGCCTTGTATTCGGGGTAGATCTCGTCGCGGAAGGTGGGCCCCTTCGCGTCGAACACCACCCCCATGCGCTCGGGGGCGTAGTCCGCGCGCAGCTTGCGCAGCATGTTGGCCACGCCGTAGAGCGCCCCGGTGGGGTGGCCGTCGGGGGCGGTCAGCGGGGGCAGGGCGTGGTAGGCCCGGAACAGGTAGGAAGAACCGTCGACCAGGACGAGCGGGGCTTGCGACATCATGCGGATCCGGCTGGGCTTGCGAGGGAGGCATTCTAGCAGGCTGCGGGCCCCGGCCCGAGCAGCGCCGGCGCGATTTGTGCGGCCGTCGGGCCACGGTTAGTCTAGGCGCCCCAGAGTGCAAAGAACGCGCCCCTCATGAACGATCACGATCGAGCCGAACACCCCGGGCTGCGGCCCATCGACGATTCCTCGCTGACCCGCGAGAGCTGGAAGATCTTCCAGATCATGGCGGAGTTCGTGGAGGGCTTCGAGCGCCTGGCGCACATCAAGCCCTCGGTCAGCGTGTTCGGCTCGGCGCGCATCCCGTCCGATCACCCGGACTACCTGCTTGCGGAACAGATCTCGCGCCAGCTGTCGGACGCGGGCTTCGCGGTGGTCAGCGGCGGCGGGCCGGGCATCATGGAGGCCGCCAACAAGGGCGCGTTCGCCGGCCATTCCCCCAGCATCGGGCTCAACATCCAGCTGCCGCACGAACAGCACGCCAACCCCTACCAGGACATTGGCCTGGGGTTCCGGCACTTCTTCTCGCGCAAGGTGATGTTCGTCAAGTACGCCTCCGCCTACGTGGTACTGCCGGGCGGCTTCGGCACCCTGGACGAGCTGGCCGAGATCCTGACCCTGGTGCAGACCGGCAAGACCCGACGCATCCCGGTCGTGCTGGTGGGCAGCAAGTTCTGGGAAGGCCTGCTGCAGTGGTTCGAGGACGCGCTGGTCACCCATGGCACCATCGATGCCGAGGACCTCAATCTATACTCGGTGGTGGACACCCCCGAGGAGGTCGTGGACGTGATCTTCGAGTACTACGAGGCCCGCAGCTTCGAGCCCTCGGCGGAAGAGAAACAACGACTGATGGAGCTCTGATGATGACGAGCACCCGCGCCACGGCGCTGGCCGCTGCCCTGCTGGGCCTTGTTCTCGCCGCCGGGCCGCTGGCGGCGCAGGACTTCGAAGACGCCCCGCCACCGCCCGACATGCCCGACGAAGCCGCCGGCGACGAGCCCGCACCGCCGCCGGTGCTGGACGAGCGCGCCCGCCAGCTGCAGGAACTGGAAGAGGCGGACGTCATCATCATGGAGCGCGATGGCGAGCGGCGACGCGAATATCGCGTGGACGGTGAGCTGGTGATCGTCGAGGTCACCCCGGCCGCCGGTCCGACCTATTATCTGGTGGACGTCACCGGGGAAGGCGATCTTGAACGCCGCGACGACCTGGCCCCCGGTTTCACCCCGCCCCGCTGGAGGATCCTGGAATGGTGAGCACGCAGTCGACCGTGGAACTGCCGGTCGCGGGTGCCGCGGCGCTGGAAGCAGCCTTTGCCGCCGCCCGGGCGGCCGGCGCGCCCGTGGGGCTGCCCGCCGCCGGCGATGCCCCGCAGCTTGACGGGGATCGCGCGCACTGGACCCTGGAGCGCGGCAACGCCGCGGAGCCCGGGGCGATCGCCAGCGGTCCCGGCACGCCGGAGGCGCTGGGGCGCCTCGCGGCCCGCTGGCAGGCCTGGCATCCGGCGGAGGCCCTGCCGCAGGACGGCGTCTGGCGCCGCGGCGTACTGCAGCAGCAGCTGCGCGAACGTACCGAAGACCTGAGCGCCACCCTGGACGAACAGGCGCGCGAACAACTGAACCGCGAGCTGCATCATCAGGGGCTGTACCGGTTCGAGGACCTGCCGGTGGCCGGCAGCTTCTGGCGCTCGGTCCGGCGGCACGGCGAACACACCGGACTGGCGGATCTGACGCTCCCGCCGGCCCCCGTGCCGGCGTTCTGGCAACTGGCGCGCATCGCGCTGGCGGTGGCCGTCAGCGAGACGGGCGAGCTCGATCGCGAACGCTACCGCGCCCTGCTGGATGGCTATCACCGCGAGCGCCCGCTGAGCGCGATCGAACGCGGCGCCGCCCCGACGCTCCTGCGCATGGCCGCGCTGGACGACTGGCTGGAATGCATCGAGGCCGGCCACGCGCCCGCGGGCCCCGATCCGCGCCTGGCCGGCCTGCAGGACGCCGGCACCCGGGTGCAGTCGGTATGGGTAAGGCCCGCCGCCTGATGACCCCGCGAGCCTCCCTCGCGGGGCTTGTGGCCCTGGCCATCGCCGGGGCGCCGGGCATCGGCGTTCTGGCCTCCACCGAAGTCCACCGCTGGGTGGACGAAGACGGTGTGGTGCATTTCTCCGACGAGGCACCCGGCGACGGGCGCAGCGAACGCATCGAGGTTCAGGAGCCGATGGGCGCCGTCCCCCTGGAAAACGCCCGCGAGATCCTCGAACGCCCGATACGGCGGCCGGGAGAAGACCCGACGGACGACGAGCCGGAGGAAGATGCGGATGCGGACGAAGAGACCGACGATGAAGACGAAACTTCGATCGAGGACGTCCCGGTGCCCGTGGAACTGGTGGATTTCTGAGCCAGCCACGGGCATCGCACCACTTTGATGCACAGAATGCCCTACAATAGGGCAATGACTGCACCTCATCAGAGCGCCACCGCACAACGCCGCCGGACGAAGCGCTGCGACGCCCTCGTGGCCATTCTGGCGCACTTCATGCTTGAAGCCGGGTGATGAGCCCGCATACGCCCCCTCCGACCGCCTCGCTCCCCACCCCCCCGTGGTGGGACGACCTGTCCACGGCCGTGATGGTGACCGACGGGGATCTGCGGCTGCAGGCGATGAACGGCGCGGCCGAAGTCCTGCTGGGCCTCAGCCGCGAACGCATCCTCGGTCACCCGCTCGGCCAGTGGCTGCATCTGGACCGCAATCTGACCACCCGTCTGCGCAACGCCCTGACCCGGGACCAGCCGATCACCCTGCGTGCGCGGCGCCTGGAACCCCTGCGCGCGGAAAGCTTTCTGGCGGACGTGGTGATCACGCCGCTGCACGGCGAGGGTGACGAACCCGGACGGCTGCTGTTCGAACTCAGCGCGATCGACCGGCACGAGCGCATCTCGCGCGAGGAACAGCTGCAGAAGCAGCAGGCCATCTCGCGCGCGGTCACGCGCGGGCTGGCGCACGAGATCAAGAACCCGCTCGGCGGGCTGCGCGGCGCCGCGCAGCTGCTGGCCGGAGAACTGGACGATCCCGACCTGCGCGAATACACGCGCATCATCATCCATGAGGCCGACCGCCTGCGCTCGCTGGTGGACCGCATGCTCGGCCCCAACAACATGCCGCAGCGCGCCCCCCTTAACCTGCACGAGGTCCTCGAGCATGTGCGCGGCCTGATCAGCGTCCAGCTGCCGCTGGGCGTGAAGATCCGCGGCGACTACGACCCTTCGATCCCGGAGATCGAAGCGGATCGCGACATGCTGGTGCAGGCGCTCCTCAACCTGGTGCAGAACGCCCTGCAGGCGCTGGGCGACGAGGGCGAGATCGTGCTCAGCTCGCGCATCCTGCGCCAGTACACCGTTTCCGGCAAACGCCACCGGCTGGTCGCGCGCCTGAGCGTGCGCGACAACGGGCCGGGAATCCCCGAGGAGGTCCGCGAGCGGATCTTCTTCCCCATGGTCACCGGCCGCGACAGCGGCACCGGCCTCGGCCTGCCGATCGCGCAGAGCCTGGTCCAGCTGCATGACGGCCTGATCGAATGCCATTCACGGCCCGGCTCCACGCGCTTCGACATCCTCCTGCCCGTGGCCGGACCGCCCGCCAGCGAGAGCCCCGACGCATGAATCCGACGGTCTGGATCATCGACGACGACGATTCCATCCGCTGGGTGCTGGAACGCGCCCTGAGCCGATCCGATATCGCGGTGCGCGGGTTCGAGTCCGCCGACGCGGCATGGGCGGCCCTGGAGACGGAAGACACCCCGGATACCATCGTCGCCGACATTCGCATGCCGGGGCTCAACGGGCTCGATTTCCTGGCGCGCATGCAGAGCCGCGGTGACGCGCCGCCGGTCATCATCATGACCGCATTCTCCGATCTGGAGAGCGCGGTGGGCGCCTACCAGACCGGGGCGTTCGAATACCTGCCCAAGCCGTTCGACGTGGACGAGGCGGTGGCCCTGGTGCAGCGTGCCCTGGAGGCCCGCCGTGACAGCCTGGCGGCCGCAACGCCCGACGAGGGCAGCGCCGAGGAAACCCCCATCATCGGCGAGGCGCCGGCGATGCAGGAGATGTTCCGCGCCATCGGCCGCCTGTCACGCTCCAATATCACGGTTCTGATCAACGGCGAATCGGGGACCGGCAAGGAGCTGGTCGCACGCGCGCTGCATCAGCACAGTCCGCGGGCGGGGCAGCCGCTGATCGCCCTGAACACGGCGGCCATCCCCAAGGACCTGCTGGAAAGCGAGCTGTTCGGCCACGAGCGGGGGGCCTTTACCGGCGCCAGCCAGACCCGCAAGGGCCGCTTCGAGCAGGCCGACGGCGGAACCCTGTTCCTCGACGAGATCGGCGACATGCCGTTCGACCTGCAGACCCGCCTGCTGCGAGTGCTGGCCGACGGCACCTTCTACCGGGTGGGCGGGCATACCCCCATCCATACCGATGTGCGCATCATCGCCGCGACCCACCAGGACCTGGAAGAGCGGGTGCGCGCGGGGCAGTTCCGCGAGGACCTGTTCCACCGCCTCAACGTGATCCGCATCCATGTGCCGTCGCTGCGCGAGCGGCCGGAAGATATCCCGCTGCTGGTCAATCATTTCATGAGCGAGGTGGCCACCGAGCTGGGCGTGGAGCCCAAGGTGATGCGCCCCGAGGTGGTCGCGGAGATGCAGCGCCTGCCATGGCCGGGCAATGTGCGCCAGCTGGAAAACACCTGCCGCTGGCTGACGGTGATGGCCTCCGGACGCGAAGTGCACCTGGACGACCTTCCGGCGGAACTGCGCCGCGATGACACGCCCCGGTCCACGGGCACGCCGCAACCGGGGCCGGGACCTGCACAGGCCGTGCCGGTCGAACCCCGGGAGTGGACCGATGAACTGGCGCGCGTGGCCCGCGAGCACTGGGAACGCGGCGACCGGGACGTGCTGGGGAGCCTGCAGCCGGCGATGGAACGCACGCTGATCCGGGAGGCGCTGCGGGCCTCGGGCGGACACCGCCAGCAGGCCGCGGCCCTGCTGGGCTGGGGCCGCAACACGCTGACGCGCAAGATCCAGGAACTGGGAATGAACGAGGAACGGCCGTAACCGGCAGGCGCGAGTGCTGCCGGCACGTCAGGCGCCGCAGCCGGAGAAGCCCTCGTTCAGCTGCAGTCGTCCGGTCAGCTCGCTCACGTGGCCGATCCCGTGGCGGTCCATGTAGTCGTTGATGCCCGCGAGGATCTTCGGCAGGCACAGCGGATCGTAGAACAGACCGGTACCCACGCCCACGGTAGCAGCCCCCGCCAGCAGGAATTCCAGGGCATCCTCGGCGCGGGTGACCCCGCCCTGGCCGATGATCGGGATGCCGTGGGCCTTCGCTACCTGGTGGACCTGGTGGACCTTCAGCAGCGCCACCGGCTTGATCGCCGGGCCCGAAAGTCCGCCCTGGTTGTTGCCGATCACCGCGCGGCCGCTCTCGGCATCCACCGCCATGCCCATCAGGGTGTTGATCACGGCAAAGCCGTCGGTGCCCGCCTCGATGCAGCGCCGGGCGTTCTCGGCGATGTCGGTCTGGTTGGGCGAGAGCTTGGTGATCAGCGGTTTCTGCGTGACCGAGCGGCAGGCCTCGACCACCCGCGCGGACATGTCGGGGTCGTTGCCGAAGGCGACCCCGCCTTCCTTCACGTTGGGGCAGGAGATGTTGATCTCGATCGCGTCCACCGGGGAATCTTCGAAGGCCCGCGCGACCGCGATGTATTCCTCGATGGTGGAGCCGGAGACGTTGGCGATGAAGCGCGTCTCGTCGTAATCCAGCCCCGGCAGGATCCCGCCGACCACCTGTTCGACCCCGGGGTTCTGCAGGCCGATGGCGTTGAGCATGCCCTCCGGGGTCTCGTACACCCGGTGCGGGGGGTTGCCGGGCCGGGCGGCCCCGGTAGTGCCCTTGAGGCACACCGCACCGGCATCCCGGTTGGAAAAGCCGGCCACCCGGGTATATTCCTCGCCGAAGCCGACACAGCCGGACAGCAGCACCAGAGGCGTGTTGAAATGCAGCCCGCAGAATTCCAGGGAGAGCCGCGAATCGTCGCGCGCTTCGCTCATGTTTCACATCGTCCTGTATCAGCCCGAGATCCCGCCGAACACCGGGAACGTCATTCGTCTGGCCGCCAACACCGGGGCGGCCCTGCATCTGATCCACCCGCTGGGCTTCAGCCTGGACGAGAGCCGGCTGCGCCGCGCGGGGCTGGATTACCGGGAATGGGCCCGGGTCCGCGAGTATGACAGCCTGGCCGCCTGGCGGGAATCCGTGGCCCCGCGGCGGGTGTTCGCGATCACCACGCGCGGGAGCAGCCGCTTCGATACCCCGGCGTTCGCCGCGGGCGATGCCTTCCTGTTCGGCCCCGAGAGCCGCGGCCTGCCGCAGCAGGAACTGGACGCGATCCCGGAGGAGCGGCGCCTGCGGCTGCCGATGCAGCCCGGCAGCCGCAGCCTCAATCTCGGCAATTCCGTCGCGGCGGTGATCTACGAGGCCTGGCGGCAGCTGGACTTCGCCGGCGGCGAATGAGCCGATGGGTCAGATATTCTCGGCGACCGGGTCGCGCTCCAGCAGGCGCCGTACCGCATCGTGCACCCGCCGGCCACGATAGAGCACCGCGTGCACCTCTTCGCAGATCGGCATCTCCACGCCGGCGGCATGCGCACGCTCCACCGCCACGCGCGCGGTCTCGACGCCTTCTACCGACTGGCCCACCCGCTCGCGTGCGGTCGCCAGGTCGTACCCCTGGCCCAGCAGCAGACCGACCCGGCGGTTCCGCGACTGGTCGTCGGTGCAGGTGAGCAGCAGGTCGCCGAGGCCGGACAACCCGGTCAGGGTCTGCGGCCGCGCGCCCAGGGCCTCGCCCAGACGCTGCAGCTCGGCCAGCCCGCGGGTCAGCAGCGCGGCGCGGGCATTGGCGCCGAACCCGGCCCCGTCGGCGATCCCGGAGGCCACCGCGAGGACGTTCTTGAACGCCCCGCCCAGCTCCACGCCGATCACGTCGGGGTTGCCGTAGATGCGCATGGAACCGCCGTGGAAGGCATCCGCCAGACGTCGCCGGCGCTCCGGGTCGGCCGAGGCGGCGGTGAGGGCAGTGGGCTGACCGCGCGCGACCTCGGCGGCGAACGAAGGCCCGGATATCAGGGCCGCCGGCTGTCCGGGGCCGAGTTCCGCCTCGGCCACCTCGTGCAGCCAGGCACCGGTCGCGGTTTCCAGGCCCTTGGTGGCCCAGGCCACCGCCTGCCCCGGTGCAAGCCGGGGCCGCAGCCAGCGCAGGGTCTCGCGGAAGGCGCCCGAGGGTACGGCCACCAGCACCAGGTCGACGCCATCGACGACCTCGGTGTCGGCACTCACCCGCAGGTTGCGCGGGAAGGTCAGGCCGGGGAGATAACGGGGATTCTCGCGCTCGCGTTCCAGCCGCTCGGCAGTCTCGGCCGAACGCCCCCACAGCCGCACGTCGTCGTGCAGGCGTGCGGCATGCACCGCCAGGGCGGTCCCCCAGGAACCGGCCCCCAGTACCGCGATGCGCATGCGCCGGGCCGGCTCAGGGGTTTTCGCTGGCCGTGACGGCGGCGCCGTTGCCTCCCTGGCCCTGACCCGAACCTTCCTGCTGTTCCTTCAGGTGCTTGGCATACAGCGCGTCGAAGTTGACCGGCTGCAGCAGCAGCTGCGGGAATCCGCCCTTCAGGACCAGGTCGGCAACCGTCTCGCGGGCGAAGGGGAACAGCGCATTGGGGCAGTAGGCACCCAGCAGCTGATTGCGTTGCTCCTCGGAGAAACCGCGCACGATGAACACCCCGGCCTGCTTGATCTCGACCAGGTAGCCGGTCTCGCCGTTGGATTCGGTGGTGACCGTCAGGCCCAGCTCGACCTCGTAGACCCCTTCCTGCTCGCCCACCGGGCGCGCCTGGGTGTTGAGCTGGATGCCGGTCTCGCCCTTCCATTCCTTGAGGAAGATCTCCGGGGCGCCGGGGGCCTCGAAGGACAGGTCCTTGATGAAGACCTTCTGCATGGAGAATTCGGGGCCATCGGAGCCCTGGCCGCCCTGTGCGGCCGCGTCGGTCTGGTTTTCTTCAGCCATGGTGCGTTCGGATCCTTTCAGGTGTTCGTGGAATCGCCGGCGTCCACGCCCCCGCAGGCCTCAATCAGGCGGTCCAGCTCGCCGGACCGTTCCATGGCCTGGAGTTCATCGTAGCCGCCGATATGGGTGTCCCCCAGGAAGATCTGCGGGACGCTGGTGCGTCCGTCCGCCCGCTGTTCCATCTCGTGGCGCAGCCCGGAGTCCCGGTCGATGCGGTATTCGTCGAAGCCGAGGTCGCGCTGGTTCAGCAGGCGGCGGGCGAGGATGCAGAACGGGCAGTGCCCGGTAGAGTAGACCTCGAAGCGCATGTCACTTCTTCTTCAGCGGCATGCCCGCATTTTCCCATGCCTGGATGCCACCGGAAAGATTGACCACGTCCTCGAAGCCGGCCGCCGTCAGCTGGTTCGCAGCCATGGAGGACCGGTTACCGCTACGGCAATAGACCACCACGGGGCTGGACTTCCACGCCTCGATGTCCTGCATGCGCTTTTTCAGTTCGCCGAGGGGGATATGCTTCGCGCCACCGATGCGGCCGCCGGAGACCTCGTTGTGCTCGCGCACATCCAGCACCAGGGCATCATCCTGGTTCATTACGCGCACCGCTTCGGTGGGCGCCAGCTCGCGGTACTTGCGCGTCAGGCGCCGGAACTCGGCGTAGATGATCAGGGCAAGCACCGCGATCAGGGCGCCTGTCAGAATCGGGTTGTTGGCAAGGAATTCGGGCAGTCGTTCAAGCATGCGGGAGACCGGTCGGGATTCAGGAACGGCAGAAGACGTCCTGCATCATACCGATCAGGCGCAGGGTGCGGGAGTCCCCCACGCGGTAATAGACCCGATTGGCGTCCTTGCGCGTGGCCAGGATGCCCTTGTCACGCAGGATTCCGAGGTGCTGGGAAATATTGCTCTGCGAGGTCCCGACCTGATCCACGATTTCCTGTACGCTGACCTCCCGGTCGCCCAGAATGCACAGGATCTTGAGTCGCAGCGGATGGGACATGGCCTTGAGCGAGCGCGAGGCCCTCTCGATATCCTCGTCCTGCGACATCAGTTCGTCTTCGATGCACGGTTCGTCGCTCACGGCAGCCTCTCGTTCGGAGGGGCAAGACCCCTGCCACTGGGTGAGAATATTAGAACGCAAACGTACCCCGATATGCGGATTCACGCAATCTTGTCCCTGTCGCTTTCATGGGTTGGCCTGCTGCTGGCGGGGCTGCTGGTTGCCGTGCCGGCCACGGCGCTGGAACCCGAGGCGGAGCTGGAAAAGACCCTGGAGGCCATCCGGGACGTCGAACGTTCGCTGGAGGAACGCCGCGCGGCAGTCGCCGATCTGGAAGACCGGATCGCCGCGTCCGCCCGGGGCGCGGGCGAACAACGCGAACGACTGGATGAGCTGGAACGCCGCCGTGAGGCCCAGGAGGAGGTGATTGCCGAGCACGAGGCTCGCGTGGCCCGGCGCGAGGAACGGCTGCACGAGCAGCGACACGACGCGGCGCGACTGGTGCATGACCAGTGGCTGCAGGCGCGCCACGGGCAGCGTGACCGACCGACGGAAGACGGACAGCGGCACCACCCCGTTTACGCGTCCGCCATTCAGCAGGCGCGGGAACGGACCCTGGCAGGCCTGCACCAACGGATCGAGGAGCTGCAGGCGGCCCGTGCCGGGCTGACCGAGGAACGCGAACGGCTGGCTCGCCGCGAGACCGAGACCCGCGAAGCGATGGCCGAACTGGAGCGTCAGGAGGCAGCCCGCCGGGCGGCACTGGAGGAACTCGAGGCGGCCATGGAAGACGAGGCACTCGAGCTGGAACGCCTCGAACGCAACGCCGAGACCCTGGATCGCGTGATCACGGAGATCGAAGAGCAACGCCATGCCACCACCGCCGAAGAAGAAACGGGCGAGGAGGCGACCCCTCGGTCCCGCGCGGTCAATCCGGATGTCCCGTTCGCGGATCTGGAGGGGGAGTTGCCGCGACCGGTGGATGCGCGGGTCATCCGCGATTTCGGCAGCGAACGCCGGGGCAGCCTGCGCAGCCAGTGGAACGGGGTGGTGCTGGAGGCGCCCTCCGGCGCGCCGGTGCGGGCAGTGCATCAGGGTCGTGTGGTCTATGCGGACTGGATGCAGGGCTACGGGTTCCTGGTGATCCTGGATCACGGGGACGGTTATCTGACGCTGTACGGCAACCTCGAAGACATCCTGGCCGGGCCGGGGGAATCGGCCGATGCAGGCGAGCCGGTGGGTCGCGCCGGGGAAGGCAGTCCCGCCATCGCGCCGGGACTGTACTTCGAAGTACGGCGGGAGGGGCAGACATTGAACCCGCAGGCATGGTGGCCGTCACAGTAAGGGCGGAATGCTAGAATTGGGCGCATATCCGCAGAAAGACCTCGGACAAGGGATACTCTGATGAACAAGATTTTCCATTCCGGCTACGGCCTGCTCACCGGCCTCGTTCTGGGCATCATGCTGAGCGTGTCCGTGGGCGTGTACGCCGGGCGCGACGATGCCGCCGGTCTGTCG
Source organism: Thioalkalivibrio sp. ALgr3 (assembly GCF_000377325.1). NCBI lineage: Bacteria > Pseudomonadati > Pseudomonadota > Gammaproteobacteria > Chromatiales > Ectothiorhodospiraceae > Thioalkalivibrio > Thioalkalivibrio sp. ALgr3. Next base: position 139,259 of record NZ_KB897976.1, on the reverse strand, counting down.
GCACTGCCGGTCGAGGACCTGCAGCGCTTCACCGACGTCTACATGCGCATCAAGCGCAATTACGTCGAGGAAGTCGACGACAGCGAGCTGCTGGACAACGCCATTCAGGGCATGCTGACGGGGCTCGACGAGCACTCTTCCTACCTCGACGAGGACGACTTCCGTGACATGGAAGCGGGAACCTCGGGCGAGTTCGGCGGCCTCGGGATCGAGGTCGGGATGGAAGACGGCTTCGTGAAGGTCATCGCTCCGATCGACGATACGCCGGCGGATCGTGCGGGCATCCAGGCGGGTGACCTCATCGTGCGTCTGGACGGCGACTCGGTGCGCGGCATGACCCTGTCGGATGCCGTCAGCCGGATGCGCGGCGAACAGGGTTCCGACATCACCCTGACGGTGGTGCGCGACGGCGAGGATCAGCCGCTGGAGATCACCATCACGCGCGACATCATCCAGGTGGAATCCGTCCGCTCCGAGATGCTGGAAGACGGCTACGGCTACGTACGCGTCAGCAACTTCCAGACGCGCACGGCGCGGGATCTGGTCAGCGCGATCGAGGAGCTCAAGGAGGCCAACGGCCTGAAGGGCCTGGTCCTGGACCTGCGCAACAACCCGGGCGGAATCCTCAACGGCGCCGTGGGCGTGTCCGACGCCTTCCTGGACGGAGGACGGATCGTCTACACCGAGGGCCGGCTGGACGAGGCGCAGATCGAATATGACGCCTCGCCGGGAGACGTCCTCGATGGCGTGCCGATGGTGGTACTGGTCAACCGCGGCTCGGCGTCGGCTTCGGAGATCGTCGCGGGTGCTCTGCAGGACCACGGTCGCGCGATCATCATGGGGCAGAACAGCTTCGGCAAGGGGTCGGTGCAGACCATCCTGCCGCTGTCGGAGCAGACCGGGATCAAGCTGACCACCGCACGCTACTTCACCCCGGACGGCCGGTCCATCCAGGACGAAGGGATCACCCCGGACATCGCGCTGGACGAGACCCTGCGGGTATCGCGCTCGGAAGACGACTCGCCCGCGCGGCCCGACCTGCCGGACGATGTCGATGACGAGGAAGAAGAAAGCCTGGCCGAGCGCGACTTTGGCCTGAACGAGGCCCTCAATCTCCTCAAGGGCCTGAACTTCTACAACGGACGCTAGCGGGAGGGGCTCGATGACGCGAGTGCTCGTACCTCTGGCCTCCGGCTCGGAAGAGCTGGAGGCCGTGACCATGATCGACCTGTTCCGGCGGGCCGGCTTCGAGGTCACGGTGGCCGGTCAGGAGGCCGGGCCGGTCACCTGCTCGCGCGCTACGGTGATCCAGCCGGACAGCGACCTCGAAACGGCCGTCGGCGAGGATTTCGATCTGATTGCCATTCCCGGGGGACTGCCGGGCGCGAATCACCTGCGCGATGACCCGCGGCTGATCGCGCGGCTGCAGAAACAGGCAGAAGCGGGCCGGCATCTGGCGGCCATCTGTGCGGCACCCAAGGTCCTGGCGCAGGCGGGGCTGCTGCAGGGCCGCCGAGCGACCTGCTTTACCGGCGCCCTCGACGGCACCGGAGTGGAGTCGAGCGGAGCGGCCGTGGAGATCGACGGTACCGTGATTACCGGACGTGGCCCCGGCGTGGCGATGGATTTCGCCCTGGCGGTGATCGAAGAACTGGCGGGCCGCGAAACCCGTGAAGCGGTGGAGGGTCCGCTCCTGCGGGCCTGAGGCGGACCGCCGGAACGGACGTGATGCCGGGTCGGCGAGAGGGCCGAATCGGCGAGGGGGCTCGCCTCCTACAGGGAGGTCGAACCCTGGCCCCGGCAGGAGGCCGGCCCTCCGGCCGATTTTACGTCCGGTCAATCGCCTGCGCCGGGTCGGCGAGGGGGCTCGCCTCCTACGGGCAGGTCGAACCCTGGCCCCGGTAGGAGGCCGGCCCTCCGGCCGATTTTGCCTTCGGCCAATCGCCTGCGCCGGAACGGCGCGGGGACTCGCCTCCTACAGGGAGGAGGTCGAACCCTGGCCCCGGTAGGAGGCCGGCCCTCCGGCCGATTTTGCGTTCGGCCAATGCCTGCGCCGGAACGGCGAGGGGGCTCGCCTCCTACAGGGAGGAGGTCGAACCCTGGCCCCGGCAGGAGGCCGGCCCTCCGGCCGATTTTGCGTTCGGCCAATCGCCTGCGCCGGGTCGGCGAGGGGGCTCGCCTCCTACAGGGAGGAGGTCGAACCCTGGCCCGGCAGGAGGCCGGCCCTCCGGCCGATTTTGCCTTCGGCCAATCGCCTGCGCCGGAACGGCGCGGGGACTCGCCTCCTACGCGGAGGCCGAACACGGAAATCGCCTCAGTCGGCGCGGCGCAGGAACGGGCGCTGTCCGGACTGCACGGCGCGGCGGATGAAGTCCGCACGGCCGCTTTCGCGCTGGTTGACCTCGTCCGCGCACTGCGACGGCTCGTAGGCCGCGGCCGAGAGCATCACTTCCAGTTCGGCGACGTCTACCTTCGGATCGGTCAGCTGGTCGGAGGTGACGTTCAGGTGGCGCCCCACCTCCCAGAACATGCGTGGATTCCACATCTTGGTCTGCACCCGCGGCGAGTTGAACAGTTCGACGCAGCGCTGATTGATCTGTTGCTGATCCATGGGGTACTCCGGTCACGGTTTTCAGGACGCCGGGGAATCTAGCGAAGCCGGCGTGGCAATACAAGCCATGCGGACTATTCCACGGTCACGGATTTGGCCAGATTGCGCGGCTGGTCCACGTCGGTGCCCTTGAGCACGGCGGTGTGATACGCGAGCAGCTGCAACGGGATCGCGAAGAGAACCGGAGCGATCCACGAGTTCAACGGGCCGTCGTGGGGCATGCCGACCCAGGTGTCATCCGGGCCCAGGGCGCGTGCCGCCGCCTCCTCGCCGATCACGATCAGCTCGCCGCCGCGGGCCCGTACCTCCTGCAGGTTGCTCGCGAGTTTCTCCAGCTGGGCGTCATCCGGTGCCACCGCAATGACCGGCATTTCGGCGTCCACGAGTGCCAGGGGCCCATGCTTGAGCTCGCCCGAAGGGTAAGCCTCCGCATGGATGTAGGAGATCTCCTTCAGCTTCAGGGCGCCCTCCAGCGCAATCGGGTAATGCACCCCCCGCCCCAGGAACAGCGCGTGGTGGCGCTCCACCAGATGCTCCGCCACCTGCGCGAGGCGCCCGTCCAGCTGCAGTGCGGCGTCGGCCATTGCCGGCAGGGACTGGAGCGCCCGGATACCGTCCTGGCGGTCGGCGGCCCCGAGCCGCGCGGTGCGCGCCGTATCGCCGAGCAGGAGCACCAGGACGGCCAGCGCGGCGAGCTGGGTGGTGAAGGCCTTGGTGGAGGCGACGCCGATCTCGGGGCCGGCCTGGGTCATCAGGACCAGGTCCGCGAGCCGGGCCATGGTGCTCTCGGGTACGTTGCAGATGGCCAGCCGCGCGGCGAAGGGCTCTTCGCGCGCCTGGCGCAGCACCGCCAGGGTGTCAGCGGTTTCCCCGGACTGCGACAGCACCAGCAGGAGGGTCCCGGGAGCGACCACATGCCGGCGATAGCGGTACTCGCTCGCCACCTCGACCTGTGCCGGCATGCCGAGATAATCCTCGATCCAGTACCGCGCCACCATGCCCGCGTGATAGCTGGTGCCGCAGGCGACGATCTGCACCGAGGTGACGTCGCACAACAGACGGTCGGTGTCCGGGCCGAGCAGATTCGGCAGCACGCCGTCATGACCGAACCGTCCGGCCAGGGTTTCGGCCAGCGCGCGCGGCTGCTCGTGGATCTCCTTGAGCATGAAATGGCGGTAGTCGCCGCGATCGGCGATGGTCACCTCGCAGCGGGTCTCGCGCGCCTCACGGGTGACCGTGTTGCCACGCGCATCCTCGATCTCGACGCGATCGCGTCGCAGGACCGCGATGTCGCCTTCTTCCAGATCGATGAACCGCTGGGTGACCGGCAGCAGTGCCTGCATGTCGGACGCCGCAAAGTTCTCGCCGATCCCCAGACCGATCAGCAGGGGCGACCCGTGACGGGCGACGATGACCCGGTCCGGTGCATCGGCCACGGTGACGGCCAGCGCCCACGCCCCCTGGAGTCGGGCGCAGACGCCGCGCACGGCCGCCACCGGTTCGTCCCCGGCAGCCAGCGCCTGTTCGATCAGGTGGGCGATGACCTCGCTGTCGGTGTCGGATGCACAGTTCCAGCCATCGGCCGCCAGGGCGTCCCGCAGGGCCGCATGGTTTTCGATGATGCCGTTGTGCGCAATCGCGACGCGCCGGTCGCGCGACAGGTGCGGATGCGCATTCGCCTCGGAGGGCCGCCCGTGGGTGGCCCAGCGGGTGTGGGCGAGGCCGGCATGGCCCTGGAGCCCGGCCTGCGCGACCCGCTCCTCCAGCGCGGCGACCTTGCCCTCGGTACGAACGACCTCAATGCCGGCCGTGCGGGCGACCGCGACCCCGGCGGAGTCATAGCCCCGGTACTCCAGGCGGTGCAGGCCCTCGATCAGTAGCGGAACGATGTTGCGCTCGGCAATGCCGGTAACCAGTCCGCACATGGTTCAGTCCCCGTCTTCCGTTGCCTCGGTGCCGGCTTCGCCCGATTTCGGTCTCTTCGCCGGACGCTGCCAGCCTTCCACGGTCCGTGCCGGCGCCCGCGTCAGGGCCAGCGCGCCGTCCGGCACGTCGCGGCTGATGGTCGAGCCCGCGCCCACGGTCGCGCCCGCACCGATGGAAACCGGCGCGACCAGCGCGGTGTTGGAGCCGATAAACGCGTCCGCGCCAATCTCGGTGTGATGCTTGTTGGCCCCGTCGTAATTACAGGTGATGGTGCCCGCCCCCAGGTTGGCTCCGGCACCGACCCGCGCATCGCCGACGTAGGCAAGATGGTTGGCCTTGGCACCGGACTCCAGGCGCGCGTTTTTCACCTCGACGAAATTGCCGACCCGGGCGCCCTCGCCAAGATCGGCCCCCGGACGCAGGCGCGCGAACGGGCCGGCCTCGGCCCGCTCGCCGAGCCGGGCGCCCTCGACCACCGTATACGGCTGCAGCCGCGCGCCGGAAGCGATACGACAGTCACGCAGCACGCACCCGGCACCGATTTCTACATCATCGCCGAGGATCACCGTTCCCTCCACCACGACATTCACGTCCAGCCGGCAGTCGCGGCCGAACTCCAGCGTACCGCGGCAATCGAACCGGGCCGGGTCTGCCAGTGCCAGACCCTCACGCATGGATTCATCGGCGATCTCCCGCTGGAGCAGGCGTTCCTGCACCGCAAGCTGCGCCCGGTCGTTCACGCCCAGGACCGCGTCGGGGTCCTGGCTGTCGATCAGGGCCACCGACTGGCCCTCGCCCCGGGCCACCGCGACCACATCCGTCAGGTACCACTCGCGCTCGGCATCGGCCGGGGGCTCGCACGCACCCAGCCAGCGTCTCAGCGCCACCGCATCGCCCGCCAGGACCCCGGTATTGATGCGGTTCACGGCGGCCTCCGCAGCGTCCGTCTCCTTGTCCTCCACGATCCGCTCCAGATTGCCCCGCGCGTCTTCGATCAGGCGCCCGTAGCCACGGGGATCGGCCACCCGGGTACCAAGCACCGTGAGCGTCTCCCGCGTACGCGCACAGCCTTCCAGGTCTGCCAACGGGATCCGGGGCACGTCGCCATACAGCACCAGAACCCGCGCACCGTCGGGGATCCCCTCCAGGGCGCGGGCCACCGCGTGTCCGGTGCCCCCGGGATGGCCCTGGTCCACCCAGCGCAGGTCCTCTCGCTGCGCGAAGGCCGCCTGCACCGCCTCCCGGCCGTGGCTGACCACGACATGGACGGCGCTGGCCTCCAGCCGGTCCGCGCGCTCGAGCACGTGCGCCAGCATGGGTCGGCCGCCCAGCGGCTGCAGCACCTTGGGCAGGGCCGAGCGCATCCGCGTGCCCTTGCCGGCGGCGAGTATGATCAGATGCAGTCGTTCCACAATTACCCTTCCATACCGAGATCCCGGCCGGGACCACAAACAACAAGGCCGCCCGAGAGAGGCGGCCTTGTGCTCCTTCCCTGCCGTGTCTGCCGCCGGTTCAGCGGCGGCGACGCAGCTTTTCGATCATCTGCAGCCGGGCCGCGGCTTCCGCAAGCTCGGCCTGCGCCTTGGCATAATCGAAGTCGGCCTGCTTGTCGGCCAGGGCTTCCTCCGCCCGCTTCTTGGCCTCGAGCGCCTCGGCCTCGTCCAGGTCCTTCGCGCGGACCGCGGTATCCGCGAGCACCGTGACGTGGCGCGGCTGCACCTCCATCACGCCCCCGGAGACGAACACCGGCTGGGGCTCCGCCCCTTCCTTCTCCTGGATGCGCAGTTCGCCCGGATTCAGACGAACCAGCATCTGCAGGTGACCGGCATACACGCCGACCTCGCCTTCCTCGGCCGGGGCCGCGATCATCTCGGCCGTGCCGGAGTAGATCGACTCCTCGGCACTGACCACGTCCACATGCATTGTCATTGGCATGACAGGTGCTCCTTAGCCGAGTTTGTCGGCCTTCTCGACGGCTTCCTCGATGGTACCCACCATGTAGAACGCCTGCTCGGGCAGGTGATCGTACTCACCGTCCACGATGGCCTGGAAGGCACGAATGGTGTCCTTGAGCGACACGTACTTGCCGGGGGCGCCGGTGAACACTTCCGCAACGAAGAACGGCTGCGACAGGAAGCGCTGGATCTTGCGCGCCCGGGCCACGACCAGCTTGTCGTCTTCCGACAGCTCGTCCATGCCGAGGATCGCGATGATGTCCTTCAGCTCCTTGTAGCGCTGCAACGTACCCTGCACCGCACGCGCGGTGTCGTAGTGCTGCTGGCCGATGATCTGCGGATCCAGCTGACGCGAGGTCGAGTCCAGCGGGTCCACCGCGGGGTAGATGCCCAGCTCCGCGATCTGGCGCGACAGCACGACGGTCGCGTCAAGGTGCGCAAACGTCGTGGCCGGGGACGGGTCGGTAAGGTCGTCCGCCGGGACGTAGACCGCCTGGATCGAGGTGATCGAGCCCTTCTTGGTGGAGGTGATGCGCTCCTGCAGCACACCCATTTCTTCCGCCAGCGTGGGCTGGTAACCCACCGCGGAGGGCATGCGGCCCAGCAGCGCCGAGACCTCGGTACCGGCCAGGGTGTAACGGTAGATGTTGTCGATGAACATCAGCACGTCACGGCCTTCGTCGCGGAAGTACTCCGCCATCGTCAGACCGGTCAGCGCCACGCGCAGACGGTTGCCCGGCGGCTCGTTCATCTGGCCGTAGACCAGCGCCACCTTGTCGAGCACGTTGGAGTCGTTCATCTCGTGATAGAAGTCGTTCCCTTCACGAGTACGCTCCCCGACGCCGGCAAACACCGAGTACCCGCTGTGCTCGATGGCGATGTTGCGGATGAGCTCCATCATGTTGACGGTCTTGCCCACGCCGGCGCCGCCGAACAGGCCCACCTTGCCGCCCTTGGCGAAGGGGCAGAGCAGGTCGATGACCTTGATCCCGGTTTCCAGCAGGTCCGTGGATCCCGCCTGTTCGTCAAAACTCGGGGCCTTGCGATGGATCGACCATTTTTCTTCGGTCTCCACGTCGCCGGCCTCGTCCACCGGGCGGCCCAGCACGTCCATCACCCGGCCCAGGGTGCCCTGGCCCACCGGCACGGAGATCGGGCCCCCGGTATTGGTCACGGCGGTCTGGCGCTTGAGGCCGTCGGTGCTGCCCATGGCGATGGTCCGGACGATCCCGTCGCCCAGCTGCTGCTGGACCTCGAGGGTCAGGCCGTTTTCCAGCGTCAGGGCGTCGTAGACCCTGGGCACCTCGCCGTGGGGGAACTCCACGTCCACGACGGCGCCGATGATTTCGACAATCTTTCCAGAGCTCATGCGTTCAATCCTCTAAGTCGTAATTCTTGCCGCGTCGGGCCTGCCGGAGGCGGTCGCTAGACCGCCGCGGCGCCGCTGACGATCTCGGAAATCTCCTGCGTGATCGCGGCCTGGCGTGCCTTGTTGTAGACCAGCTGGAGGTCCTTGATCATCGTGCCGGCGTTGTCGGATGCCGCCTTCATCGCCACCATCCGCGCGGCCATCTCGCAGGCCACGTTCTCGACCACGGCCTGATAGATCAGGGATTCCACGTAGCGCTCGACGAGGGTATCCAGGACCTCGTAGGGCTCCGGCTCGTAGATGTAGTCCCAGTGGTATTCCAGTTCTTCGTCCGCACTCGGCGCGGTCGGCAGCAGCTGCGTGACCTGCGGCTTCTGCGTCATGGTATTGACGAACTTGTTCTCCACCAGGACGACGCGATCGATCTTTTCCTCGCGGAAATCGTCCAGCAACACCTTCGCGGTTCCGATGAGATCGGAGAGGTGCGGGCGGTCACCGAGATCCGTGGCCTGCGCCACGATGTTGCCCCCCAGCCGCCGGAAGAACTGCAGTGCCTTGTTGCCGAACACGCAGAGATCCACCTCGACCCCTTCGTCGCGGTAGCGCCGCATTTCCGCGACCGCCTGCTTGAACAGGTTGGTGTTCAGGCCGCCACACAGCCCGCGGTCGGTGGACACCACGATCATGGCGACGCGCTTGACGTCGCGCTCCACCATGAACGGGTGACGGTACTGGGCGTTCGCCATCGCGACGTGACCAATCACGTCGCGGATCTTTTCGGCGTACGGCCGGGACTCCTGCATGCGGTCCTGGGCCTTGCGCATCTTGGACGCGGCCACCATTTCCATGGCCTTGGTGATCTTCTGAGTATTCTGGATACTCTTGATCTGCGTCCGGATCTCCTTCGTGCCCGCCATTGCGCGCTCCCGTTACCAGGTGTTCTTGGACTTGAACTCGTCCAGGGCGGCGGTCATGCGTTCCTGGATGGAGTCGTTGTAGTCGCCGCTGCTGTTGATCTCGTCGAGCAGCGCCTTCTGGTTCGAGCGCAGCCAGGCCTGGAGTTCGCGTTCGAAATCCACGACCTTGTCTTCCTCGACGTCGTCGAGGTAGCCCTGATTGGCCGCGTACAGCGAGAACGCCATCTCGCCGATGGACATCGGCTGGTACTGGCCCTGCTTCATCAGCTCGGTAACGCGCTTCCCGCGATCCAGCTGCTTGCGCGTGGTTTCGTCCAGATCGGAGGCGAACTGCGAAAACGCGGCCAGTTCGCGGTACTGGGCGAGGTCGAGACGCACGCTGCCGCCCAGCTTCTTGATGATCTTGGTCTGGGCCGAGCCACCGACACGGGAAACGGACAGACCGGCGTTGATCGCCGGGCGGATGCCCGAATTGAACAGGTCGGTTTCGAGGAAGATCTGACCGTCGGTGATCGAGATCACGTTGGTCGGCACGAACGCGGACACGTCGCCGGCCTGGGTCTCGATGATCGGCAGGGCGGTCAGCGATCCGGTCTGACCCTTGACCTCGCCATTGGTCGCACGCTCGACGTACTCCTCGTTGACGCGGGAGGCACGTTCCAGCAGACGCGAATGCAGATAGAACACGTCACCCGGATAGGCTTCGCGGCCCGGCGGACGGCGCAGCAGCAGCGACACCTGACGATACGCCCAGGCCTGCTTGGTGAGGTCGTCGTAGACGATCAGGGCGTCCTCGCCCTTGTCACGGAAGTATTCGCCCATCGCGCAGCCGGCGTAGGGGGCGATGAACTGCATCGCGGCGGATTCGGACGCGTTGGCCGCGACAACGATGGTGTTATCCATCGCGCCGGCCTGCTCGAGCTTGTTCACCACCGACGCCACCGAGGAGGCCTTCTGGCCAACGGCGACGTAGATGCACTTCACGCCGGAATCCTTCTGGTTGATGATCGCATCCACGGCCACGGCGGTCTTGCCGGTCTGGCGGTCGCCGATGATCAGCTCGCGCTGACCGCGGCCGACGGGGACCATGGCGTCGATGGCCTTGATGCCGCTCTGCAGCGGCTGGTCCACGCCCTGTCGTTCGATGACGCCGGGCGCCATGCGCTCGATCGGGCTGGTCTGACCGGTCTCGATCGCGCCCTTGCCGTCCAGCGGCTGCCCGAGCGAATCGACCACGCGGCCGAGCAGCTCGTCGCCCACCGGGACCTCGAGGATGCGGCCGGTGCACTTGACGGTGTCGCCTTCGCGCAGGTGGTTGTAATCACCGAGGATCACCACACCCACGGAGTCGCGCTCGAGGTTGAGCGCCATGCCGTAGGTTTCGCCGGGGAAGGCGAGCATTTCGCCCTGCATGACGTCGCCCAGGCCGTGAACGCGGGCGATGCCGTCCTGCAGGCTGACCACGGTGCCCTCGTTCGAGGCCTCGGAGCCCGCATCGAACTTGTCGATGCGCTGTTTGATCAGATCACTGATCTCGGAGGGATTCAGTTGCATGATAATTTCCTCTTAGCGACTCAAATTGGCAGCCAGGCGGTCCAGCTGGCCTCGCACGGAGCCGTCGATGACCAGGTCGCCGGCGCGGATGATGGCCCCTCCAAGAAGGGAGCTGTCGACCGAGGAGGTCAGATCCACTTCGCGGCCGAGACGTTCGGACAGCGCCTTGTGGATCTCTTTCTCCTGCGCCTGGGTGAGTTTGCGGAACGCAATGACCTCGGCCTCCACGCGGCTTTCGGCTTCGGCCTTCAGCGCGTTGAAGGCCTCGCTCACGGCCGGCAGCGCCGGCAGGCGACCGTTCTCGCCCAGCAGGCGGACCAGATTGGCCACACCGTCGTTGAGCTTGCCCTCGGCGATGTCCAGCACGAGCTGGGCACGCTTGTCCCGCGGCACCCGGGGATTCGAGAGGAGATCGTGCATCCGGGAATCGCCGGCGATCGCCGCCAGCAATTCCAGCTGCTCGGCCCAGCCGGCGAGGTCCTGGTCCTCGCGTGCCCGCTCGAAAGCGGCGCGGGCGTAGGGTCGGGCTACCGAAATCAGGTCTGACATAGCCTCTCCTTACAGCTTGGCAGCGAGCTTCTTGAGAAGGTCACCGTGGGCCTTGGCGTCAATCTCCTTGGCCAGGATCTGCTCGGCACCCTGCACCGCCAGGTCGGAGACCTGCTTGCGCAGTTCCTCCTTCGCGCGGTTGAGCTCCTGCTCGGCTTCGGCCTGCGCCGATTCCTTGATTCGCTCCCCTTCCTCGCGGGCGTTGGTGCGGGCTTCCTCGACGAGCTCGTTGGCACGCTTCTGAGCGGAGGCGACGATGTCGTTGGCCTGCTGCTTGGCCTCCTTGATGACCTCGGTCGCACGCTCCTGGGCCAGCTCCTGTTCCTTCTCGCCGCGTTCGGCGGCCGCGAGGCCGTCGGCGATCTTCTTGCGCCGTGCCTCCAGGGCCTGGGTCAGCGGCGGCCAGACGAATCGCATGGTGAACCATACGAAAACGCTGAAGGCCAGCAGCTGCCCGATGATGGTGAGATTGATATTCATCCTGCTACCTCAGGTTGACGAGTGGTGAGGGATCCTCGTGACTCGATCAGCCCTTAGCCGAGAACGAACAGGACGTACAGGCCGATACCCACCGAGATCATCGGCACGGCGTCGGTCAGACCCACAACGATGAAGAAGTTGGTGCGCAGCATCGGGATCAGTTCCGGCTGACGGGCAGCGCCTTCGAGGAAGCGACCCCCGAGGGTGGCGACACCAATCGCGGCGCCGATAGCGGCCATGCCCATCATCAGAGCGGCGGCGATAATAACCAGAGCGTTAGCCATTTCCATCGTAATATCTCCAGTGAAGTTGAGACGGTCGGTTGAAGTTAAGGGTTATCAGTGGTCTTCCGAGTGAGCCATGTCCAGATAGACGATGGTCAGCACCATGAAGATGAAGGCCTGCAGCGGCACCACGAGGATGTGGAAGATCGCCCAGCCGACGTGCAGCACGCCCCCGGCGAGCCCGAACATCAGTCCGGCGGAGTACATCAGGCCGATGAGGATAAAGATCATCTCGGCGGCGTACAGGTTGCCGAACAGTCGCAGGGCGAGAGAAGCCGGTTTGGCCAGGAGGTCGACGACTTCCAGCACGAAGTTGGCCACCCAGGTCAGGGGCTTCAGCGGGGCGATGGAGGTCTGGAACGGCGCACCGGTCAGCTCCTTGAAGAAACCCACCGGACCCTTGATCTTCAGCGAGTAATAGATGATGAGAATGAACACGCCCAGCGCCAGGCCGATCGTCACGTTGATGTCGGTCGTGGGCACGATCTTGAAGTACGGGATGCCCAGCAGATAGGCGAGGTGCGGGATCAGATCCACCGGCACCAGGTCCATCAGGTTGAGCAGGAAGATCCAGATGAAGATGGTCAGTGCCAGCGGCGCGATGAGGTCGTTCTTGTGCTTGAACGAACCGCGCACGTTGGTGTCGACGAATTCCATGATCCATTCGACGAAGTTCTGCCAGCCACCGGGTACACCGGCGGTGACCCGCTTGGCCGCGTAACGGAAGCTGAGGATGAACAGCAGGCCGAGCCCGATGGACCAGATCATCGAATCGACGTGGATGGCCCAGAAACCCATCTCGGCGGCCTCCGATGCGCTCATCGCGAAGCCGAGCCCGTTCTCCGGGTGATACCCGAAGGTCAGGTTCGTGAGATGGTGATTGATATGGTCGTCCATTTCTGAAGCCATGTCGCTATCTCTTCATTGCTTGGGCGGATGCCCGGTGGACCCACCACACGGGCAGAAGATGCACCGCGAGAAAGCCACCGAACAGGGCGGGCAGGTCGGGGTTCTCGTAACCCGCGAACACCGCCGCAAATGCGGCTGCGATGAGCAGCAGCCGGAATACCTGAGCCAGCATCATGCGCCCGGCCAGGTTCCGGGCAGCCGACGCACGATACGCCCCGAAGACCGCAAATACCATCACGGCGTTTCCGAGGGCGGCAATCCCGCCGCCGAGCGCCATCGAGATGGCGGCCGACGGTAACGACAGCACCAGCAAGAGCACCGTCAGGAGAAGGGTGACTGCGAGCTGCAGACCGAGCGACTGGATGGCAGGGCTGAAGCGTCGCGGTGTCATCTGGTGGATGGGCACAACCCACCCCTCTCCGGAAAATTGCGCGCAGTATAAGTGGGCCCTTAAGGGAGGTCAACGCGACCCGCGGGGGCCGACCGGGTTACTGAATATGTGACAGGATTCCGTCGAGCTCGTCGAGGGAGTTGTATTCGATCACCAGCCGGCCCTTGCCCTGACGGTTGTAACGCACCTGGACGGGAGCACCCAGGGTGTCGGCAAGGCGGCTCTCCAGTTGCCGGATCTCGGGCGGTGGCTCGGTGGAGACCGGCTCGGCATCCTTCTGCTCGAGGGTGCGGCGAACCAGCTGTTCGGTGGCGCGTACCGAGAGGCCGCGCTTGACGACGCGCTCGGCGACCTCGGGCTGGTCGTCAACCGGCAGGGCGAGGATGCAGCGGGCATGGCCCATCTCGAGGCGGCCCTCGTCGACGTGAACCTTGACCGCATCGTGGAGCTCCAGAAGCCGCAGGAGATTGGTCACCGCGGTGCGCGAGCGGCCGACGGCGGTGGCCGCGTCCTGGTGGGTCAGTTCGAATTCGCCGATCAGGCGGTGGATGGCACTGGCTTCCTCCAGCGGGTTGAGGTTTTCCCGCTGGATGTTCTCGATCAGGGCCATCGCGGCGGCCGCCTGGTCGGGGATCTCGCGGATCACTGCCGGGACCGTTTCGAGGCCGGCCTGCTGGGCGGCACGCCAGCGTCGCTCGCCGGCGATCAGCTCGTAGCCATCGTCCACCGGCCGCAGGACCACCGGCTGGACGATGCCCTGCGAGCGGATGGATTCGGTCAGTTCGGCCAGCGCTTCTTCGGATATCCGGCCCCGCGGCTGGTAACGGCCGCGGCGGATGCGTTCGACCGGCACGGATTCCAGGCGATCCTCTTCACCGGGCTCTTCGGAGGCCCCGCTGAGCAGCGCGTCGATACCACGTCCGAGTCGTCCACTGTTTCTTCTGGCCATGTGTCGAATCCTGCCGAAAGGAGCAATCAGCGGCGCAGCAGTTCGCCTGCCAGGGCGAGATAGGCAACCGCGCCGCGCGATGAAGCATCATACAACAGAGCAGGCTGACCGAAGCTGGGCGCTTCGGCCAGGCGGATGTTGCGCGGGATCACGGTATTGTAAACCCGGTCGCCGAAATACCCGGTCAGCTGCTCGGAGACGTCGCCGGCGAGACGGTTGCGGGCATCGAACATGGTGCGCAGCAGTCCGGCGATGCGCAGGCGGGGATTGGGCCCGCGCTGGATGCTCTCGATGGTGCGCATCAGCGCGGTGAGACCCTCGAGGGCGTAGTACTCGCACTGCATGGGGATGACGACGCCATCGGCGGCGACCAGACCGTTGACCGTCAGCAGATTGAGCGACGGCGGGCAATCGACCAGCACGTAGTCCCAGCGGCCGCGGGCATCCGCCAGGGCCTGTTGCAGGCGATATTCGCGGCCCTCTTCCTCCATCAGGCGCACCTCGGCCACGGTCAGGTCACCGTTGGCCGGCAGCAGATCGAAGCCGGCCTCGACGCGCTGCACGACATCATCCAGGAGTGCATCACCCAGCAGGACGTCGCAGGTGGTGCGTACGTCGGCATGCTTGTCTTCGCCGGATCCCGTAGTCGCATTGCCCTGCGGGTCCATGTCGACCACCAGCACCGAACGGCCCAGACGGGCGAGCGATGCGGCCAGGTTGACGCAGGTGGTCGTCTTGCCGACGCCGCCCTTCTGGTTGGTGATCGCGAGGGTTTCGGTCACGGCGCGGTTCTCTCGATGATGGCGATGTGACGGGGGGCGTGCTCGCCGGGAATGGTAACCGGCTCGACGGCATGATACGACCACGGTGCCGGCAACGCCTCGCGGGCGCGGTCCGCGGGGCCCAGCATCGCCAGTACCCGCCCCTGCGGGGCGACCAGATGGCCGGCGCGCTGCAGGGTCTCGGCGGGGGCCTTGAAGGCGCGCGAGACCAGGGTATCGAACGGGGTCTGCGGCGCGAACTGCTCGATCCGCAGATGCCGGGCCTCGACGTTTTCCGTCCGCAGCAGGCCGATCACGTGACGCAGGAAGCGAACGCGCTTGGCGGCACTGTCCAGCAGGCAGTAGCGCCGATTCGCGGCCGCATCGCCGTCGGGGGCGTACGCGTCCGCCAGGGCCAGGATCAGTCCCGGCAGTCCGGCGCCGGTGCCCACGTCCAGGATGCGCTCCCCGTGCAGCCACGGGCGCAGGCTGAGACTGTCGAAGACATGCCGCGACACCATCTGCTGCGGGTCGCGCACCGCGCTGAGGTTGTGCACCCGGTTCCAGCGTTCGAGCTGACTCAGCCAGGTCACCAGCGCGTCGATCGCGGGTTCCGTCAGACCCGCGGCGGGGGCGTGGCGCGCAAGCTCCGCACGCCAGGTGTCCTCATTCGCCACTGGCCCGCTGCTTCAGATGCACGGCCAGGGCGGACAGCGCGGCCGGGGTCACGCCGGGAATGCGCCCCGCCTGGGCCAGGGTGTGGGGACGAAACTCGGCGAGTTTCTGCCGCAGTTCGGCGGACAGCCCATGGACGCGGTCGTAGTCCAGGTTTTCCGGCAGCGGCGTGTTTTCCGCGCGCGCCTGGCGGCGGACCTCGGTCTGCTGACGTTCGATGTAGCCGGCATATTTCGTCTGGATCTCGACCTGCTCGCAGACGTCGGCGGGCAGGGTCGCAGCCAGCTCGGGCAGGCAGGCCATCAGGCCGGGATAATCCACGTTCGGGCGGCGCAGGAGGTCTTCCAGGGTCGCTTCGGGATCGGGTGTCTGGCCGAGGTAGGCGACCAGGGCCTCGTTGCGGCGCTGTTCGCGCGACAGTCGGGTCGCACCCAGGCGCGCGCGTTCCGCTTGGACCTGTTCGGCCCGGCGACTGAACACGGTCCAGCGTTCGTCGTCGACCAGACCCATTTCGCGACCCGCCGGCGTGAGGCGCAGATCGGCGTTGTCCTCGCGCAGCAGCAGGCGGTGTTCGGCGCGCGAGGTGAACATCCGGTAGGGCTCGCGGGTACCGCGGGTGACCAGATCGTCGATCAGCACCCCGATGTAGGCCTCGGAACGCTGCGGGACCCACGGGTCGTGCCCGGCGACGTGACGGGCGGCGTTGAGGCCGGCCACCAGCCCCTGGGCGGCCGCTTCCTCGTAGCCGGTCGTACCGTTGATCTGGCCCGCGAGGAACAGGTTGCCGACGTCGCGGGTGGCCAGCGCCGGGGTCAGGCCGCGCGGGTCGAAGAAATCGTATTCGATCGCATACCCCGGACGGGTGATGTGTGCGTGCGCGAAGCCGGGGATGCTGCGGACCAGGTCAACCTGTACCTCCCAGGGGAGGCTGGTGGAGATGCCGTTGGGATACAGCTCGTGGGTATCCAGGCCTTCGGGTTCCACAAAGATCTGGTGACTGTCCTTGTCCGCGAAGCGCACGACCTTGTCCTCGATCGACGGACAGTAGCGCGGGCCGGTGCTGTCGATGGCCCCGGAATACATCGGCGAGCGCTCGAGGTTGTCGCGGATGATCGCGTGGGTATGCTCGGTGGTCCGGGCGATGTGACAGGCACGCTGCGGCGGATGCTCGTCGCGCGAACCGATGAACGAGAAGACCGGTCGCGGATCGTCGCCGGGCTGACGTTCCAGCACGGAAAAGTCGACGCTGCGGCCGTCGATGCGTGGCGGGGTACCGGTCTTCAGCCGGCCGACATCGAAGGCCATCTCGCGCAGGCGCGCCGCCAGGCGTTCGCTCGGCGGGTCGCCGGCGCGGCCACCGGCCTGGTTCTGCTCGCCGGTATGCATCCGGCCGTTGAGGAAGGTGCCCACGGTCAGCACCACCGAGCGGGCCTCGAAACGGATCCCGCCATCGGTGATCACCGCCGCGGCACGGTCACCCTCGAGCACGACATCGGCGACGCCCTGCTGAAAGACCCGCAGGTTGGGGCACTGGTCGACGGCGCGGCGCACGGCCAGGCGATAGAGCTGGCGATCCGACTGCGCGCGGGTGGCGCGCACCGCCGGCCCCTTGCGCCGGTTCAGCACGCGGAAATGGATACCCGCGGCATCCGCGGCCCGCGCCATGACCCCGCCCAGCGCGTCGATCTCCCGGACCAGATGCCCCTTGCCAATGCCGCCGATCGCCGGGTTGCAGCTCATCTGCCCGACGGTCTCGAGGTTGTGGGTCAACAGCAGGGTTTGCGCACCGGTACGCGCGGCCGCCAGGGCTGCCTCGGTACCGGCATGCCCGCCGCCCACTACGATGACATCGAAGGATTCCGCCATGCTCCAGAACTTCCCGGCCCGGGGGTCGGGCCACTGCGTTGCAAGCGATCAGTGTAGCAGGAGCGCGCGCATCGATCAGGTCGGCACGGGGGCGCTGCGCACACAGTCGCGGCCGGCGGTCTTGGCGGCGTACAGTGCGTCATCGGCACGCTGCACCAGCGCGTCCAGCGATTCGCCGCCGTGGCGACACGCCACGCCTACCGAGGCGGTGACGGTCAGCGAATCCGCCGGAAACAGATCGACCGGTTCCGCCCCCAGACGCTCGCGGATCCGTTCCGCCAGCGCTCGCGCGTGCTCGAGGTCGCCATGCGGGAGGACCGCGAGGAATTCCTCACCGCCCCAGCGGCCGGGGGTGCCACCATCGCGCAACTCGTCCTGCAGCAGGGCAGCGAAATGTTCCAGCACCCGGTCACCGGCACGATGGCCATGGGTGTCGTTGATCCGCTTGAACCAGTCGAGATCGAACAGCAGCACACACAGGCCGGCATCCGCCCCGCCGCCGACTTCCAGCTGACGCCGGACCCGGCGCGCAAGGGCCCCGCGGTTGAACAGGCCGGTCAACGGATCACGAGTGGCCTGACGGTAGAGCCGCAGCAGCATGTGCAGCTGACTGAGAGCGGCCCATACGGCTACCCCGGCCACCAGCACCAGCAGCCAGAGATTGCCCAGGGTGTCCCAGCGACCCAGATTCCCCATGGCCGCCTCGATGGCCATGTAGACGGCGAGGATGGCGACCGAACCGAACGCACCTTCGCGCAGGGTCAGCGGGAAGATGGCCAGGGCCGCGACCGTGAGTGCGGGAAAGAAAGCGTAACCCGAGGCGAGCGCCGACCCGAGGTCGGAATTGATGATGAACCGCGCCATGGCATAGAGCGTCATCGGAATCGCCAGCAGCAGGGCGAGGCGCCACAGCGTCCCTCGGTAGCCGGTATCCTGGCGGCAACTCCACCACAGCACCAGTCCGGCGCCGGCACCGGTGAGCCGCAGGATCATCGTGAGCAGGGCGTCCGGGGTATCCAGCAGGAAGAATTCAAGCGGCAGCCACAGGGGCAGACCGATGGCCAGCAACAGCGCGAGCGGCCGGATCCGTCGGCGGATGTAGTCCGCCCGGGTTTCGCGGAAGTCGGGCGCGTGACCGCCGCCGTGGACCAGATCGGGAAGATTCATCCGGATCAGGCGTTCACGCAGGGAGGCAGGGGAGGATTCCTCGGTCGGGACTTCCGGTTCGGTCGCCATGCCGCATTCCTTCGCTCGGGATTCGGCAAGCCTGCGGCGGGATCACGGCGAATGCAAAAGTCGCAGGACGGCACTCGGATTATTTGCCGATACAGAATCCGGCGAAGATCTCGCCCAGCAGGGCCTCGTGGTCCTGGCGCCCGAGCAGGGCGTCCAGGGCCTGTTCGGCGCTGCGCAGTTCTTCCGCGGCGAGATCGCCGGGCAGTGCCGGGTCGATGCGTTCCAGGGCGCCGGCCGCCGCCGCCAGGCCGTCCAGGTGACGCGCACGCACGCTGAAGCCGCCATCCGTCTCGGGGGCCAGGCCAAGGCGCGCGGCAATCGCGTCGCGCAGCGCATCCAGTCCCTCGCCGGTGCGCGCGGAGATCGCGAGTGCGTCGGCGGAAACACAACCCTCCCGATCATCGGCAAGATCGGTCTTGTTCCACACGACCAGGCGGGGCAGATCGGCCGGCAGCTCCTGCGGTATCCGGGCGTCGGGATCGGTCAGGTCACGCAGCTCGAGGACCAGATCGGCCGTCCGTCCGGCCTCGCGGGCCCGTTCCATGCCGATCTGCTCCACCGGATCCTCGCTCCCGTGCAGGCCGGCGGTATCCACCACCTCGACCGGAATGCCGTGGATCGCGACCGGTGCCCGCAGCACGTCGCGCGTGGTCCCGGGCCGATCGGTGACAATCGCGACCTCATCCTCTGCAAGGCGGTTCATCAGACTGGACTTGCCGGCGTTGGGCGGCCCGAGCAGCGCCAGTCGCAGACCGCGGTCCAGGTAGCGGCCGGGCCGCAGGCGTTCGATCAGCTCGCGGATCTGCGCGGCGAGTTCGGCCGCCGCCGGCGCCAGCATCCCGGCCACATCCGACTCGAGATCGGTCTCGCCAAAGTCCAGTTCCGCCTCCATGTGGACCCGCAGGTCGCGGATGCGGCGCGAGACCGGCTGCAGCTCGGCGGCCAGGGCGCCGTCCAGACTGGAACGTGCGCGTCGCGCCGCGCGCTCGGTCTGGGCGTGGATGAGATCGGCGACGGCTTCCGCCTGGGCCAGGTCCATGCGGCCATTGAGGAACGCGCGTTCGGTGTATTCGCCGGGGCGCGCACGGCGCGCGCCCAGGGCCACGCAGGCGGCAACCAGCCGTTCCAGCAACACGGGGCTCCCGTGGCCCTGAAACTCCACCACGTCCTCGCCGGTGTAGGAACGCGGGCCCGGGAAGAACAGCACCAGACCGTCGTCGATCAGCGCGCCACCGGCGGGGTCCTGCAGCCGCACGTAATGGGCGTGCCGGGGCCGTGGATCAAGCCCGGCGATCCGCCGCGCCATTACCGCGGACTCGGGACCGGAAAGGCGCACCACCCCGATGCCGCCGGACCCCGGAGGGGTCGCGACCGCGACGATGGTGTCACCGTCCACGAAGGGTCACTCCTTCTGCTTGTCGGGGTCCGCGCCGGTCTCGATCTTGCGCGTGATGTACCACTGCTGCGCGATGGAGAACAGGTTGTTGGTGAACCAGTACAGCACCAGGCCCGCCGGGAAGAAGGCGAAGAACACGGTGAACACGAACGGCAGCGCCATGAAGACCTTCTGCTGCACCGGATCCATCGGCGGCGGGTTCAGCTTGTACTGCACGAACATGGACACGCCCATCAGGATCGGCAGGATGAAGAACGGATCGCGCGACGACAGGTCCTGGATCCACAGCCACCACGGGGCCTGGCGCAGTTCCACACTCTCCAGCAGCACCCAGTACAGGGCGATGAATACCGGGATCTGGACGAGTATCGGCAAACAGCCACCCAGCGGGTTGATCTTCTCCTTCTTGTACAGGTCCATCAGCGCCTGGTTCATGCGCTGCTTGTCGTCCTTGTAGCGTTCCTTCAGCTCCTGCAGCTTGGGCGCGACCTTGCGCATGCGCGCCATGGAGCGGTAGCTGGTCGCCGAGAGCTTGAAGAACGCCAGCTTGATCAGGATCGTCAGGATCACGATCGACCAGCCCCAGTTGCCCACCACTGCGTGGATCTTGTCCAGCAGCCAGAACAGCGGACTGGAGAGGAAGGTGAACACCCCGTAATCGACCGTCAGTTGCAGGCCGTCCGCGATCTCGGCCAGTTCGGCCTGGGTCTTGGGCCCCACCCACAGCCGGGTGTGGAAATCCCCGGTCTCACCGGGACCAACGCGCAGTGGCTCGGCCGAATGCAGGCCGATCAGGTATTCCTCGCCCACCTCGCCGGGCACGGAGCGGGCGTACAGGGCGTTGAGTTCCTCGGCGCCCGGGATCCAGGCCGACACGAAATAGTGCTCGATCATCGAGACCCAGCCACCCTCGATGCGATCCTCGACCGGATCGTCCGCCAGTGACTCGAAACGCTCGCGCTCGTAGCTGCCGTCGTACCAGGCCGCCCCGGTAAAGGTATACAGCCACCAGGATTCACGGTCGGGGGTCTCGCCATGACGCAGCTGGCGATACTGGCGCCCGATCCAGGGATCGGCACTGTGGTTGTGGACCTCGTATTCCACCTCGATCAGGTGGGTGCCGCGGTTGAAGACGTAGGTCTTCACGATCTCGATCTCGCCGTCTTCCGAGGTCCAGCGCATCGGCACGCGCAGCTGATCCTGGCCTTCGCCCAGCTCGAAACGATCCTGATCGACCTCGAAGTCGGCGTGATGCGAGGGCGCGCGTCCTTCGGGATCGACACCCTCAACGCGGTCGTGGGTCAGGCCGCTCTGTGCGACATAACCGCGAATGCGGTGATCCATCAGGCGCACCGGCACCAGGGGGTCGTCGCGCAGATCCTGCGGGAACTGCAGCAGATCGGCCCGCAGGATCGTGCCACCGCGGGTATCGATCAGCAGGTCATGCTTGTCGGTCACCACCTGGATCTGACGCCGCTCCGGGGCCGCGATGGGTTCCGGGGCATCGGTGGCCGGGTCGGCCTCGGGCTCGGCCGCCGCCTCCGGGGTATCCGGAACATCCTCCGGCCGCGCATCCGGATCCTCTTCCAGCTCGCGTTCGGCCGCGGTCTCGGTGGCCGGTCGGGTGCCGTAGTCATCGTTCCAGGCCATCCACATCAGGAACAGGATGAAGGCCAGGGTCAACCACAGCAGGGGACGGATGTTATCCATGGGCGCGATTACTTCCGGGAAGGAGATTGGGAGTCGGGATCCCGCGGCGGGACCGGATCATAGCCGCCCGGTGACCAGGGATGACAGCGCAGGATGCGGCGCAGGCCCAGCCAGAATCCGCGCAGCACGCCGTGGGTCTCCACGGCTTCCACCGTGTAGGCGGAACACGTCGGGAAATGGCGGCAATGCGGCGCCATGAACGGCGAGATGCCGTACTGGTAGGCCCGCACGGGCAACAGGGCGATCTTGCGCAGCAGACGGCTCATCGGATGCGGTCCAGCAAATGGTCGATCTCGCGCCGCAGGGCTTCGGCTTCCACGTCACCCGCCCCGCCGCGCGCAAGGATGATGATATCCACCGGCGGCAGGTCGGTACGTCGCTGGCGAAAGGCCTCGCGGGCGATTCGCTTGATCCGGTTGCGCCGTACCGCGCGTCGGACATGGCGCTTGCCGATCGCCAGGCCCAGCCGCGCGGGGCCGTCCTCGCTCCGCGGGCGGTAAAGCAGGGTCAGGTGGCGCCCGCGCACCCGCCGTGCGTCCTGAAAGACGTAGCGGTAGTCACCGCCGGTCAGCAGGCGCGCGGCGCGCGGAAAGCCGGCCGGCGAGGACTGCGCGGGCACTCGGGCCGAGGCCGGGCGTTACGGCGTCAGGCGCTTGCGGCCCTTGGCCCGGCGGGCATTGATGACCTTGCGACCGCCACGGGTGGCCATGCGGGCACGGAATCCGTGGGTTCGCGCGCGGACGAGACGGCTGGGCTGGAAGGTGCGCTTCATGATGATTCCGGAATGACTGGATGAAAGGCCGGTGAACCTACCCCGTGTAGCGCCACAAGTCAATCGTCCCCGGGGGATGCGGCTGGCGTGACCGGGCGCGGCGGGCGTAGACTGCACGCCTGTTTCGTATCCCTCATCGGAGAATATCGCGTGGCTTCCGACAGCCTTTGGAGGGCCTGCCTGGACCGCCTGCAGGACAAGGTCTCCGAACAGCAGCTCAATACCTGGCTGCGCCCCCTGCATGCGGATGAAAGTGGCGACACCCTGCGCCTTCTGGCCCCGAACCAGTTCGTGTTCGAGCATGTGCGCGACCATCTCCTCGGGACGATCGAAGAGGCGGTGGTGGAGATCGCCCCCGCCGGTTCCGGGGGTGACACGCCGGCCGTCCGTCTCGGGATCGGCGGCGAGGAACCGACGCCGGCAGCGGCAGGCGACGGGGCGGGCGCCAGCGGGACGCGGCCGGCCGAAGGGACCGGCACGCCGCCTCGCGCATCCGGACCGGTCAGCAACCTGAATCCGGCGTTCACCTTCGAGACCTTCGTCGAGGGTAAGTCCAACCAGCTGGCCAAGGCCGCCAGTCTGCAGGTCGCGGAAAATCCCGGGGTCGGCTACAACCCCCTGTTCATTTACGGCGGTGTCGGCCTGGGCAAGACCCATCTGATGCATGCGATCGGCAACAGTATCCTCGCACGCCAGCCCGAAGGCCGGATCATCTACCTGCATTCCGAGCGCTTCGTGGCCGACATGATCAAGGCGCTGCAGCACAACGCGATCGACGACTTCAAGCAGCACTACCGCAGTGCGGATGCGCTGCTGATCGACGACATCCAGTTCTTTGCCGGCAAGGAACGCTCGCAGGAAGAATTCTTCCACACCTTCAACGCGCTCCTGGAAGGCCAGCAGCAGATCATCCTGACCTCCGACCGTTACCCCAAGGAAGTCGAGGGGCTGGAGGAACGCCTGAAGTCGCGGTTCGGCTGGGGACTGACCATCGCGATCGAACCGCCGGAACTGGAGACCCGTGTCGCCATCCTGCAGCGCAAGGCGGAACAGGCAGGGATCGAACTGCCCAGCGAGGTGGCCTTCTTCATGGGCAAGCGGATCCGTTCGAACATCCGCGAACTGGAAGGTTCGCTGCGCCGGGTCCTGGCGAACGCCCACTTCACCGGCAAGCCGATTACGGTGGACTTCGCGAAGGAGGCGCTGCGCGACCTGCTGGCGGTGCAGAACAAGCTGATTACGCTGGAAAACATCCAGAAGACGGTGGCCGATTACTACCGCATAAAGGTTGCGGATCTGTTGTCGACGCGGCGCAGCCGCTCCATCGCGCGACCGCGTCAGGTCGCGATGGCTCTGGCCAAGGAACTGACCCAGCACAGCCTGCCGGAGATCGGTCAGGCCTTTGGCGGGCGCGATCACACCACGGTCATGCACGCCTGCCGCAAGATCGCGGAACTGCGCGAATCGGACGCGAGCCTGGACGAGGATTATTCCAATCTGCTGCGAACACTGAGCAGCTGACAGCCGGGTCGGTGAACCTGCTCTGCGGGCTGTGGACAAGACGGTGGACAACCTGTCCGGGTGACGGTGCATAAACCGTGGGCGAAAGAGCAGACGGAATCTGTCCACAGGTCACGCACAGTTGCCCCCAAGGGCTCACGGGACGGCGAAATAGTATCAAGTATTTGTTTTGAAAAAGGAAATAGTCTTTTTCCCACAGGCTGATGCGTCAGTTATTACTGCAAGTATTCATTTAGAAAGCTCTTACAACAGGACACGCCATGGAACTCTCATTCAACCGGGAAGCGATGACCGAGGCCCTGCAACGGATCGTGGGTGCGGCCGAGAAGCGGCTGACCATGCCGATCCTCGGGAATGTCCGCGTGCGGCCGGACGAGTCCGGGGGCATGCGGCTGGAAACCACGGACCTGGAACTGGCCTGGAGTGCCCATGCAGCCGGGGACATCCCGGCGGAATGCGACACCACGGTCTCGGTGCGCAAGCTGCTGGATGTGGTGAAGGCCGCACCCGTCGAGAGCGAGATCCGGGCGAGCCTGGATGCCGAACGCATGAGTGTCGGTTTTGGCGGTTCTCGGTTTTCGCTCGCCACCCTGCCCGGGGCGGATTTCCCCGACTGGGAAGCCGGCGGAATCCTGGCCGCGGTAGATGTCCCACAGAACCGCCTGCGGCGGTTGCTGGAGGCGACCATGTTCTCCATGGCGCAGCAGGATGTGCGTTACTACCTCCAGGGGCTGCTGCTCGTGGCCACCGGACACACCCTGCGCGCGGTCGCCACCGATGGCCATCGCCTCGCCCTGGCGGAGATCGAACTCGACCAGCCCGTGGAGAATCGCATCGAGCGGATCGTGCCGCGCAAGGCGGTGGCCGAGCTGAAGCGCAACCTCAACGACGACGATCAGGCGGTGCGTATCGGGTTCGCCGAGGACCAGATCGTGTTCGAGCTGGGAACGGCGGTGTTGCGTTCCAAGGTGATCGAGGGGCGCTTCCCGGATTACGAACGGGTCATCCCTGCGGATCTCCCGGCGACCCTGGTGGTTGAACGGGAAGTGCTCAAAAGGGCGCTGGCGCGGGTCTCCATCGTCGCGAGTGACAAGTACCGGGGCGTGCGGATGGTCCTGGGACCGGCGGGCTGCCAGGTGATGACCCATAACGCCGATCGCGAGGAAGCACAGGAGTCGGTGGAAGCATCCTACGACGGGCCGGAAATGGAGATCGGCTTCAACCTCGGGTACCTGCAGGACGTGCTCAACGTGATTGAAACGGATTCAGTGCGGATCGGCCTTCGGGACGGAAACTCCTCGATCCTGATCCAGGCGGAACCGCCCGGCGGCGCGCGCTACGTGGTCATGCCGATGCGTCTGTAGCTGCGGACCCGGAGTGCTGGAAGAACTGCGTATCCAGGGCGTACGCAACCTGGAGGCAACCCGGCTGCAGCTGGGTGGCGGATTCAACGTGTTCACCGGGGCCAACGGAGCCGGCAAGACATCGGTGCTGGAGGCCTGTCACCTGTTGTCGGTCGGTCGTTCGTTTCGTACGCAGCAACTGCGCCGGGTGGTGAGCGAGGGGGAACACTACCTCGGCGTGGGAGGCACGGTACGGGATCCGGTCAGCGGGACGCGCCACCGGCTCGGTGTGGAATGGCAGGGAAGCCGACGCTCGCGTCTGGACGGGGAATGGCTGCGGGGGCATGCGCGCGTGGCGGAATGGCTGCCGTCGCGGGTGCTGCACGCGGGCAGCTTCGACCTGGTGCGAGAAGGGCCGGAGGAGCGGCGACGGCTGCTGGACTGGGGATGTTTTCACGGAATTGCAGGGTATCGCGAGGCATGGCAGCGCTGGCGGCGGGCCCACGAACAGCGCAACGCGGCGTTGCGTCAGGGGCAGGGTCGCGCGGCGCGCGAATTCGAGGGGCCGCTGGTGGCGGCGGGTGAACGCGTGACCCGGGCGCGGGAGGACTATGTCGGAGAGTGGCGGGCACGGACGCTGGAAGCCGCGGGGAAGCTGGGATTCGAGAGTGACCTGGAAGGGCTGGATCTGCGGCTGCGGCCGGGATGGGAACAGCGACGTTCGCTGGAGGAGGCGGTCGAACGCAGTCGGAGCACGGATGTGGAACGGGGGTTTGCACAGGTCGGGCCGCAGAGGGCCGACCTGGTGCTCAAACTGGCCGGAAGGGACGCGACGGAGGGATCGCGCGGGGAACAGAAACGGCTGGTGACGGCACTGGTGGTGGGCCAGGGTCTGATGCTGGAGGCGCGTACGGGGCGCTCGCCGCTGCTGTTGCTGGACGACGTTCTGTCGGAACTGGATCGAGGGGTGACGGCCGGGCTGCTCGGCGGGCTGGATATGCTGGGCTGGCAGGTCCTGCTGACCGCAGTGGATCACGGCGCGGTCGGGGACCGGGTTCGGGAGCCCCGGATGTTTCACGTGGAACACGGGCGGGTGGCTGCTCCGCCCGAGTGATGTTCCACGTGGAACATTCCTCCTCCTCCTTTTCAGCCGCCGACGCGCCGACCGCCAGAATCGGCCGGCTTTGCGGTACAATGACGGGATTGTCACCTGCCGGAAGCGCATCCATGGCCGACCACGAAATCCCCGCCGATCCCGCCGCCTATGATTCCAGCCAGATCCGTGTCCTCAAGGGCCTGGACGCGGTGCGCAAGCGTCCAGGGATGTACATCGGCGATACCGATGACGGCACCGGTCTGCACCACATGGTGTTCGAGGTGGTGGACAACTCCATCGACGAGGCCCTGGCCGGACACTGTGACAGCATCGAGGTCGTGATCCACGAGGACAACGCCGTCAGCGTTGCCGACAACGGCCGCGGCATCCCCACGGATGTCCACGAGGAAGAAGGCAAGTCGGCGGCCGAAGTCATCCTTACCGTCCTCCACGCCGGCGGCAAGTTCGACAACAATTCCTACAAGGTCTCGGGTGGCCTCCACGGGGTCGGCGTGTCGGTGGTCAACGCCCTGTCGGAAGAACTTCGCCTGGAGATCCATCGCGACGGCCAGCGGCACGAACAGATCTACCACCTCGGCGTACCGGAGACCGATCTGACCGTGGCGGGGGCGACCGAACGGCACGGCACCCGCATCTGGTTCCGACCCAGCAGCGAGATCTTCTCCGACATCGAGTTCCATTACGAGATCCTCGCCAAACGCCTGCGCGAGCTTTCGTTCCTCAACTCGGGGGTGCGCATCACGCTCCGAGACCTGCGTGACAACCGCGAAGAGACCTTCGTGTTCGAAGGCGGTATCCGTGCCTTCGTCGAACACCTGAACCAGAAAAAGACCGCCCTGCATCCCACGGTCATCTACGCCGACCAGATGCGGGATGATTACGCAGTAGAGATCGCCCTGCAGTGGAATGATTCGTATCAGGAGAATATCTTCTGCTACACCAACAACATTCCGCAGCGCGACGGTGGCAGTCACATGGCCGGTTTTCGCGCCGCGCTCACCCGCACGATCAACCAGTATCTCGAGCGTGAGGGTCTGACCAAAAAGGCGAAGGTCGCCACGGCCGGCGATGACATGCGGGAGGGTCTGACCGCGGTCCTGTCGGTGAAGGTTCCCGACCCCAAATTCTCGTCGCAGACCAAGGACAAGCTGGTCTCCTCCGAGGTGAAGCCGATCGTCGATTCGGTGCTCTCCGATGCGCTGGGCGCCTTCCTGCTGGAAAATCCGCCCGAGGCCAAGGCGATCACCGACAAGGTGCTGGATGCCGCCCGCGCCCGCGAGGCCGCGCGCAAGGCACGTGAAGTCACCCGTCGCAAGGGTGCCCTGGACGTTGCCGGCCTGCCCGGCAAGCTCGCCGACTGCCAGGAAAAGGACCCGTCCCGCTCGGAACTCTACCTGGTGGAGGGGGACTCGGCCGGCGGATCGGCCAAGCAGGGCCGCGACCGCCATTTCCAGGCGATCCTTCCGCTCAAGGGCAAGATCCTCAACGTGGAGCGCGCGCGTTTCGACCGCATGCTCGGTTCCGCCGAGGTGGGTACGCTGATCACCGCCCTGGGCTGCGGCATCGGCAAGGACGAATACGACCCCGACAAGCTGCGCTATCACCGCATCATCATCATGACCGACGCGGATGTCGACGGCTCGCATATCCGCACCCTGCTGCTGACCTTCTTCTTCCGTCAGATGCCGGAGCTGATCGAGCGCGGCCACGTCTACATCGCCCAGCCGCCGCTGTACAAGATCAAGCGCGGCAAGCGCGAGCAGTACATCCGCGACGAACAGGAGATGCAGCAGATCATCCACTCCCTGGCCCTGGACGGGGCAGCGCTGCATCCCGCCGCCGAGGCCCCCGCGATCACCGGCGAGGCGTTCGAGGACCTGATCCGCGCCTACCAGGCGGCCGCCGCGGCGGTCGGGCGTCTGGGACGTCTGTATGATCCTCGCGTCCTGTGGGGCATGCTCGAAGCGCCACCCATGCCGCGCCCGCGTTCGGTGACCGAACCTGCGGTTCAGCAGTGGTTCCAGTCGATTCTCGACGGACTGTCGAGTGACAAGGCGGGTGCCACGCGCTACGAACTGGAGGCCGATCGCGACCCCGACGGTCATGACCGGCTCGCACTCCATCGTCTCGAGCACGGCGCGCGGCTGTCGCAGCACCTCACCGACGACACCCTGGCCTCGCGCGATTTCCAGGCCATCCTCGATCTCTCCGAACGCCTACAGAGCCTGCTGGACGAAGGGGCCTACATCCAGCGCGGCGAGCGACGCCACGAAATCGTCCGTTTCTCCGAAGCCATGGAATGGCTGCTGGCCGAAGGCCGGCGTGGGCTGTCCGTCCAGCGGTACAAGGGCCTCGGGGAAATGAACGCCGAGCAGCTGTGGGAGACGACCATGGACCCCGAATCCCGGCGCCTCCTGCAGGTCCGCGTGGAGGATGCGATTCGCGCGGACGAGATCTTCACCACCCTGATGGGCGACCAGGTCGAGCCGCGCCGCGACTTCATCGAGACCCGCGCGCTGAGCGCCGAAAACGTCGACATCTGAGCCGCGCGCGTCGCCCGTGCTCGCCCTGCTGCTGACCCTTGTCGGCACGATCGGCCTCGTCTGGCTGGGGCGGACGGCGGCCCGTCTCGCCCACTGTCACCGTCAGGTAACCCGTGCCTGGGAGCAGTTCGATGTCCTGGTGTGCCAGCGTAATGCGCTTTTACCGCAGGCTCTGACCGAACTCGCGGTCCCGCCGGCCCGGCGCGCCGGCCTGGACACCGTCCTGGCGGCACAGGAATCCGCCCGCCGCCACGGCGATCCTCCGCAACTTGCGACGGCCGAGCGAGACCTGCGGAAGAACTGGGACCTGCTCGTCGAGGAATTCGGCGAATCCAACCGCGATCACTCCGGCGTCCGGCGTATCGAGGCCCTGGATGCAGCGATCACGGATGCCATTCGCCGCTACAATGCGGCCCTTGGCGCCTATCGCTCGCTGTGCCGAACCCCTCCGGGCGTACTGGTCGCGCGCCTGACCGCCCGTGGTTCCTACGCCCCACTGGAGCCCTCCCACCAGCGCGAGCGTGCACATTGATCAGTGTTTCCCTGACAGTGGCATAATCCCGTTCCCAAACATCGACCCCGGGAGCCGTCGTGTCCAATCCGTTGCTGAACGTGGATTCCCTGCCCGCGTTCCGGTCCATCGAGCCGGATCATGTGATCCCGGCCATTGATCAGTTGCTCGCCGACAATCGCCGCGAGATCGATGAACTCGTCGCCCGCGCCGGTGATCGCCCCACCTGGGACAATCTGGTCGCTCCTCTCCAGGACCTGGAAAACCGCCTGGAGACCGCGTGGTCACCGGTCAGCCATCTGAATTCGGTGATGAATTCGCCGGCCCTGCGCGAGGCCTACAATGCCTGCCTGCCCAGGCTGTCGGATTACGGTTCCTGGCTGTCGCAGCACCAGGGCCTGTACCAGGCCTTCCGCGCGCTGGCCGATGGAGATGAATACCCGCGCCTTTCGCCGCAGCGGCGCAAGGTCATCGACGATGCCCTGCGTGACTTTCATCTGAGCGGTGTCGATCTGCCCGCGGAGGCGCGCGACCGTCTGCGAGCAATCGACGGGCGGCTCTCCGAGCTGACCGCCAGCTTCGAAGAGAATGTGCTGGACGCCACTCAGGCCTGGGCCCATCCGCTACACGAGGAGGGCGAACTCGCCGGCCTGTCCGATTCCGACCGCGCCCTGCTGGCCCGGAACGCCCGTGACCACGAACTGGACGCACCCTGGGCCGCCACCCTCGACTTCCCCAGCGTGCACGCCGTCCTCACTCACGCCGACGATCGCGCGCTGCGCGAACGCGTGTATCACGCCTTCGTCACCCGAGCCTCGGAGACCGGCCCGCACGACGTTGCCTACGACAACTCCGCCAACATGGTCGAAATCCTGCAGCTGCGCCAGGAAAAGGCCGAACTCACCGGTTTTCCCCGTTACGCCCATCGTTCGCTGGCGACCAAGATGGCCGAGACCCCGGAGCAGGTGGAGCAGTTTCTCGCCGATCTCGCCCGCCGCGCCCGTCCGCAGGCCGAACGCGACCGTGCCGAGCTGGAGCGCTTTGCCCGCGAGGAACTCGGCCTCGAGCAACTCGAGTCCTGGGATGTGGCCTGGGCCGCGGAGAAGATGCGCGAGCGCCGGCTCGGACTGTCGCAGGAGATGCTGAAACCGTATTTCCCCGCCACCCGGGCCGTGGACGGTCTGTTCCGTCTGGTCGAACGCCTGTTCGGGGTCCGCTTCGAGGCCGATCCGGAGATCGAGACCTGGCACGACGACGTGACCTTCTACCGCATCTTCGGCCCCGAGGGCGATGAGCGGGCCGGCTTCTACCTGGACCTCTACGCTCGCCGCAACAAGCGCGGAGGCGCCTGGATGGATGTCTGCCGCCAGCGCTATGCGCGGGCCGACGGGTTGCAACTGCCCGTGGCCTACATGACCTGCAATTCCACGCCGCCGGTGGATGACCAGCCCGCGCTGTTCACCCACGACGAGGTGATCACGCTTTTCCACGAATTCGGCCACGGTCTGCACCACATGCTGACCCGGGTCGACGAGCCCGAGATCGCCGGCATCAACGGGGTGGAATGGGATGCGGTCGAGCTGCCCAGCCAGTTCATGGAAAACTGGTGCTGGGAGCGAGAACCGCTGGACCTCTTCGCCCGGCATCACGAGACCGGCGAGCCGATGCCCGAGGACCTGTACGAACGCCTGCAGGGGACGCGTCATTTTCATGCTGCCCTGCAGCTGTTGCGCCAGGTGGAGTTCTCCCTGTTCGACATGCGCCTGCACGACCGTCCGGCCCCGACGGACCCCGCCGAGATCCAGGATCTGCTGGATGCGGTGCGCCAGGAGGTCGCGGTCTTCACTCCGCCGTCCTATAACCGTTTTCAGCACGGTTTCGCGCATATCTTCGCGGGGGGCTACGCCGCGGGTTACTACTCCTACAAGTGGGCCGAGGTGCTCTCGGCGGACGCCTTCGCCCGGTTCGAGGAGGAGGGCCTGTTCTCGCGCGAAGCCGGCGCCGATTACCTGCACGAGATCCTCGAGGCCGGGGCCTCCCGTCCTGCCGCGGATTCCTTCCGCGCGTTCCGCGGCCGCGACCCGCAGATCGATGCGCTGCTGCGCCACAGTGGACTGGAGGAGAAGGCCGCGTGAAGATCGCCAGCTGGAACGTCAATTCCCTGAAGGTGCGTCTGCCCCAGGTCCTGTCATGGCTGGGGACGTCGCACACCGACATCCTCGCCCTGCAGGAGACCAAACTGACCGACGAAGCCTTCCCCGTGGCCGCCATCCACGAGGCCGGCTATCAGGTGGTCCATTCCGGCCAGAAGACCTATAACGGCGTCGCCATCCTGTCGCGCACCGAGGCCACCGACGTGGTGACCGATCCGCCCGGGCTCGAGGACGCCCAGCGCCGCATCCTCGCCGCGACCATCGCCGGCGTGCGCGTGGTGAACCTGTACGTGGTCAATGGCGAGGCCGTGGATTCGGAAAAATACGCCTACAAGCTCGACTGGCTGTCGCGGGTCCGCAGCTGGCTGGAAGAAGAGGCCCGGCACCACGACCGGCTCGTGGTGCTCGGCGATTTCAATATCGCGCCGGACGACCGCGACGTCCACGACCCGGAGGCCTGGGAGGGCAAGGTCCTGTGTTCGGCACCCGAACGCGAAGCGTTGCAGTCCCTGCAGGCCCTGGGGCTGGAGGATACGTTCCGCGCGTTTGATCAGCCCGAAGGTGAATTCTCCTGGTTCGACTACCGTGCCGCGTCCTACCGCCGCAATCGCGGGTTGCGGATCGATCTGATCCTCGCGTCGGCGGAGCTCGGCAGGCGGCTGGCGGGGGCCGGTATCGATCGTGAGCCCCGCGCCTGGGAACGCCCCTCCGACCACGCGCCGGTGTGGGCGGAATTTAACGACGACTGACCCGCCGCCCGCGGTACCACCACCCATCACGGGGAGGACCCATGCAGTACAAGGATCTGCGCGATTTCATCGACGGCCTGGAACAGCGGGGAGAGCTCCGCCGCATCCAGCGCGAGGTCAGCCCCGACCTGGAGATGACCGAGATCAGCGACCGCGTGCTGCGTGCCGGCGGCCCCGCCCTGCTGTTCGAGAACCCGACCGGTTCCGACATCCCGGTGCTGGCCAATCTGTTCGGCACGCCGGAACGCGTGGCCCTGGGCATGGGCGAGGATTCGGTGGAGGCATTGCGCGAGGTCGGCCGCCTGCTCGCCTTTCTCAAGCAGCCCGATCCGCCCAAGGGTCTGAAGGCGGCCTGGGAGCAGCTCCCGGTGTTCCGCAAGGTCCTCGACATGGCGCCGAAGAAGGTGCGCAGTCCGGACTGCCAGCGACACGTGCTCGAGGGTGATGACGTCGACCTGAACCGACTGCCGGTGCAGACCTGCTGGCCGGGCGATGCCGGGCCCCTGATCACCTGGGGCCTGGTCGTGACCCGCGGCCCGGAGAAGACCCGACAGAACCTGGGCATCTATCGCCAGCAGGTGATCGGACGCAATCGCGTGATCATGCGCTGGCTGTCACACCGGGGTGGCGCTCTGGATTACCAGGAATGGTGCCGGGCTCACCCGGGCGAGCCGTTCCCGGTGGCCGTGACCCTGGGTGCGGATCCGGCGACGATCCTGGGGGCGGTCACCCCGGTACCGGATACCCTGTCGGAGTATGCCTTCGCCGGCCTGCTGCGCGGGCGCCGGACCGAACTGGCCACCTGCATCGGTTCCGACCTGCAGGTCCCGGCTTCCGCAGAATTCGTCCTCGAGGGCCATATCCATCCGGGCGATACCGCGCCGGAAGGCCCCTTCGGCGATCACACCGGATACTACAACGAGGTCGACGAATTCCCGGTCTTCACCATCGACCGGATTACCCACCGCGAACGGCCGATCTATCACTCGACCTACACCGGCCGCCCGCCCGACGAGCCGGCCATCCTCGGGGTCGCGCTCAACGAGGTCTTTGTCCCGATCCTGCAGAAGCAGTTTCCGGAGATCGTGGACTTCTACCTTCCCCCCGAAGGCTGTTCCTACCGCCTCGCGGTGGTCTCCATGCGCAAGCAGTACCCCGGCCACGCCAAGCGCGTGATGATGGGGGTCTGGAGTTTCCTGCGGCAGTTCATGTACACCAAGTTCGTCATCGTGGTCGACGAAGACGTGAACACCCGCGACTGGAAGGACGTGATCTGGGCGATCACCACCCGCATGGATCCGGTGCGCGATACCACGCTGGTCGAGAATACACCTATCGATTATCTGGATTTTGCCTCGCCGGTATCCGGTCTGGGATCCAAGATGGGGATGGATGCGACATCCAAATGGCCCGGCGAGACCGACCGCGAATGGGGCCGACCCATCAGCATGGATCCGGCCGTGAAGGAATGGGTGGACGCCATCTGGGACGAACTGGGGCTCTGAACCCGCGACCCGGTTACCGGACTGCAGGAGGGGGCGAGCCCGGGGACATCCGGGCCCGCTCCGTGGGTTCGGGGCTCAGTTACCCAGATGCGCGCCGTCTTCCGGCACCCGCGACCATGCGGCGATATCCGAGCCCATCGCGCGGATCGTGCGTCCCATCACCGAACAGGTACCCTTGAATCCGCCGAAGGCGCCGCCACCGGAGATGCGACGAGAAGTGAAGTCCGCGACCGCTTCACCGTCCTCGTACAGGGTCCCTTCGGCTTCGCTGAAGGCACGGTGTCCGGACCAGGCATTCCCGTCGTTGCGCGCCTGGGTGATCTCCACCATCAGGACCTGGCCGCCGTCCGCCGGGCTCGCGTCACCGCGCTCCTCGAAGCGAATGTCATGCCGTGCACCGAACTCCTGCACGAACTCCGGAAAGCGTTCTTCCAGCTCGCATTCATTGCGGATGGCCTGCGTCACCACCGCATCATCGCTGTAGGCGAAGCGCTCGGGCATCACGATGGTGACCGCCGGATCACTGACCGCCGGCGCCGCCTGCGCCTCCCCGCCCGAATCCCGGGTCTCGTTCGCGGCACAGCCACTCAGTGCCAGCAGGCCCGTTGCGGCCAGCACGCTGAGGTATTGCTTCTTTTGCATGGCTTTCTCCCCTTTGCCCATTGTGGTCTCGCGAAGTCTGCCCCAGAACCCACCCTTCATGCACCCCCCGAATCGGGGGGGGCGCGGCGAATCCGGGCGGTCGTTGCGGAATCCTTGCGGTTGCTTGCGTTCCCCGGTTCTCTGACCACAATGAACGCCTTTCCTGCATGGAGCATTCCCCAATGGCCTTTGACGTCACCATCCAGCCCAGCGGCCACCAGTTCGAAGTCGAGGACGACGAGACCGTCCTCGAGGCCGGCCTGCGTCAGGGATACGCGTTCCCTTACGGGTGCCGCAACGGTGCCTGTGGTTCCTGCAAGGGTCGGGTGCTGTCGGGCGAGGTGGATCATGGTCCCAAACTGCCACCGGGCATTACCGAGGCCGAGCTGGCCGACGGCCTGGCGCTCTTCTGCCAGGCGGTCCCGGTGGATGATCTGGAGATCGAGGTGCGCGAGATCGGCGCGGCCCGTGACATCGAGGTCAAGACGCTGCCGTGCCGCGTGGCGGCCCTCAACCGCCTGGCCGATGACGTGATGGAACTGCGTATCCAGCTCCCCGCGCGGGAACGCCTGCAGTTCCTCGCCGGGCAGTACCTCGACGTGTTGCTGAAGGGGGGTGAACGCCGCAGCTATTCCCTGGCCAACGCTCCGCACGACGACGAACAGCTGATCCTGCACGTGAAATACGTCGAGGGCGGACGCTTCTCGGCCCATGTGTTCGAAGAGATGCAGCCCAAGGCCCTGCTGCGTATCGAAGGTCCGCTGGGGCAGTTCTTCGCGGACGAGGAATCCCCGCGCCCGCGCCTGTTCGTGGGCGGGGGGACCGGCTTCGGTCCGCTGAAGGGGATGCTGGACCACCTGGCGAACGAGGGGCTGGACCGGCGGCACCACGTGTTCTGGGGCGCGCGGGAGGCGGCGGGAATCTATGCTCCCGAGTGGCTGCAGGCCATGGCGGCTGCGGAACCGGAGCACTTCCGTTTTACCCCGGTTCTGTCCGATCATCCGCAGGACGAGGCGGCGGGCTTCGCCGCGCGGGCGGGACTGCCCCACGAGGCGGTGCTGGCCGAATATCCGGATCTGTCCGGCTTCGATGTCTACATGGCGGGGCCGCCACCCATGGTGCATGCGGCCCGCGAGGCTTTCCGTGCGGCGGGTCTCCCCCCCGAGCAGCTCTACTACGACAGTTTCGAGCCGGCGGGCGGATCCTGACCGGGGCACGTGCCCCTGTTCGCCTGCGAGCAGTCTCCTGCCGGTTTCGTGGGAGCGGGACCGACCCTGTCTCAGCCGTCGCTGCCGTCCAGGCGCGCCGCGAGACGGCGTGCGGCCGCCAGCATGGACGCGTCGGTGGGATCTTCGGCCGTCTCCACCGCGGCCTTGAAGCCGAGCTCCTGCGCGATTTCGGCGATGCGCTCGCTGCCGACCACCAGCGGGGTCTTGCGCAGCCACATGCGTCCCAGCTTGCCGACCATCTCGTAGAGATTGCGCAGGCCCTCGCCCGAGGTAATGGTGATGATGTGGATCTGCCCGCGCGAGAACGCATACATCAGATCCCCGGTGTCCCCCTCCGGGCGGCCGCGCCGGTAGGCCTCGGCGAAGGTCACCGTGGCGCCGCGTTCGCGCAGAGTATCTCCCAGCAGCTCGCGCCCGCCGTCCCCGCGGAAGATCACCACCCGCTTGCCTCCCACCTCCTGCATCGCCGGCTCCGCCAGCAGCGCCTCGCTGTCAAAGCGGCGGGGCGGGGCGATGTCGGGCGCGTGGCCGAAACTGCGCAATTCCTGGGCCGTCCGGTTGCCGATCGCGGCGATGGCGGTCCCGGCGGGCCACTCACGATCCGCCAGCGCCAGGTTCATCACGCGCTGAACGGCGTTGGGGCTGATGAACACCGCAATATCGAACTGATCCAGCTCGTCCAGCACCGCGCGCAGATTGGTGGGATCGCTGGGTGCGAGGATCTCCAGCACCGGGAAGCGGATCACCCGGGCCCCTTCACTCTCCAGCGCCTCACAGAAAGGTTCCGCCTGAGCGGCGGGCCGGGTCACCAGAATGCCCCGGTCGGCGAGGGTCGGGGCCCGGCTCTGGGCGGCGGTTTCGGCTTCGGCCATGATGCGGTCCTCAGTGATCGTTCATTGCGGCGCGCAGGAGTTCCCCGGCGCCCAGTTCCAGCAGCTCGTCCGCCAGGAGGATGCCCAGTGCCTCGGCCTCGGCACGGGGCCCGCGTACCTCGCGCTGCAGCAGCTGGCTGCCATCGACCGCGCCCACCAGCCCGCGCAGCCACAGGCCACCGTCGGACTCGAGGATCGCATGGGCGGCCAGCGGTACCTGACAACCCCCCTCGAGCCGGCGGTTGAACGCGCGTTCCGCGCGTACGCGATCGCTGGTATCCGGATCATTCAGGCTGGCGATCCGTGCTTCCACCTCGTTGTCCCCGTCGCGGCATTCGATTGCGATGGCCCCCTGACCGACGGCGGGCAGGCTGACCTCGGGTTCCAGGCAGTTGCGAATGCGCGCATCGAAGCCGAGGCGCTTGAGTCCCGCCGCGGCCAGCAGGATCGCGTCGTATTCGCCGGCATCCAGCTTGCCCAGCCGCGTGTTCACGTTGCCGCGCAGGTCATGGACCTCCAGATCGGGCCGGCGGGCACGCAGCTGGCACTGGCGACGCAGGCTGGAGGAGCCGACCCGCGCGCCCTGCGGAAGCTCGTCCACGTGCCCGTAGTGATTCGACACGAACGCATCCAGCGGATCCTCGCGATCGAGGATGACGGGCAGGGCCAGGCCTTCCGGAAGCTCCATCGGGACATCCTTGACCGAATGCACCGCGATATCCGCGCGATCTTCCAGCAGCGCGTTCTCCAGCTCCTTCACGAACAGGCCCTTGCCGCCGATTTTCGCCAAAGGCGAGTCGAGCACGCGGTCGCCCTGAGTGGTCATGCCCACCAGTTCGACCGGCCGGTCGGGGTGTGCCGCGCGCAGACGCTCGGCGACGTGTTCGGCCTGCCACATGGCCAGCGGACTCTTGCGGGTGGCGATGCGTAGCGGTTTCATGCAGTGTCCCGTTCGGGGAACCCGGTGGTTTGTCCCGGGTCCATAAAAACGACGTAGTATAACGGCTCGCAACCCGCAGCCGAAAAACCGATGGACAAGTTCATGATGACACGCAACCGGATTCTCGCGGCCTTCGGCCTGGCCGCGGCCATGCTGTTCGCCGGCCCGGCTCAGGCGGAGCTGGAACGGGTGACCGACCTGCAGGCGCTCAAGGACAACGGCGAGCGCAAGCCCACCGTGGTGATGTTCACCGCCGAGAATTGCCCCTACTGCGAGCTCGCGAAGGAGGCCCATCTGGGCCCGATGAGCCGTGACGAGGCCCATTCCGACGTCAATATCCTCATGGTGGAGATGAACGGCGAAGAAGTCCGTGATTTCGATGGCGATACCATGCGTGGCTCCGAGCTGGGGAACCGGTACGGGGCCCGCGTGACCCCCACCCTGGTGGCGTTCGACGCCGAGGGCAATCCGGTCGGGCGCCCGCTGGTGGGCATTCCCAACGAGGAGCTCTACCGCAGTCAGGTGCGCATGCGCATCAACGCCGCACGCGAGGGCAGCTGACCCGCGCCACGTCCCGCCGGACCGGACCCGCGCGGATCAGGCCCGCCCGGATCACACCCGGGTGTGCCGCCGCAGAAACTCGCGCACTCGGGCCAGCTGCCGCCGGCTCACCGGTACCGGATCGCGCCCGTCACGAAACCGCAGACGATGGTCGCCGGCGTTGCGGGTCTCCAGGCCCGCCACATTCCGGGCCACCGCCAGGGCCCCGCGGTGCACGCGCAGCACCTCGTCCCCCAGGGCCTGCTCCAGATCCTGCAGCCGAGCCTCGACGAAGCCCTCGAGGTCCCGCCCGCGTGCGACTACGCAGCCATCCTCGGTGACGAAACAGTCGATCGCATCCAGCTGCACCGACTCTTCGCGCCGGCCGATGCGCAGGCGTATGGCCGGCGGCTCGTCCGGCTGCGCGGATCCGTCCGTTGCATGCCGGGCCCGTTCCAGAGCCTGCTCCAGTCGCTCCCGGCGTACGGGCTTGAGCACGTAGTCGCGCACCCCCGCTTCGAAGGCCTGCAGGCCGAAAGCCTCGTGTGCGGTGACCAGGATCACGACCAATTCGGGATGGCTCCGCGCGAGTTCGCCCGCCAGCTCGATCCCGCGCTCGCCGGGCATCTCGATGTCCAGCAGCAGCGCTCCCGGCCGGTGGGTCTGCAGAGCCGTGCGTACCTGGCCGGCGTCCGCGGCTTCCGCCACCACCCGGTGGCCCAGTTCGGTCACCAGGTTACGCAGCCGCTCGCGCGCGACCGGTTCGTCATCCGCAATCAGCAGTTCCATGGATCAGCGTCTCCCTCGTCGATCCTGCGGCGTGCGGGGTATCTGCAGCCGGACCCGGAATTCGTCTTCGTCGCGTTGCGCCTGAAGCGATGCGCGATCGCCGAAGGCGTGGCGCAGGCGCAGCCGGACCGCGTCGCTGGCGGTTCCGGTCCCGGCCGGAGCAGCCACCTCCGGCAGGCTGTTGCGGATCTCGACGGTCAGCGTATCCCGTTCCGGCTGGATCCGGATTCCCAGATGGCCCTGTCCGCGGGCCGGAGCGATCCCGTGCTGGATCGCGTTCTCCACCAGCGGCAGCAGAACCAGGGACGGGATCTGCTGTTCCAGCGCCGGGTCCTGCTCGGGCCACTCCCGGTCGATCCGGAACCGTTCGCCCAGGCGTGTCTGCTCCACCCGCAGATACCCCTCGACCACGGCCAGCTCCTCGCGCAGTGAATGGCGGTCGGCGCCATTGAACGCGGCACGAAACAGATCCGCGAGGTCCAGGGTCACCTGCTCCGCGCGCGAGGGATCCGTCCGGCACAGCCCGGCGATCGTGTTCATGCTGTTGTAGAGGAAATGCGGCCGCAGGCGTGCCCGCATGGCCTGCTCCCGCGCCTGCGCCACGGCCCGGGTCTCGCGCTGCCAGGCCGCCTGCAGATACAGGTAGTGCATCGCGACCAGGCTCAGGATCACCGCGATGCCCAGCACCGGCAGACGCAGCTCGGGATCTGCCAGCTGCACCGACTCGGCGGCGCGCTGCACCAGCGCGGTATTGACGATGGGGACCAGCGGCGGCAGGACGATCTGCAGGGTCAGCGGGCCACGGCGCAGCAGACGCTGCAGCAGACACAGGATCAGCAGACTGGTGAGCGCGACCCAGAAGATGAACAGGGCATACAGCGCCAGGGTGCCCGCCCAGTCGCCGGTCCCCGGTCGCAGCAGGGTGATCGCCAGCGCCAGCAGCACCGCCAGCATGAGCACCCGCAGCAGGGTCTCCGCGCCACAGAAATCCGGCAGCGGCGAGACGCGTTCCGCGCGGGCCTCGAGCGCCG
Source organism: Thioalkalivibrio sp. ALgr3 (assembly GCF_000377325.1). NCBI lineage: Bacteria > Pseudomonadati > Pseudomonadota > Gammaproteobacteria > Chromatiales > Ectothiorhodospiraceae > Thioalkalivibrio > Thioalkalivibrio sp. ALgr3. The sequence goes on along the minus strand of NZ_KB897976.1, from coordinate 99,464 downwards.
GCGTGTTCCCGCTGGACGAACCCGGTTCCGGGCGCATGGCAGTCGCTCTCCCTGTATACTTCCCTGTCGTTCAAACCCCGTTCAGAGTGCACCATGACGCAGGATTCCCCGCAGGACAAGCCGGCCGCCGAAGCCAAGCTCTGGGGTGGCCGCTTCTCCGAGCCCACCGATGCCTTCGTGGAGCGATTTACCGCCTCGGTGGACTTCGACCGCCGCCTCTACCGCGAGGACATCCGGGGCTCGCAGGCCCACGCGCACATGCTGGCCAGGGTGGGGGTCCTGAGCGAGGACGAGGCGCGCCGGATCGTCGACGGGCTGGACGCCATCCGCGAGGAGATCGCCGCCGGCGAGTTCGACTGGCAGGTGGGCCGCGAGGATGTCCACATGAACATCGAGGCGCGCCTGATCGAGCGCATCGGCGATGTCGGCAAGAAGCTGCACACCGGCCGCTCGCGCAACGACCAGATCGCCACCGACATTCGCCTGTGGCTGCGCGCCGCGATCGACGAGATCCTCGAACTGATTCGTTCCTACCAGAGCGGCCTGGTGGATCTGGCCGAGCGCGAGGCCGACACCATCATGCCCGGGTTCACCCATCTGCAGACAGCCCAGCCGGTGACCTTCGGCCACCACATGCTGGCGTGGTACGAGATGCTCGAGCGCGATGCCGAACGGCTGCGCGACTGCCGGCGTCGGGTGAACATCCTGCCGCTGGGCGCCGCTGCCCTGGCGGGTACCCCGTACCCCCTGGACCGTGAATACGTGGCGGAACAGCTCGGATTCGACGGGGTCACGCGCAACTCGCTGGATGCGGTGTCTGATCGCGATTTTGCGATCGAATTCAGCGCGGCGGCCTCGACCCTGATGATGCATCTGTCGCGTCAGGCCGAGGAGCTGGTGCTGTGGACCAGCGCCCAGTTCGACTTCATCGAGCTGCCGGATCGCTACTGCACCGGATCCTCCATCATGCCGCAGAAGAAGAACCCGGACGTGCCGGAGCTGGTGCGCGGCAAGACCGGCCGGGTGTATGGCCATCTGACCAGCCTCCTGACCCTGATGAAGAGCCAGCCGCTGGCCTACAACAAGGACAACCAGGAGGACAAGGAACCGCTGTTCGATACCGTGGACACCCTGCTGGGCTCCCTGCGGGCGTTCGCCGACATGGTCCCCGACCTCGCCGTGCGTCGTGCGAACACCCTGGCGGCCACTACCCGCGGTTTTGCCACCGCCACCGATCTCGCCGACTACCTGGTGGAGCGGGGCGTGGCCTTCCGCGACGCCCACGAGGTGGTGGGCCGTGCGGTGCGCCTGGCGCAGGAGCGGGGTGTGGACCTGGCACAGTTGTCACTGGAGGAACTGCAGCAGCTGAGTGCCGCGGTGGGCGAGGATGTCCACGATGTGCTGACCGCCGAGGGTTCGGTGGCCGCCCGCCGGGTGACCGGCGGGACGGCGCCGGAACAGGTCCGGCGCCAGGTCGCGGCCGCGCGCGCGCGTCTGGCCGCGGCCGGGGATCAGTCCTCGACGTAGCCGTCGACCACCTCCCACATCACGTTGCCGTGCACCACCTCGTATTCCAGTAGCAGCTGGCCGAAGCGGTCGCCGCTCTCGAAATGGGCGAGCACCCAGCGCGCGTTGAGTACGTAGATCCCGTCTTCGCGGAACTCGGCGGTGTCACCGTCGCGCAGGACCTCGGGAACCAGTTGCGGATTCTCGACCAGATCCTCGGACAGCCGGCGCTCCGGGTTGGTCATCCCCAGGCGCTGCAGCTGCTGGATGTCGGCGTTGCGCAGACCGATCTCCACCGGGCGCGGCACCTCCTCGCGGGTGTATTCGGCCAGCTGCATCTGGGCCTCCAGCAGCTCGCGGTTGGCCTCGGTGACGTCGTGCTCCAGGCCTTCGGCGCGCGCGATATAGATCGCCAGGATGACGACGAAGAACGCCATCAGGCCCAGCCACATCAGGCGTTCACGGGTACGCAGGCGACCCGGATCCTCGTTGTCGGTCTCGGGGTTGCGGTTTTCATCATCCTGGGACACGGCGGTTCTCCTCGGTTGCGGGGGGCGGTAGTCCCGGGCCGAGTGGGCCCATGGGACGTACCCTCGACATGTGGCGCATGATAACCCGCAATGTCCCCGCTGCCGAGGTGCCGCCTCATGTCCGCCGCCGAGCCGAACCGCGAACGTCCTCCGGAGACCCCGCCGTCGGGCGCCGGGCTGGAATGGATCAACCGTTTCGCCGCGCTGCCGGATGCCTTCCATCACCGCCCGGAGCCGGCCCCGTTCCCCGGGGCCCGGCTGCTCGCCAGCAGCCCGGCGATGCGCGAGCATCTGGGTCTGACGCCCGAGGATCTCGCCGCCGAGCCGTGGCTCGGCATGATTACCCGCGGCGAGCCGGTGGCGGGCACGCCGCAGGTCGCCAGCGTGTACGCGGGTCACCAGTTCGGGGTCTACGTGCCGCAGCTGGGCGATGGCCGGGCCAAATTGCTGGGGGAGGTGCGCACGCCCGCCGGCGAGCACTGGGAACTGCAGAGCAAGGGCTCCGGGCCGACGGCTTTCTCGCGTCATGCCGACGGGCGCGCGGTGCTGCGCTCGTCGATCCGCGAATACCTGGTTTCCGAGCACATGGCGGCGCTGGGCATCCCCACCACGCGGGCGGTGGCCCTCTACGGGTCCTCGCTGCGGGTGTTCCGCGAGCGCATCGAGAGTGGCGCGGTGGTGTTGCGCGCGGCCCCCAGTTTCCTGCGTTTCGGGCATTTCGAATACTTCCATTATGCCGGCTATCCGGAGCGGCTGCGCCAGCTGATCGACTACGCGCTGGACCATGACTTCCCCGAGCACCGCGAGGCCGAGGACCCGGTGCGCGCGATGCTGGAGACCGTGACCGCCCGCACCGCCGAGCTGATGGCCGACTGGCAGGCAGTGGGCTTCAGCCACGGGGTGATGAACACCGACAACATGAGCCTGACCGGGCTCACCATCGACTACGGCCCGTTTGCGTTCATGGACGCCTACGACCCCGATTACATCTGCAACCACACCGACCAGGGGGGGCGTTATGCCTTCGGCCGCCAGCCGGGCGTGGCTCAGTGGAACCTGATCCGTCTCGCGGAGACCCTGGTGGGGCAGTTCCGCGCCCCCGACATCGACACCGCGGTGGAGCAGGCGAAGCCCGTCCTCGAGGCGTACCAGGAGCAGTTCCGCGCGGCCTGGTTGCGGCGCATGCGCGCCAAGCTGGGCCTGCAGCTCGAACGTGACGAGGACGAGGCCCTGATCCAGGATCTGCTCGCCCGGATGGCGGGCGAAGGCGTCGACTACACCCGGTTCTTCCGTCAGTTGCCGGAACTGGAAGACGGAGACACGCGTCAGGGATTCCTCGAGGAGCTGGAAGACCCGCGTGCCTGGGAGGCCTGGGAGGATCGCTGGCGTGCCCGTCTGAGCCACGAGACGCGCCCGACGGCGGAGCGCCATGCGGCGATGCGGGCGGTGAACCCGAAATACATCCTGCGCAACCACCTGGCGCAGGCTGCCATCGAACGTGCCGAGGAGGGTGACCTGTCGGAGGTCGAGAGACTGCAGCGCGTGCTGAGCCGGCCGTTCGACGAACAGCCGGAGGACGAGGACCTCGCCGGGCTCCCGCCGGCCTGGGCCAGCGGGAGCCAGCTCAGCTGTTCGTCCTGAGGGAAGGCGCTGCCCGGCTTCAGGCGGAGTCGGGGACCTCTTCCAGCAGCAGGCTGCGTCCGCCCATCGCGCTCGGCTTGGGCACGCCCATCAGTTCCAGCACCGTGGGGGCGACGTCAGCGAGTCCGCCGCCGGTACGCAGACGCCAGCGCTGGCTGTCGAGGATCATGCACATCACCGGGTAGATGGTGTGCTGGGTGTGCGGTGCCCCGGTGACCGGGTCGACGTATTCGTCGCAGTTGCCGTGGTCGGCGGTGACGATCACCGAATACTCCTGGGCCTCGGCCGCATCCAGCACCCGCCCGACCTCGCGGTCGAGGGTGTGGACCGCCTCGATCAGTGCCTCGCGGCGGGCGGTGTGGCCCACCATGTCACCATTGGCGAAATTCACCAGGATGAAGCCGTAACGCCCGCTTTCCATCGCCTTGATGGTCTCGTCGGCGACCTCGCGCGCGCTCATCTCCGGCTGCTCGTCATAGGTGTCCACCGCGGGCGAGGGCACCATCACCCGCTTCTCGCCCGCGTAGGATTCTTCCTTGCCGCCGTTGAAGAAGAACGTGACGTGGGCGTATTTCTCGGTCTCCGCGCAGTGGAACTGCGGGATCCCGGCGGAGGCGATGGTGGAACCCAGGGTGGTGGACGGGCGTTCCGGGGGAAACGCGATCGGCGACAGAAAGCGCGGGTCGTATTCGGTCAGGCAGGTCTCGGAGACCGGGTGGAAATCCCCGCGATCGAACCCGTCGAAATCATCCATGCCCAGGGCAGCGGTGAGCTGGCGCGGGCGGTCGTTGCGGAAGTTGAACAGCACGCATTCCGCCTCGGTGCCCATCGGTGCCCCGCCATTGATGATGCGGGGCTTGATGAATTCGTCATCCTCGCCCGCGGCCCACGCACCCTCGATCGCCTCGCGCGCGCTGCCCACCGGTTCGCCTTCGGCGTAGGCCATCGCGCGGAAGGCCTTCTCCGTACGGTTCCAGCGCTTGTCACGGTCCATGGCGTAGTAGCGTCCGCAGACCGTGGCGATGAACCCGCCGGCCTGTTCCAGTTCCGGCTCCAGGGTCTCGAGATAGTTCAGCGCCGAGCGCGGCGCGGTATCCCGGCCGTCGGTGATCATGTGCACGATCGGCCGGGCGCCTTCCTGGCGGCAGATGCCGATCAGGGCCACCAGGTGCCGGATATGCGAATGCACGCCGCCGTCGGACACCAGGCCGATCAGGTGCAGCGGCTGATCCTTGGAGGCCGCCGCCCGCGCCGCACTGACCAGGGCATCGTTCTCGAAGAAGCTGCCTTCGGAGATGGCGTCGTCGATGCGCACCAGGTCCTGATTGACGACCGTGCCCGCGCCTAGCGTCAGGTGGCCGACCTCGGAGTTGCCCATCTGCCCGTCCGGCAGGCCGACCGCCCGGCCGCAGGCATCCAGGGTGGTGTGCGTGCGGGTCGACAGATAGCGGTCGAGGTTGGGGGTGTCCGCCTCGGCGTAGGCGTTGTTGATCTTGCTGGGGTTCACGCCCACCCCGTCCATGACGATGAGGAGGACGGGGCGGCGAGGGGTGGTGCGCGGATCAGCCATCGCGGTATCGGTACCTGGGTGCGTGGGTGGGACGAATATTCAGTGAGTGCCGAATTTTACCAGCTCCGCACGCGGTTGGGAGGTCCGGGCCGCTCGCGAATCAGCGGGGATCACGCTCGGGGCGATCCCCCGATTCGTCCGGCGTGTCGTCCGCCGCATCGTCCGGCCCATCCGTGCGGTTGCCCGCGGATGCGTTGCCGCGTCGCGCGTCTTCGGCCTCGATGCGATCGAGTTCGGCATCCATCTCCGCCTCGGACAGCGGGGTGTAGCCGGTACGGGCCGCGGGGGACGGACGCGTCTCGCCGGAGGTGTCGCTCCGGGCCCTGCCCGCGGGTTCGGGCCGGGTGGTGCCGGTGCCGGAGCGCGGTGCGGGGCCGGACTCCGGTCCGCTCTGCGGTCCCGCGCCCGGGCCGCCGCCCGGTCCGCCCTCGGGGTCATCGGGCCCGTCCGGGTCGTCATCGGGGGCGGCCTTCTGTTCGGCCTTGCGCCGCTCCATGATGCGCGCAAGGATCAGGCCGACCTCGAACAGCAACCACATCGGCAGGGCCAGCAGTGTCTGCGAAATGATGTCCGGCGGGGTCAGGACCATGCCCACCAGGAACACCCCGACGATCACGTACGGGCGCTTGGCGGCCAGCTTCTCGGTGGTGGTGGCCCCCATGGTCACCAGGAGGATGGTGGCCACCGGCATCTCGAAGGCAATGCCGAAGGCGATGAACAGCAGGATGACGAAATCCAGGTAGCGCGAGATGTCCGTCATCACGTCCACGCCTTCCGGCGCGGCCGCGGTGAAGAACGCGAAGATCAGCGGAAAGACCACGAAATAGGCGAACGCCATCCCGAGGTAGAACAGGATCGTCGATGACGCGACCAGCGGCCCGGCCAGGCTCTTCTCGTGCTGATAAAGCCCCGGCGCGATGAACGCCCACAGCTGATAGAGCAGGTACGGGATGCTGATCGCCACCGCGAGCAGCAGGGTCAGCTTGAACGGGATCAGAAACGGCGCGGCCACCTCGATCGCGATCATGCTGGTGCCTTCCGGCAGATGCGCCATCAGCGGATCGGCCAGGAAGGTATAGAGCTGGTTGGCGAACGGGAACAGGATCAGGAACACCACCAGCACGGCGATGAACATCCGCAGGACCCGGTCACGCAGCTCGATCAGGTGGGAGAGCAGGGTCTCGGTGGCCTCTTCCGTGGGTTCGACCCCCGGGCTGGTCTTGCTCATGGGCGTTCGTCAGGCGTGCGGGGTGAGTGGTCGGTGTCGGTTTCCTGCGGCCCGTCGCCGCCCTGTTCTTCCGGGGATTCCGGCGCTTGCCCGGCGGGGCGCTGCGGCCGGCGCCCGGCGGTGCGCCGCCGGGGCCTATCTTCCCGCGTGCTGCGCTGTTCGCGTTCGGCCGCCAGTGCGGGATCTTCGGTGGCCAGGTCCGGGCCCATGTTGTGGCTGACGGGTACCCGCTCGAGGTCACCGCCGTCAGCGTCCCAGGCCGGTTCCTCCGGCGCGGATCCCGCCTCGCCGTCCTGCGTGCCGGCATCCTCTGCCGAATCGACGCGGGAGGTGTCGGTTTCGCGACCGGCCGGTTCCGGAGGGGTGCGACGTTCGCGAACCGCGGGACGTGCCGGCTTCGCCGGTTGCGTGTCCCCGTCGGCCGACTCGCCGGCATCCGTATCCGCATCCGCCAGGGTGTCGTCGGTGTCGCGCAGCTCGCGGTTGATCTCGCGTTCGGTCTGCTCCAGATCCTCACGCAGGCTGGTCTCGGTGTCCTCGACCATGTGCTTGAGCTCGCGGATCTCGCGGTCCTGGCTCTTGACCATCTCGCGCAGTTCCTCGGTCTGGAACTCGCGCTCCACGTCCGAGCGCACGCTCTGGACAAAGCGCCGCGTCTTGCCGACGAACCGGCCGATCTCGCGCGCAAGGCCGGGCAGGCGCTCCGGTCCCACGACCAGGAGCGCCACCACGACGATGATCAGGATTTCCCAGAAGCCGATGTCGAACATGGACTAGCGCCGCTGCCGGCCGGTCGTTGCGGACCGGAACCGGATCAGGCGTTCTTGTCCGACGAGTCGTTGTCGCCGGACTTCTCGCTGCGCTTTTTCACCTCGGCGTCGACCACGCGACCTTCGTCGTCTTCGCTCTGGTTCTCGACGCCCGGCTTTTCGCCTTCCACGCCTTCCTCGCCTTCTTCCTTCTTCTGGTTCTCGCCGTCGGGGTCCTTGACCGCCTGCCGGAAGTTCTTCAGCGCGGAGCCGACGTCACCGCCCATGTTGCGCAGTTTTTTCGTGCCGAACAGCAGGACCACGATCAGAAGGATGATCAGGAGCTGCCAGATGCTGATACCACCAATACCCATGGAGTGTCTCCGAAATAAGTTCCTTGCCGGACAGCCTGACCGGGGAGGGTTCCCGAATCAACCAGGCCGCCTATTTGTCCGAACGCTGTCCTGCGACTTCGCGGCCGGCCTTTTCGTCCACGCCGGACAGGCCGAAACGCCGGGCCAGTTCGTCGAGGACGTCGTCGGGGTGCCGGTCGCGCGCCCGCAGGACGATGAGGGTATGAAACCACAGGTCGGCCATTTCCGACACCAGCGCATCGGCGTCGTCGTCCTTGGCCGCCAGCACCGCTTCGGTGGCTTCTTCGCCCACCTTCTTGAGCATGGCATCCAGGCCGCGTGCCTGCAGCTTCGCGACGTAGGAGCGTTCGGGATCCGCGGAGCGTCGCTCGTCGATGACTTCGGCCAGCGCGGCCAGCAGGTGCTCGCGCGGATTTGCGGAGGGGTCGTTCACGCCGTCACCTCCTGCAGGGGACGCACGGGCACCCCCGCGGCTTCCATCGCGGCCTTGGCCTCGCCGACCGTGTGCTCGCCGAAGTGGAAGATGCTGGCCGCCAGCACGGCATCCGCGTGCCCGGTGGTCACGCCCTCGACCAGATGTTCCAGGCTGCCCACGCCGCCCGAGGCGATCACCGGGATGTTCACTGCGTCACTCACCGCCCGGGTCAGTTCCAGGTCGAAGCCGCTGCGGGTGCCGTCGCGGTCCATGCTGGTCAGCAGGATCTCGCCGGCGCCCAGCTCGGCCATGTGGCGCGCCCATTCGATCGCATCCAGGCCGGTCTCGCGGCGCCCGCCGTGGGTGAAGATCTCCCAGCGCGCGGGCTCGCCTTCGGCGCTGGTGCGGCGCGCGTCGATCGCCACCACGATGCACTGCGAGCCGACCCAGTCGGCGGCTTCGCGCACCAGTTCGGGCCGGTGAACCGCCGCAGTGTTGATGGACACCTTGTCCGCCCCGGCGTTCAGCAGACGGCGGATGTCGTCCACCGCGCGCACGCCGCCACCCACGGTCAGCGGGATGAAGACCTGCGAGGCGACTTCTTCGACCACGTGCAGGATGGTGCTGCGGTCGTCGGAGGAGGCGGTGATGTCGAGGAACGTCAGCTCGTCGGCCCCCTGAGCGTCGTAGCGCCGGGCGATCTCCACCGGGTCACCGGCGTCGCGGATGCCGACGAAGTTCACGCCCTTCACCACGCGGCCGGCGTCCACGTCCAGGCAGGGGATGATGCGGCGTGCCAGCATCTCAGGTGTCCTCGCCCCGGGCGGCCGCGCGCGCCTGCTCCAGGGTGAAGGCGTCCTCGTACAGGGCGCGGCCGACGATCACGCCGTCGATACCGGCATCGGCCCCGCGGGCGAGGCTGCGGATGTCGTCCAGCGAGCTGACGCCGCCGGAGGCGATCACCGGTACGCGCACGTTCTCCGCGAGCTTCGCGGTGGCCTCCACGTTGGGGCCTTCCATCATCCCGTCGCGCGCGATGTCGGTGTAGATGATCGCGGCGACGCCATCGGACTCGAAGTGCTGGGCGAGGTCGATCACGTCGTGACGCGAGAGCTTGGACCAGCCGTCCACCGCGATCTTGCCGTCGCGGGCGTCCAGGCCGACGATGATGTGACCCGGGAATTCCAGGCACAGGTCGTTGACGAAATGCGGCGCGCTGACCGCCCGCGTGCCGATGATCACGTACTGCACGCCGGCATCGAGGTAGGCCTGCACGGTGTCATCGTCGCGGATGCCGCCGCCGATCTGGATGGTCAGGTCGGGGAAGGCCTCGACGATTGCATGGATCGCCTCGGCATTGCGCGGCCGCCCCGCGAATGCCCCGTCGAGGTCCACGATGTGCAGGCGTTCGGCCCCGGCCTCGACCCAGCGTCGGGCCATTTCCACCGGCTCTTCGCCGAATACCGTCGAGTCCTCCATGCGCCCCTGGCGCAGGCGCACGCACTTGCCTTCCTTCAGGTCGATCGCGGGAATGACCAGCATCTCTCTCCGCCTCCTGTTGCGGCGTTCACGGGGCGTCCGGGGCGTCGCCGTCCCAGCGCAGAAAGTTGTTCAGCAGGCGCAGGCCGCAGGCCGCGCTCTTTTCCGGGTGACACTGCATGGTGAACAGCGAGCCGCGGGCGAGGGCCGAGGCGAAGGTTTCGCCATAATCGGTGTGCGCGGCCACGCTGGCCGCGTCGCGCGGCTGCACCCGGTAGCTGTGCACGAAATAGAACCACGGGGTCTCCGGCAGGCCGTGCCACAGCGGGTGCTCGCCGGTGGGCTGCACGCGGTTCCAGCCCATGTGTGGCACCTTGAGGCGACGCCCCTGCGCATCGCTGCGTTCCGGAAAGCGCGCGACCCCGCCGGGGATCACCCCCAGCAGGTCGACGCCGCCGCTTTCGTCCGAGTGTTCCATCAGGATCTGCTGCCCCAGGCAGAGCCCGAGGAACGGGCGTGAACCGGCCAGTTCCGGCAGCAGGCGGTTGAGACCGCGCCGGGCGAGGGCCTGCATCGCGTCGCCGGCCGCCCCCTGGCCGGGAAACACCAGCCGGTCGGCCTCGCGCAGGATCTCCGGGTCGTCGGTACGCAGGATGCGCTGGCCGGGTGCGGCCTCGTGCGTCAGGGCACGCTCCACCGAGTGGAGGTTGCCCATGCCGTAGTCGATGACGGCGACGGTTTCCATGTGGCTTCCCTGTTGCGGCGGGCCTTACAGGCTGCCCTTGGTGGAGGGCGTGATGCCGGCGCCGCGGGGGTCTTCCTCCGCGGCCTCGCGCAGCGCGCGGCCGAAGGCCTTGAAGATGGTCTCCGCCACATGATGGGCATTGTCCCCGCGCAGGCAGTCCACGTGCAGGGTGATCCACGCATGGTTGACCAGGCCCTGGAAGAATTCGTGGAACAGGTCGACATCGAACTGGCCGATGTGCGAACGGCGGAAATCGGCGTGCATCTCCAGCCCCGGGCGGCCGGAGAAGTCGATCACCACCCGTGACAGGGCCTCGTCCAGCGGCACATAGGCATGGCCGTAGCGGCGGATGCCCTTCTTGTCGCCGATCGCCTGCGCCAGTGCCTGGCCCAGGGTGATGCCGATGTCTTCCACCGTGTGGTGGTCGTCGATGTGCAGGTCGCCTTCGGCGCGCACGTCCAGATCGACCATCCCGTGACGCGCGATCTGGTCGAGCATGTGGTCGAGGAACGGGATGCCGGTCTCGGTGTGGCACTGGCCGGTGCCGTCGAGGTTCAGTTCGACGGCGATCCGGGTCTCGAGGGTGTCGCGGCGGACGGAGGCGGTACGCTGGTTCATCTTGGCTGGCTTCGACGCAGAAAGCTCCAGTGTAGCAAGGCTGGCGCCCGGCCGGTATGCCGTACTCGCGGCCCGGGACATGCAGCGCGACGTCTTTCCATCCATCGGCGCGCCGGGTACGGGTGCCCATAAAAAAGGCCGGGGCGAACCCCGGCCTTTCCGCATCCATCAAGGGAGATGGATTTACCGGACGGTAACCGACTCGGAAGCGGTGTCGCCCTGGTTGTCTTCCCAGCTGACCTCGACGGTGTCGCCGGACGAACCTTCGAATTCCAGCTCGAGGAAGGGGTTCTGCGAGATGGTCACGTTCCAGTAGGCGGTGACCATGGTATCGCCGTTGCGCTTGGCTTCGACGGTCTGAATGAAATGCTCGGGAATGATCTCGCCGGCATCATCCTCTTCCTCACCCGTGTGCATCGGGTGGGACAGCAGGGCGCGGACGTTGATCATGCCGTCCTGTTCCTGGGCGCGAATACGGATGGACATAGTTCTTTACCTCCAGACTGTTGATCGGATCGGTGAGGGTGCCGGCTTAGCCGCCGCAGCCACCCACCGTCACTTCGACGTTGCGGGACGTCATGTACCAGTTGCCGTCGGCCTTGACGGCGGCGATCACGTCCGAGGTGTCACCCAGGCGGATGCGCATGGACGCCTTGGGCTTCGCGCCGGAGGCGAAGACATAACGGCCGGTCAGGGAGCGGTTGTTGGCTTCGGCGAAGACCGCGATCTCCTCGACGTTGTCCATGTGGGCCTCGACCGAGATCGGCACCACGGCACCGTTCTCGGCGATTTCCGGGGCGCTCAGGTCGATGTCGTCGGACTGCTGCATGTCGGTGGTGCCGGCGACCGCATTCATTGCATCTTCCATGCTCTCGGTATCGAACATGTCGGCGGACCAGGCGGCGAGCAGCTTGCTCGGGGCCAGCAGGCCGGCGCCAACGGCGGCGCCCACGGTACCGGCGGCGAGAGTGCCTTTCAGGAAGACACGACGCTTGGTGCTAATCATGGAGATCTCCTCTCATCTTTTTGGATCAAATCCGGACATTCCCGGGGCGCGAGCGATCCATGTGGATGCAGGCGCCTGTGCGTTGTGACGAGGTACCGTTCGGTTCTATTCCCCGTCCCCGGATCAGCCCCCTTTGGTGTCGGGACCTTTGCTGATCCTGCAACTCCAGAGTCCCAGAATGTGGCTGAACGCTTCATGAACGGATCCGTTATCGAGCGGCTCCGGGCCGCAACGCCCCTGATCCGAGTGAAGCCAGCCCCGTATCAATGGCACACTATGCCCTCCCGATGCAATCATTTCCGGATACCGCACCCATGCCCTTCTGCAAGGCCCACCTGTTGCTGCTGATCGTGGTTGTCGTCCTCGGAGGCGCGCAGATGCTGGCCAGCTGCGGGCAGAAGGGCGATCTCTACCTCCCCGAGGACGAGCAGGAGGAAGCCCGCTAGATGGACTATTTCGATTACCGCGGGGGCACGCTGCATTGCGAGAGCGTGGACCTCGACGCCCTGGCCCGCCGGGTGGGGACCCCGGCCTACGTCTACTCCCGCGCCACCCTGGAGCGCCATTACCGCGCGTTCGCCGAGGCCCTGATCGGGATGCCGCATCAGGTCTGCTTCGCGGTCAAGGCCAACTCCAGCCTGGCGGTGCTGAACGTGCTGGCCCGCATGGGCTCGGGGTTCGACATCGTCTCCGGCGGTGAACTGGAGCGGGTGCTGCGTGCCGGCGGCGACCCCGCGCGGGTGGTGTTCTCCGGGGTCGGCAAGACCGCGGCGGAGATGCAGCGCGCGCTGGACGTGGGCATCCACTGCTTCAACCTCGAATCGGAGGGCGAGCTGGAACGCCTGGAAGCGGTCGCCGCCGAGCGCGGGGAGGTCGCCCCGGTGTCGTTGCGGGTGAACCCGGACGTCGACGCCGAGACCCATCCCTACATTGCCACCGGGCTGCGCGACAACAAGTTCGGCGTGGCGATCGAGGACGCGCCGGCGCTGTATCGCCGCATCCATGAGTCCGGGCACCTGGACGCGATCGGCGTGGATTTCCACATCGGCTCCCAGCTGACCAGCACCGAGCCGTTCGTCGACGCGCTGGAACGGGTGCTGGCGCTGGTGGACCGGCTGGCGGAAGACGGCATCGAGCTGTCGCACATCGATGTCGGCGGCGGGCTGGGCGTGCGCTACCGCGACGAGACCCCGCCGGAGCCCGACGTGTGGGCCGCGGCCCTGCGCGAAACCCTGGGCGAGCGGCCGCTGAAGGTGCTGCTGGAGCCGGGCCGGGCGATCGCCGCCAACGCCGGGGTGTTCCTGACCCGGGTGGAATACCTCAAGCACTCGGAACACCGCGATTTCGCGATCGTCGACGGCGCGATGAACGACCTGTTGCGCCCGGCGCTGTACGGCGCGTGGCAGGCGATCGACCCGGTGGTCCCGCGCGACGATACCGAAACGCGCAGCTACGACGTGGTCGGGCCGGTGTGCGAGACCGGGGATTTCCTCGGGCGCGAACGCGATCTCGCGCTGGCCCCCGACGACGTGCTGGCGGTCCGCTCCGCCGGTGCCTACGGTTACGTGATGGCGGGCAACTACAACAGCCGCCCGCGCCCGCCCGAAGTCATGGTGGACGGTGACCACTATCAGATCGTCAACCGCCGCGAGCAGGTCGATCATCTGATGATGCGCGAGAGCATGCTGCCGCGCGATCCCGACGAGGAAGATCCGCCCGGGAGGGTCGATCCGTGATCCCGCGACGGCCCGAGCCCGAGCTGATGCTGGAGCCCGGCCAGGCCCGGGCCTATGCCGAGGCGGATTTCGCGCAGCCCCACGAGGGTTTCGTGGATGCCTTCGCCGAAGTGTTCCCGGAGCCGGTGCGCGGCCCGGTACTGGATCCGGGTTGCGGCCCGGGGGATGTCAGCCTGCGCTTCGCCACGCGCCATCCCGACTGCGAGGTCGACGGGCTGGACGGTGCGCCGGCCATGCTGGCGGCCGGGGATGCGCTGCGGGTCGGCCATCCGGCCGCCGCGCGTGTCCATCTGGCCGAGGGTTGCCTGCCCGATGCGCGGGGCCCGCGCGCGCCCTACGCCACCATCATCTGCAACTCGCTGCTGCATCACCTGCATGATCCGGGTGTGCTGTGGCAGGTGATCCGTCGTGACGGCGCCCCGGGGGCGCGGGTGTTCGTGATGGATCTGCGCCGTCCCGATTCGGAGGCCGAAGTGCAACGCCTGGTGGCGGAGCACGCGGCCGACGCCCCGGAGGTCCTGCGGCGCGACTTCGAACACTCGTTGCACGCAGCGTTTACCCCCGAGGAGGTCCAGGGCCAGCTGGCCGCCGCCGGTCTCGAAGGCTTCCGCGTGCGGGTGACCAGCGATCGCCACATGGTCATCCACGGGCGGTTGCCGGAGCGCCGGGGATGAGTGCGCTCGCCTTTACCAAGATGCACGGCCTGGGCAACGACTTCGTGGTGTTCGACGGCGTGCGCCAGGCGGTCGCGCTGAGCACCGAGCAGCTGCGCCTGCTGGCCGATCGCCATTTCGGCGTGGGCTGCGACCAGATCCTGCTGGTGGAGCCGCCCGCCGATCCCGCGAGCGCGCTGTTTCGCTACCGCATCTTCAACGCCGACGGCGGCGAGGTGGAGCAGTGCGGCAATGGCGCGCGCTGCTTCGCCCGCTTCGTACGCGAACAGGGCCTGACCGACGCCCGCGAGATCCCTGTGGAGACCCTGGGCGGTCCGCTGGTGCTGCGGGTGGAGGCGGACGAACAGGTGACCGTCGACATGGGCTGCCCGGTGCTGGAACCGGCACGCATCCCGTTCGAGGCCGACTTTGAGGCCCCGGAGTACCGCCTCGAGGTCGGCGACACGGCCCTGAAGATCGGTGCGGTGTCCATGGGCAACCCGCATGCCGTGACCTTTGTCGACGACGTGGCGCAGGCACCGGTGGCGACCCTGGGGCCCGCGATCGAGTCGCATCCCCGCTTCCCGTGCCGCGTAAACGCCGGTTTTGCCACGGTACGCGATCGCGGGCATCTGGACCTGCGGGTATACGAACGCGGCGCCGGCGAGACCCTGGCCTGCGGCTCCGGCGCCGCCGCGGCGATGGTGGTGGCCCGCCTGCAGGGTCGGGTCGATGACCGGGTGCGGGTCTCGCTGCCGGGCGGGGCCCTTGTGCTAAGCTGGGAGGGCAGCCCGGAGTCGCCGGTGCGGCTGACCGGCCCCGCAACCACGGTATTCAACGGCAGGATCGATCTATGAGTACAGACCCCTCCAGTGCCTCCCCGGCGGGGGATGGCGCCGAACTCTCGGCGGCCGAGGTCGAGGCCTGGCTGCGCGAGCACCCTGATTTCTTCCTCGACCACCAGGCCCTGCTGGACGTGCTGCGCATCCCGCATCCGGCCGGCGGTGCCGAGTCCCTGGTCGAACGCCAGCTCAAGCGCCTGCGCGAACAGAACCGCCAGCTGGAGCAGCGCATGCACGAACTGGTGGAGCGTGCCCGCGACAACGAACGGGTCGGCCGCCAGCTGCACGATCTGGCCCGCACCCTGATGCGCGCGGAGAACCTGGATGCGGTGCTGGCGCTGACCCAGGATGCCCTGCGCGACGAACTCGGCGCCGAGCGGGTGAGCATCCGTCTGGCGGAGCGCGAGGTGCAGGACCTGCACGCCCTGGATACCGCCCAGCTGGCCGTGCTGGAACCGCTGTTCGCGCGCGGCCGGGCGCAGTGCGGCCGCGTGCCCCCGGACATGCTGAAGGTGCTGTTCGACGACGCGGACGACACGGTGGGTTCGGCGATCCTGATGCCGCTGCTGGCGGACGACGAACGCGTGGGCGTGCTGGGTCTGGCCAGCGCCTCGCCGGATCGCTTCCAGCCGGACATGGGGACCTACTTCGTCACCCATATCGGCGAGCTGCTGGCCGAGTCCATCCGCTGTCATGCCGACCGCAAACAGGCCGCCTGAGTCCGAGCCGCAACCCGACCCCGCCAGCGAGGCCTATCTCGCGCATCTGCGTGATGTGCGCGGGCTGTCGTCGCACACCATAGCCGCGTACCGTCGCGACCTGCGCGAACTGCGCCGGGCCTGGGACGCGCCCTGGACGGAGCTGGATGCCGCCGCGCTGCGCCGCATCGTGGCCGGGCTGGCCCGGGGCGGGCGCCATCCGCGCTCGGTCCGCCGGTTCCTCGCCGCAGTGCGCGGTTTCCTCGATTTTCAGGTGGAGCGTGGCGAGCGCGCCGCCAACCCCGCCGCCGGACTGCGGGGACCGAAGACCGACCGTCCGCTGCCCCGCGGGCTGGACGTCGATCAGGCGCAGCAGGCGCTGGATGCCCCGCCGTCCGCCGCCCCCGCGCCGGACGGGGAAGCGGACGATCCCGATTCGCCCCTGGCGCGCCGCGACCGCGCGATGCTGGAGCTGCTGTACGGCTCCGGACTGCGGCTGGCGGAACTCACCGGGCTGGACCTGCCGGACGTGGACCGGGAGGCCGGCATGGTGCGCGTACTCGGCAAGGGCCGGCGCGAGCGTCGCGTGCCCGCCGGGCGCATGGCGCTGGCCGCCCTGCGCGACTGGCTGGCGGTGCGCGGGCAGTGGGCGGATGTCGACGAACCCGCGCTGTTCGTGACCCGGCGCGGGCAGCGCATCAGCAATCGTTCGGTCCAGCGACGGGTCGCCGAGGCCGGGCGCCGGGGCGGGCTCGACGTGCATCTGCACCCGCATCGCCTGCGCCACGCCTTTGCCAGCCACCTGCTGGAATCCAGCGGCGACCTGCGCGCGGTGCAGGAACTGCTGGGGCATGCCGATCTGTCCACCACCCAGATCTACACCCATCTGGACTATCAGCACCTGGCCGAGGTCTACGATGCCGCCCATCCCCGCGCGCGGCGTCACGATCCGGCCGACGAGACGGGTTCGTAGGCGGGCGCAACCGCGTACAATCCCGGTCCGGATCCGACCACCGATTGCAGGAGACCACCGTGGAGCAGTTTCGTGGCACCACCATCGTCTGCGTGCGCCGCAATGGCGCCGTGACCCTGGGCGGCGACGGCCAGGTATCGCTGGGCAACACCGTGATGAAGGGCAACGCGCGCAAGGTGCGCCGCGTCTACCATGACCGCATCCTGGCGGGTTTCGCCGGCGGCACCGCCGACGCCTTCACCCTGTTCGAGCGCTTCGAGGGCATGCTGGAGAAGCACTCCGGCAACATCACCCGGGCCGCGGTCGAGCTGGCCAAGGACTGGCGCACCGACCGCGCGCTGCGCAAGCTGGAGGCGCTGCTGGCGGTGTCCGATCGCGAGAACTCGTTCGTGATCTCGGGCAATGGCGACGTGATCGAGCCCGAGAACGCGCTGATCGCGATCGGCTCCGGTGGCCCCTACGCCCAGGCCTCGGCCCAGGCCCTGCTGCAGAACACCGACCTGCCGGCGCGCGACGTGGTGGAGAAGAGCCTCCATACCGCCGCCGACATCTGCGTCTACACCAATCACAACATCACGCTGGAGAGCCTCGACGCCGAGTGACGCCCCGGCGTCGCCCGCAAGGCTCCCCGGCCGCGACCCTTCAGGACCGCAAGCCATGAGCGACATGACCCCCCGCGAAATCGTCCAGGAACTGGATCGCTACATCATTGGCCAGGACGGGGCCAAGCGTTCCGTGGCCGTCGCCCTGCGCAACCGCTGGCGCCGGCGACAGCTGCCCGAGGCCCTGCAGCCCGAGGTCACGCCCAAGAACATCCTGATGATCGGCCCCACCGGCGTCGGCAAGACCGAGATCGCCCGCCGCCTGGCGAAGCTGGCCAAGGCCCCGTTCATCAAGGTCGAGGCGACCAAGTTCACCGAAGTCGGCTATGTCGGGCGCGATGTGGAGTCGATCATCCGGGATCTGGCCGAAAACGCGATCAAGCAGCTGCGCGAGGAAGAGATGCAGCAGCACCGCGGCCAGGCCGAGGACGCCGCCGAGGAGCGCATCCTCGATGCCCTGCTGCCGCGGCCGCGCAACGCCGGTTTCACCGAGTCCGGCGACGACGCGGCCAACAACGAGACCCGGCAGAAGCTGCGCAAGCGCCTGCGCGAGGGCAGCCTGGACGAGCGCGAGATCGACATCGAGCTCCAGCAGCAGGGGCAGAACGTCGAACTGATGACACCGCCCGGCATGGAAGAGATGGCCAGCCAGCTGCAGTCGATGTTCCAGAACATGGGGGGCCAGAAGAGCCAGCAGCGGCGCCTGAAGATCGCCGACGCCCGGCGACTGCTGGTGGACGAGGAGGCCGCGCGCCTGGTCAACGAGGAAGAACTCAAGGTCAAGGCGATCGAGCGGGTCGAGCAGAGCGGCATTGTGTTCCTCGATGAGATCGACAAGGTTGCCAAGGGCAGCGAGAAGAGCGGCTCGGATGTCTCCCGCGAGGGCGTGCAGCGCGACCTGCTGCCGCTGATCGAGGGCACCACCGTGTCCACCAAGCTGGGCATGGTGCGCACCGACCATATCCTGTTCATCGCCTCCGGTGCGTTCCACCTGAGCAAGCCGTCGGACATGGTCCCCGAGCTCCAGGGCCGGCTCCCGATCCGGGTGGAGCTGGAACCGCTGTCGGTGGAGGCCTTCGTGCGCATCCTGACCGAGCCCACCGCGTCGCTGACCGAGCAGTACGTGGAGCTGATGAATACCGAGGGCGTCAGCGTGGAATTCCGCGACGAGGGCGTGCAGCGCCTCGCCGAGATCGCCCACGACGTCAATGCGCGCACCGAGAACATCGGCGCGCGGCGGCTGCACACCGTGCTCGAACGCCTGCTGCAGGACGTCGCCTTCCGCGCCCCCGACATCCCGGAACCGGTCGTGATCGACCGCGCGTTCGTCGACGAACGCCTGAGCGATTTGGCCGAGGACGAGGACCTGTCGCGCTACATCCTGTAGCGCCTCAACCCCGGAGCCCGTGCCGGGGTATGCCCGCCGGGGCGCGCGGGCTGGTATCCTCGCCGGCGGCAGTGATTCCGGGACCGCCCTGGCGGTCCCGGGCGTTCCCATCGTCCCGGGCAATCCGGGCGCCGCACGTCGGAGGCCGCATGAGCAGTACGCAACGACCCACGGACATCCAGCTGCACCAGAAGTCGCGCATCCTCGAGCTGCGCTATGCCGACGGCTCGCATTTCGAGCTGCCCTGCGAGTTCCTGCGGGTGTATTCGCCGTCGGCCGAGGTGCGCGGACACGGCCCCGGGCAGGAGGTCCTGCAGGTCGGCAAGGAGGACGTGAACATCACCGCGATCGAGCCGGTCGGCAACTACGCGGTCAAGCTGGTGTTCTCCGACGGCCACGATACGGGCATCTACGACTGGGATTACCTCTACAAGCTGGGTACGGAACAGGAGCGTCTGTGGCAGGATTACCTGGAACGGCTGCATCAGGCCGGTCACGAACGCCGAACCCACTGACGCAAGAAGACTCATGAACGACGACGACCCCGGCAAGACCCACTTCGGTTATCAGACCGTTTCCGAATCCGAGAAGACCGAGCGGGTCGGACAGGTGTTCCACTCCGTGGCTTCCCGCTACGACGTGATGAACGACCTGATGTCCATGGGCATCCACCGCGTGTGGAAGCGCTACACCGTGGAACGCGCCGGGGTACGGCCCGGCATGCGCATCCTCGACCTCGCTGGCGGGACCGGCGATCTGGCCAGTGCGTTCGCGCCGCGGGTCGGGCCGAAGGGACAGGTCGTGGTCTGCGATATCAACGCCTCCATGCTGGAGGCCGGGCGCGACCGGCTGATCGACGAGGGCCGGGTCGGCAACATCGAATACGTGCAGGCGGATGCCGAAGTCCTGCCGTATCCCGACGAGTCATTCGACCGCATCACCATGGCCTTCGGCCTGCGCAACGTGACCCGCAAGGAAAACGCGCTGGCGGAGATGCGCCGGGTGCTCAAGCCCGGCGGTCGGGTGCTGATCCTGGAGTTTTCGCAGCCGGTGGCGCCATTGCGGCCGGCCTACGATGTCTATTCCTTCAAACTCCTGCCGCTGATGGGCCGTCTGGTGGCCAACGATGCGGATTCCTATCGCTATCTGGCCGAATCCATCCGCATGCATCCGGATCAGGAGACCCTGGCCGGGCTGATGCGCGATGCCGGCCTGGAACGCGTCGAATACGACAACCTGACGGGCGGCATCGTCGCCCTGCACCGCGCTACCCGCCTGTAACAGCCGGAGAAGAATCGCGATGGCCGAGCCCGCCGCCCTGCCGAGCCCCGTCACCGCTCTGGTCGAGACCCTGCTGAACGAGATCCTGGCGGCCGCGCCGGAACCGGCACGCGAGCGCCTGGCCGGCCGCGCGGTGGCCATCGTGGTCGAGCCGCCGGGGGTCGCGTTCAGTCTGGTGGGTGCCGCCGACCGCCTGCAGGTGATCGGCGGGGTGGAAGAACCCGTGGATGCCCGCGTGGCCGGCTCGCCATTGTCGCTGGGGGCGGCCATGACCCGCGACGACCGCAGCGGTCTGCAGCTCGACGGAGATGCCACCGCGCTGTCCGATCTGCAGCGCGCGCTGGGCGAAGCCGAGCACGACTGGGCGGCGCTGTTCGAGCGGGTTGCCGGCGCCGGTTCGGCGGGTCCGCTGCAGGACCTGTTCCGGCGTGCGACCGGCGGCCTGCGTCATGCGGCCACGCGCTCCGCCGAGGACCTGGCCGATTATGCCCGCGACGAGGCGGGCTGGCTGCCGCCGTCCGGGGCCTTCGAGGCCTTCAGCGAGGACGTGGCCCGCCTGCGTGACGATACCGCCCGGCTGGAGGCGCGCCTGCGCCGTCTCGAATCCGGAGACGCCTGACCCCCATGCGACGCAGCTTCTACCAGGGTCTGCGGCTGTGGACCATCGCCCGGGTCCTGGTGCGCTACCGGCTGGACGTCATCCTGTTCACCCTCAAGCCGCTGCGTCCGCTGAGCTTCCTGCTCTATCTCGCGCCGTGGAACTGGTTCCGCCGCACCCGGGGCACGCGGGGTGAACGCATCCGCCGCGCGCTGGAGGACCTCGGGCCGATCTTCATCAAGTTCGGGCAGATGCTGTCGACCCGCCGCGACCTCCTCCCGGACGACATCGCGGTGGAGCTGGCGCGCCTGCAGGATCGTGTCCCGCCGTTCCCCGCCGACCGAGCGCGCGCGGTGATCGAGGCCGAGCTGGAACGCCCGGTGGACATCGCCTTTGCCGAGTTTTCCGATACCCCGCTGGCCTCGGCCTCCATCGCCCAGGTGCACGAGGCGCGGCTGCAGGACGGCCGCGAGGTGGTGGTGAAGGTCGTGCGGCCCGGCATCCTGAAGACCATCCGCGCGGACCTCGAGGTGATGCATACCATCGCCGCGCTGGCGGATCGCTACTGGAGCGAGGCTCGGCGGCTGCGCCCGCGCGAGGTGGTGGACGAGTACGAGAAGACCGTCACCGACGAGCTGGACCTGATCCGCGAGGGCGCCAACGCGGCGGCCATCCATCGCAATTTCGCGGACAGCCACCTGCTCTACATCCCGGAGATCATCTGGGACTACACGCGCCAGAGCGTGCTGGTGATGGAACGCATCGAGGGCATTCCGGTGGCCGACGTGGCCGCCCTGCGTGAACGCGGGGTGGATCTGCGGCTGCTGGCGGAGCGCGGCGTGGAGATCTTCTTCACCCAGGTGTTCAAGCACAACTTCTTCCACGCCGACATGCACCCGGGCAATATCTTCGTCGATGCCACCCATCCCGACGACCCGACGTACCGCGCGGTCGATTTCGGCATCGTCGGCTCGCTGCTGGACTCCGACCAGCGTTACCTCGCGGAGAACTTCTACGCCTTCTTCAACCGTGACTACCGGCGCGTGGCCGAGCTGCACGTGGAATCCGGCTGGGTCCCGAAGGACACCCGGGTCGACGAGTTCGAGGCGGCGATCCGGTCGGTGTGCGAGCCGATCTTCCAGAAGCCGCTGGACGAGATCTCCTTTGGCCAGGTGCTGATGCGGCTGTTCCAGACCGCGCGGCGCTTCGACATGGAGGTCCAGCCGCAGCTGGTGCTGTTGCAGAAGACCCTGCTGAACATCGAGGGCCTGGGGCGCCAGCTGTACCCGCAGCTGGACCTGTGGACCACCGCCAAGCCGTTCATCGAGCAGTGGATGCACGAGCGCATGGGGACGCGCGCCTTCTTCCGCAGCGCGCGCGAACACCTGCCGCGGCTGCTGGCCCATCTGCCGGAGCTGCCGCTGCATGTGGAGAAGGCGCTGACGGTGGAGGAGCAGCGGGCCGAACGCGATGCCGCGCTGCGCCAGCAGATCCGCGAGCTGGAGGACGGTCTCGGTCAGCAGGACCGGCGCCGGCGCGAGGGCCTGGCCGCGCTGGGGCTGCTGGTGGTGGCGGGCCTGAGCCTGCAGCTGGACGTGCCCGAGTGGCTGGGGCTGGCCTGGCCGGCCTGGCCCGCGGGGATCCTGGGGCTGGGGCTCTTGCTGTTCAGCCTGCGGCCGCTGCCGCCGCGGCCGCAGCACTGACCCGGCCGGCTCCGTTCCTGGCCCGGATTTCAGCCCAGCAGGCCGCGCAGCACGTAGAAGAACAGGATCGCCAGGATTGCGCCGGCCGGCAGGGTCACGATCCACGACATGAAGATCATGCGTACCAGGCGCAGGTCGATCGCCGCGATCCCGCGGGCCAGGCCCACGCCGAGGATCGCGCCCACCAGGGTATGGGTGGTGGAGATCGGCAGGCCGGTGCCCGAGGCCAGCACCACGGTGGCGGCCGCGGCCGCCGTCGCGGCATAACCGCGGCTGGGGGTCAGCTGGGTGATCCCGGTGCCCACCGTGGCGATCACCTTGTGGCCGTAGGTGAACAGGCCGAACACGATCCCGAAGCCGCCCAGCAGCAGCACCCACATCGGCACCAGCGTCTCCGGATCCACCTCGCCGGTCTGGATCACGTCGACCACCGCGGCCAGCGGCCCCACCGCATTGGCGACGTCATTGGAGCCCAGGGCAAAGGCCATGGCGCAGCCGGTGACCACCATCAGCACGCCGAAGACCTTCTCGACGTCACTGAAGTGCGAGCCGTTTTCGTCCGCCGGGATCTCCTCGAACCGCAGCCGGCGGATGGCCAGCATGCCGAACGCCACCACGATCAGGCTGATCAGGATCGCAAGGCCGTAACTCTGTACGGTGGTGAGATTGAGGCCGACATGGGTCAGCCCCTTGAACATGGTGACCAGCGCGGTCACGAAGGCGGTGAGGAAGATGTACAGCGGGGCCCAGCGCTTTGCGTTTTTCAGCGGGTCGACCGTGTCCAGGATCAGGAGCTGCACGCTGCGGAACAGGGCGAACGCGATCGCGCCGCCGATCATCGGCGAAAGAACCCAGGACGCCGCGATGGTGCCGACCCGTTCCCACCGCACCACCTCGAACCCGAGACCGACCACCGCAAAGCCGATGATGGCGCCGATGATGGAATGCGTGGTGGAGACCGGCCAGCCGAAATAGGACGCGACCATCAGCCACGTCCCGGCCGCCGCCAGGGCCGCGAGCATCCCGAACACCAGCAGGTCCGGACTGTCCGCCAGCAGCTCGGAATCGACCATCCCGCTGCGGATGGTCTGGGTCACCTCGCCCCCGGCCAGCCAGGCACCGGCGAACACGAAGACCCCGGCCACCACCACCGCCTGGCGGATGGTCAGGGCACGTGACCCCACCGAGGTGCCCATGGCATTGGCCACGTCGTTGGCGCCGATGCCCCAGGCCATGAACAGACCGAAGATGACCGCGAGGGCGAGCAGCACAATGCCGTATTCCATGCCGTCTCCCGAGCCTCGTCTTGTGTCGGGTGGTTACTTGGCCAGCATCAGCTGCAGGCGGCTGCCCACGCGCTGTGCCAGGTCGGCGAGATCGCCAATGGAGTCGATCACGCGATACATGAACATCACGTTCACCGGCGGCAGCTCCGTCTCCCGGGCAAACAGCATCTCGCGGACCTCGCGCTGGGCGTCATCGGCCTCGTGCTCGAGGCTGTCAAGCTTCTGCAGGATGCGGTTGACGACCTCGACCTCGTGGCCGCGGAAACCGGCTTCCACCAGTTCGTCCAGTTCGTTGACCGCGCGGCCGGCCTGGTCGACGGTGTCCACGCTGCGCTGCAGGAACCGCTGTACCGGTTCCTGCATGTCGTCGGGGAAACGCATCTGCCGGCCCAGCATGAGCCCGGCGATGTCCTTGGCCTTGTTGGCGATCTGGTCCTGGATGAGGAGGGTGTCGAGGACGTCGCGGCGCGACATGGCGAGCATCAGCCCCTTGGGAAGGTGCAGACGCAGATCCTTCTTCAGGCGGTCGGCATCGTGTTCGAGCTCGACGATGCGCTCCTGATGGGTGCGAGCCGTGTCCCAGTCTTCGCGATCCACCGCCTGAATGAACAGCGGCAGTTCCGCGATACAGGAACGGACCTTGTCCATGTGCGCCTGCAGCGGGCGCACCGGGGACCGGCCGAACAGCTCGAAGACAAAGTTCTTGGGGCTCATGGCGGCGCGAAGAGTGTCACAGACCTCTAATCTAGCGCAAACGGCCCCGCCGTGCTTACCGGGCGGCTCTGCGTTACACTCGGCTATGAGCTGGGGGTGCCCCGTTGTCGCGAGCGACGAGGGGGCTGAGAGAGTCCCCTTGAACCTGAACCGGTTAACACCGGCGGAGGGAAGCTCGGTCAACGGTCTGCTGTACCCGGGGTCCCTGCCCCCGCGATCGCCCTGCCCGCGCTCCCTTCGCCTCACGCGACAGCAGAGGTCCGATCATGAGCGCCATCCCCGAGTCGTTTGCCCGCAAGACCGCCGAGGTCTCCGCCGAAGTCACCCGCCCGTTCCCGAACTCCGAGAAGCGCTACGTCGAGGGGTCGCGCGCGGACATCCGCGTGCCGTATCGCGAGGTCGCGCAGACGCCGACGATGACCTCCGGCACGCCCGAGGAGAACCCGCCGATCCCGGTCTACGACACCTCCGGCCCCTACACCGACCCCGAGGCGAGCATCGACCTGCACCGCGGCCTGGCGGATCTGCGCGGTGGCTGGATCGACGAACGTGCGGACACCGAGTGGCTGGACGGCCCGAGCTCGGAGTACGGCCGTGCCCGCGCCGCCGATCCGGAACTGGCCAGCCTGCGCTTCGAGCACATCCGCCCGCCGCGCCGCGCGCAGGCCGGCGCGAACGTGTCGCAGCTGCACTACGCCCGCCAGGGCATCATCACCCCGGAGATGGAGTTCGTCGCGATCCGCGAGAACAACCGCCTCGAGGCGCTGCGCGCCGACCCGCGCTACCAGAAGTTGCTGCGGCAGCACGCCGGCGAGTCCTTCGGGGCCTCCATCCCCGAGGAGATTACCCCCGAGTTCGTGCGCGAGGAGATCGCCCGCGGCCGCGCGATCATCCCGGCCAACATCAACCACCCCGAGCTCGAGCCGATGATCATCGGCCGCAACTTCCGGGTGAAGGTGAACACCAACATCGGCAACTCCGCGGTCACCTCCTCGATCGAGGAGGAGGTGGAGAAGCTCGTGTGGTCCGCGCGCTGGGGCGGCGACACCCTGATGGACCTGTCCACCGGCAAGAACATCCACGAGACCCGCGAGTGGATCCTGCGCAACTCGCCGGTGCCGATCGGCACCGTGCCGATCTACCAGGCGCTGGAGAAGGTCGACGGCAAGCCCGAGGACCTGACCTGGGAGCTGTTCCGCGACACCCTGATCGAGCAGGCCGAACAGGGCGTGGACTACTTCACCATCCACGCCGGCGTGCGCCTGCAGTACGTGCCGCTGACCGCCGACCGGGTGACCGGCATCGTCTCCCGCGGCGGCTCGATCATGGCCAAGTGGTGCCTGGCGCATCACCAGGAGAACTTCCTCTACACCCACTTCGACGAGATCTGCGAGATCATGAAGGCGTTCGACGTCTCCTTCTCGCTGGGCGACGGCCTGCGCCCCGGCTGCCTGGCCGACGCCAACGACGCCGCGCAGTTCGGCGAGCTGGAGACCCTGGGCGAGCTGACCCGGAAGGCCTGGGAACACGACGTGCAGGTGATGATCGAGGGCCCCGGCCACGTCCCGCTGCAGAAGGTGAAGGAGAACGTCGACAAGGAGCTGGAGGACTGCTTCGAGGCGCCCTTCTACACCCTCGGCCCGCTGGTGACCGACATCGCCCCGGCCTACGACCACATCACCTCCGGCATCGGCGCGGCCAACATCGGCTGGTACGGCACCGCGATGCTCTGCTACGTGACACCGAAGGAACATCTGGGCCTGCCGAACAAGCAGGACGTGCGCGACGGCATCATCACCTACAAGATCGCCGCCCACGCCGCCGATCTGGCCAAGGGCTTCCCCGGCGCGCAGCTGCAGGACAACGCACTCAGCAAGGCGCGCTTCGAATTCCGCTGGGAGGACCAGTTCAACCTGGCGCTGGACCCGGAGCGCGCACGCGAATTCCACGACGAGACCCTGCCGAAGGAAGCGCACAAGGTCGCCCACTTCTGTTCCATGTGCGGCCCGAACTTCTGCTCGATGAAGATCACCCAGGACGTGCGCGACTACGCCGCGGCCCAGGGGCTTTCGGAACAGGAGGCGCTGGAAAAGGGCATGCAGGAGAAGGCGGTGGAGTTCGTCGAGAAGGGCGCGCAGATCTACCGCGAGGTGTGAGCCGCCGCGTTAGCGTACTTCGATGCGGTCGCGGCCATTCTTCTTGGCCGCGTACAGGGCCCGGTCGGCGCGGTCGAAGGTGTCGACCCGGTCCTCGCCGGGTCGGTATTCGGTCACCCCGAAGCTCGCGGTGAGCGGCCCGACCGTCTCGAAGTCGAAGGCATTGATGCGGGCCTGCAGGTCGCGGGCGGCGGCCACGGCCTGGTCGGCCCGGGTCTGCGGCAGCAGCACGAAGAATTCCTCCCCGCCGATCCGCCCCGCGGCGTCCGCCTTGCGCAGGTGTTGGCGCAACAGTTCGGCGAACTGCTGCAGCACCGCGTCGCCGACGCTGTGGCCCCAGGTGTCGTTCACCGCCTTGAAGTGGTCGATATCCATCAGGATCACCGAGAACGGCTGGCCGTAGCGCTCGGCGCGGGCGCGCTCCTCCTCGAACCGCTGTTCGATGTGCGCGCGGTTCCACAGCGAGGTCAGCGAATCGATCTGCGCGGAATGCGCCAGCTCGCACTGCTGCAGGAACGTGGCCTTGAGCGCGCGTTCCAGGATGAAGGCGGCCAGCAACCCGAACGAGAAGGCCGCCAGTATCCAGAACAGATGCAGCTGCACCAGTCCGGTCGGCATCGGCAGCTGGATCGTCGCGGCAATCACCAGGGCGACGATCGTTCCGGCCGAAATCGAGGCCTGACGCAGCGGCAGTCCCGATACCGTGAAGGTCCAGATGATGCTCAGGTAGATCTCGGGGGCGAACACCAGAAACTGCGGCGAGCCCGCGTTCAGGTACAGATTGGCGGCATTCGCGACCACCGGCGCGATCATCAGCAGTGCCCACATCCAGCGCTGCAGGGAGGCCCGCAGGCTCATCGCCGCCACCGCCAGCAGCATGCCCGGGACCAGCAGGGCATGGGCGAAGACGCGCAGGCCGGTTGCGTCGGCGTCCACCGTCTGCTCGATACCGGCGTACAGCAGATACATCGCGGCGGTCAGAAGCGCGATGTAGCGAACCTGCGGGATGCGCGCGGCCCGCAGCCAGGCCGAGAACGCGTGGCGGGTCGCCTCGTCTTCGCCGTGCAGCGGATCCAGTCGGGCCCGCAGTGGTCGTTCCGTCTCCAAATTGACCCCCCGTTGCGAGACCGGCCTCCGCCGCCGGTGTGCCACCGGGGCACCATGGGCCCGCCACCATCATGATGCGGGTATTCACCGGAAAATGTCAGCCCGGCAGGAGCGATGGCCTCGCCTGGCGGGTTGACGCTGTGGGCCCGCTTCGGTAGGAAGAATGTCCATTGTCCGTCGGGTTTTCCGTCGCGGGCAATCACTCACGGTCGAGGTCCTTCCATGTTGCGAATCCGAACCCTCCCGGTGCTGTTTCTCGTGCTGGCCGTCGCCGGTCCCGGCTCCGTGGCGCTGGCCTTCGAGCGCGGCGATCCCGGGGACGTGGCCGTGCGTTCGGCCGAGCTGCGCGAGGCGCCCGGTCATCTGAGCGCGATCCGTGGTCATCTCGATTACGGCACCCGAGTCGAGGTCAGGGACCATAGCCAGGGATTTCTGCGGGTGCGCAGCGAGGCCGGCGAGGAGGGCTGGCTGCACCCGTCCGCGCTGAGCCGGGATCCGGTGATCCTGACGGAGGACGGAGACGACGTTGAACGGGACGCGGACCGCGACGAGATCGCGCTGGCCGGGCGCGGCTTCAACGAGGAGGTGGAAGAGCGCTATCGCCGTGAGCGCGGCCTGTCCTTTGCCCCGGTCGACCGGATGGAAGCCGGGGGAGCGGATCCCGAGGATCTGAGGGCATTCATCGAGCAGGGCGAGCTGCATCTGCCGGGGGGTGAGTGATGCGGGTCTGCAACGGATCATCCCTGCTGCCGTTGGTGTTCCTGGTACTGTCGCTGGCGCTGCTGGCGGGTTGCCGCACGGTCGCTTCGGTGGGTGCCGAGCTGGGGACCCGGACCGGCGTGCTGGATGCGCGGCAGGCCGAAAGCCTGCGCCAGACCGGTGAGCTGGCGGAGCGCAGCATGGAGGACTTCACCCCGGAGCAGGAATATTTCATCGGCCGCGCCGTGGCGGCCCGGGTGCTGGAGGACTACGCGGTACACGATGATCCGGCCGCACAGGCGTACCTCAACAACCTGGGCGGGGTCCTGGCCCTGCACTCGGAGCGCCCGAGCCTCTATCAGGGGTATTCCTTCCGCCTGCTGGATTCCGACGAGCTCAATGCCTTTGCCACCCCGGGCGGGCATATCTTCATCACCCGCGGCATGGCCCGGCTGGCGGAAACCGAGGACGAACTGGCGGCCATCCTCGCGCACGAGATCGCGCACGTGCAGGAGCGTCATGGCCTGCAGGCGATCCGCAGCTCGCGCGTGACCGCGGCGCTTACCAGTGCGGCGCTGACCGGGGCGCAGCTGGCGGGGGACGATGATCTGCGCGAGCTGACGGACATCTTCGAGGACTCCATCGACGACATCACCCGGACCCTGTTCGTGAATGGCTATTCGCGCGAGTTCGAGCGCGAGGCCGATGCCGGCGCGGTGGCCATCCTTGAGCGCACGGGCTATCGCCCCGAGGCGCTGACTCGCGTGCTGGAGCGCATGGATGACGAATGGGACCCGCAGGGCCCGGGATTCGCCCGCACCCATCCATCGCCCTCCAGGCGCATCGCGGAGCTGGGGCTGGAGCCGGCGGACTCGCGCAGCGAGGCCCGGGCCGAGCGTTTCTCGCGGTTCCGCGCGGCCCTCTGACGGCGACTCCGGATGTCCGCCAGCTCCCGCTCCGGAGGCCGTTTCCGGCGGGCCCTGATGACCGGGCTGCTGGCGGTCCTGCTGGCCCTGGTGGCGGAGCAGTCGGGCTGGCTCGACGGTCCGGAGCGGGCGGCCTACGACCTGCAGGCGCGCCTGCTGGCCGGGCTGATGCCTCCGGACCAGGACGACGAGGTCGTGCTGATCCTGGTCGACGAGCAGAGCCTCGAGTGGGCGCTGGATACCCAGGGCCAGGGCTGGCCATGGCCGCGCGAGTACCCGGCGGTGATCGCCGATTTCGCCCGTCGTGCGGGGGCCGCCTCGCTGACCTTTGATGTGCTCTACACCGACGATTCCCGTTTCGGCGTGCATGATGATCGGCGGTTCGCGCGGGCCGCCGCGGATTTCGGTCCGACCGTTTTCGCCGCGCTGTACGGCGAGGAGGCCGCCCGCCACGACCGGTTTCCGCAGGACGCGCCCGTCTCGTCCGCGACGGTGGAGGTGGAAGGGGCCGGCGGCGACGATTTCCCCGCGTTTTCCCGCGCGACCTTTCCGGTGCCCGAGCTTGCGCAATCGGCGGCGCGCATGGGCAACGTGCACATCACCCCGGATCCCGACGGGGTCTACCGCCGGGTTCCGCCGGTGACCCGCTTCGACGGGGAGCTGGTGCCGGGTCTGGGGCTGGCGGCCTTTCTTGCGGGAGCGGGGGAGTCGCCCGGTCTGCGGCTGGAGGACGACGGGCGGGCGCTGCGGGTGGGTGACCGGCGTCTGCCGCTGGACCCGGAGGGTCGCCTGATCCTGCGCTTCGACCGGCCGGGTGCGGAACGTACCCGGCTGCGGGCGGCCGCGGTCATCCAGAGCGAACTGCGGCTGGCGGCCGACCCCGGGGCTGATACGCCGATTGACCCCGCAGAACTCGAAGGCCGGCACGTAATGGTGGGGCTGTCGGCGGCCGGACTGTTCGACCTGCGACCGCTGCCGCTGGATCCGCGTGCGCCCGGCGTGGAGTTCCACGCGACCATGCTGGAGAACCTGACCGCGGGGCGTTTCATGCGCGAGGTCGACGCCACCCGGGCGCAGGTGCTGGTGGGCCTGCTGGCCTTTCTTCCGGCCTTCCTCGCCGGGCTGGGGCGCAGCAGCGCGAGCACGGCCCTGGCGATTGCGTTCGCCCTGGTGGCACCGGTGCTGCTGTCCGGCTTTGCTCATGCCGGCGGGGTCTGGCTGCCGCTGGTCGTGCCGCTGGTGGCCGGGCTGACAGGGACCGTGGGGGCCGCGGTCTACAACTATGCCCGCGAGGGCCGTGAACGGCGCTTCATCAAGGCGGCCTTCGCGCAGTATCTCAGCCCGCAGGTGATCGAGCGCCTGCTGGAGGAGCCCGATCGCCTGAAGCTGGGCGGCGAGCGCCGCGAACTCACCATCTTCTTCAGTGACCTGGAGGGGTTCACCAGCCTCAGCGAACGGCTGTCACCGGATGACCTCACGCGGCTGCTCAACGAGTACCTGACCGAGATGACCGACATCCTCACGGCCTGTGGCGCCACCATCGACAAGTACGAGGGCGATGCGATCATCGCCTTCTGGAACGCGCCGGTCGATGTCCCCGACCATCCACGCCGGGCGGTGGAGGCGGCGCTCGAATGTCAGCGCCGGCTGGCGGCCATGGCGCCGCGCCTGCGCGGGCGGGCCGGACGCGATCTCGCGATGCGTATCGGCGTGAACACCGGCGAGGCGGTGGTCGGCAACATGGGTTCGCGTACCCGTTTCGACTACACCATGCTCGGTGACGCGGTGAATCTGGCCGCGCGGCTGGAAGGGGCGAACAAGGTCTTCGGCACGTACACCCTGATCGCGGAGAGCACCGTACGGAAGCTCCCCGAAACGTTGTATTGCCGCGAGCTGGGCGAGATCCGCGTGGTCGGACGGGCGCGCCCGGTGCGGGTCTACGAGCCGGTCGCGCGGCTGGCCCTGGATGCGGCTCCCGAACGCTACGAGGTCTTCGCCCGGGCGCTGCAGATGCTGCGCCAGGGTCGGGTGGAGGAGGCGCGAACGCTGTTCGCGACCATTGCCGATCAGGACCCGCCCGCGGCACGCTACGTCCAACGCTGCACGCGACTGCTGGAACAGGGCGAGGCCGGCGACGGCGTCTGGGAGCTCGACGCGAAGTAGCCGCGCCGCGTTCAGAGCCCCTGGCGCAGGGTGCCCAGCAGCTGGCTCATGCTCGCGTCGATGTCCATCTCGACGATCGTGGTGATGGATACAAAGTTCTGCATGGCATTGATGTTGGCGTCGCGCCGCGATGCCAGGCGTATCCGCTCCATCAGGGCACGGTTGACCGTGTTCAGCTCCCGGTGCAGTTCCTGCAGCCCCTCCATGTCCCAGTCCGGCGGTGCTTCGCCCTCCCGGCGGTCGAGGTACTGACGGACCAGATAGGTCCCCGCCATGCGGTACAGGGTTTCCTCGAGGGTGGCGAACGGCAGGTGGAATTCCGCCAGCGGGCGCAGCCGCGACAGGATCGGGCAGGCGCCCGAGGCCATGATCAGCCCGAACAGCGAGCGCAGGAACTCCTGGACGTCGCATTCCTTCAGATAGCTGCGTACGGGGGTGTCCACGCGGCCCCGGATGCGTTCCACCGACGGGCTGTCGGCGAAATGCCGGGCGATATCGGCGAACTCGATGGCCGCCGGGCAGTATTCCACGGTCCGCGCGTCCAGCGGACAGTTTTCGCACTGTCGGCATTCCAGGCGGGTCCAGTCCGGATGGGCCTCGTCGTTATGGCGCGCCGGGTCCCGCGAGCGGTGGATATCCACCTGGTAGCACCACTCGCTGCCGTCACTGCGTTCCAGGCGATAGGTGATTTCGCTCATCGCTTTCTCTTCCCGCCGCTTTCACCGTGTTTTTGTGAAGCCTATCACGCCTCGCCGGGCCTGCCGCTCCCGGCTTCCGCGGTTTCTTTTTCACGGAGTTTCTGATCCTGGCTAACGCCTGGCTCACGCTTCGGGGGTGTAATCCCGCACGGAGCATGACAGCATTAGCACCCGCTCCGGATCAGGGAATGGTTCCGGACGGGCCATATGGATATCCAGAGGGATGCTTCAATGCGCTTCGGAGTTGCCAGTCGCCTGCGTGGCGGCCTGATCGGGCTCGCACTCGTCACGGTCGTTGCGAGTATCGTTTCCCTCGTTTCCTTCGAACGCTTCGCGAGCAGTTTCGACGAACTGGCGGCGGAACAGGTGCCGGTGCTCATGGGGACCGGCAACCTGGTCCAGCGCAGCGAGGCGATCGTTTCCACGTCGGTCGGTCTGCTCACGGCCGGAGACCCGGCCGAGCGGGCTTCCGGTTTTGCCGAAATCGAGCGTTACAACGCCGATATCGGTGCCCTTCTGGAACAGATGCCGCGCAACCAGGTGGACCCGGCAACCCTCGAGGAACTCGATTTCCTGCGCGAAGACATGATGGGCTCGGTGCGTGCCCTGGAGGCGGTAATGGAGGAACATGCCGCTCACGAGGAGCGCACGCGGTCGGTGCTGGCCGATCTGCGCGAGGCGCGCAGCGGGCTGGGCCGTCTGCGCGATGACCCGGATTATCCGGCGAGCTGGCTGGGACGCGCCGGCATGGTGATCATGAGTCTGGCCATGGCCGCGACGGTGGACTCGCGTGAAGACCTGGCCCCGCTGCGCGAACAGGCCAGGGAACGCGTCGAGATCCTCGTCCGCGCGACGGAAGACCTGCCGCCGGCACTGCGCCCGCAGGCCCGGCAGCTGACCGCGGATCTGCGCCGGCTGGTCCACGGCGACACGGGACTGCTGGCCACGCGCGAAGGCCAGCTGCGTCAGGCGGAGGCGGTGCAGGCCGAGCTCGGTACGGTGCGCGCCCGCGCCGGCCGTCTGGTCAGCGAGCTGTCGATGCTGACCTTCGAGCTGGAAACCAGCGTGATCACGCGGCAGGAGGAGGTGCAGGAGCTCTCGGATCAGCGCATGACGGTGCTGGCCGCCACCATGGCCATCGGCCTCCTGCTGGCGGGGGCGATCATTCAGTACGTCAATCGCCGGGTCGTGCGCCGGCTGCAGTCTCTTCACCACGGCATGAACGGCTGTGTCGGGGGCGAAAACACCTCGGTTCCGGTCGAGGGCAACGACGAGATCGGCGACATCGGACGGGCCGCGAACTACTTCATCGACTCTGTGCGCCGGCGCGAGGAGATGCTGGAGAAGCTGTTCGATGCCACACCCCTGCCGCTGGTGCTGTGCGAACCGGCCATGGGGGTCATCGAGCGGCACAATCGGCGTCTGACCGACCTGTTCGGACCCGATATCGAGAATGTCGGGATGCTGTTCGAAAACGCTCGGGACTGGGAGGAGCTGCGGGAGAACCTGGCCGGCGGGGCCTTCCTGGATCATCACGAACTGCAGTTGCGGCGGGCCGACGGCAGCCCGTTCTGGGCCCTGATCTCCGCACGCCGGATCACCCTGGGCGAGCGTGAACTCCTGCTGCTCAGTGCGCTGGACATCTCGGCCCGCAAGCAGGCCGAAGCCGCGATGCGCGAGGCCAAGGAACGCGCCGAAGACGCCACGCGGGCGAAGTCCGAATTCCTGGCCAACATGAGCCACGAACTGCGCACCCCGCTGAACGCCATCATCGGCTACAGCGACATGCTGCTGGAAGAAGCCGAGGACATGGGCTTCAGCGATTTCGATGACGACCTCGAGAAGATCCGCTCCGCGGGGCGCCACCTGCTGATGCTCATCAACGACATCCTCGATATCTCCAAGATCGAGGCGGGCCGCATGCAGCTGTACCTGGAGGATCAGGAAGTCAGCCAGATCGCCTCCGAGGTCGAGGCGATGGTCACGCCGCTGGTGGGCAAGAACGGGAACCGGCTGGTTGTCGAGGGCGCCGAGGGTGCCGGCACCATGCATACCGATGTCACCAAGCTGCGTCAGTGCCTGTTCAACCTGCTCTCCAACGCCGCCAAGTTTACCGAGAACGGGGAGATTCGCCTGGAGATCGAGACGCGCCCGGACGCCTCGGACCCCGAGGCCGACCGGTTGTATTTTCACGTGAGCGACACCGGGATCGGCCTCAGCGAGGATCAGATGGCCCGGCTGTTCCGTTCGTTTTCCCAGGCGGATGCCTCCACCACCCGCAAGTACGGGGGGACCGGTCTGGGGCTCGCCATCACTCGTCACTTCGCCCGCATGATGGGCGGAGACGTCACCGTCAGCAGCGAGCCGGGTGCGGGATCCACCTTCACCGTGGAACTGCCGCGCGTTTCCAGCGAGTCGGCGCCGGAGCCGAGCGAGGGCACCGGCACCCTCCTGCTGTTCGACCAGGACGAGAACCTCTACCGCATGATCGGTGGCGGGCTGGAGGAGGAAGGCTACTCGGTGGTGTTCGCCAGCACCGTGGACGAGGCGCTGAAAAAGGTCGAGGAGGTGCACCCGGACCTGATCGCGGTGGGCTGCCAGATGGAGCAGGGCAACGGCTGGACGCTGGTGACCACGCTCAAGCAGATGCCCGGGGCTTCGGAGATCCCGCTGATCATGGTGGGTCAGCGCGAGGACGGCGACTCCGCCCATGCACTGCCCCTGGGCAACGTGGTCACAAAGCCGGTGGATACGCGTCACTTGATGCAGATCATCAACCGTCATGGCAAACCGGGCGATGGTGACCACGTTCTGGTTGTGGATGACGATCCCGACGCCCGGGCCGTCCTGGAACGCCTCCTGGACCGCGAAGGAATCGCCACCGCACCCGCGGGGGATGGCATTGAGGCGCTGGAGTCCATGGGGAAAAAACGCCCCTCGATGCTCCTGCTGGATCTGATGATGCCGAATCTGGACGGCTTCGGCGTGCTCGAGGCCATGCAGGGGGACCCCGAGCTGCGTGATGTGCCGGTGGTCGTCATCACCGCCAAGGACCTGGAGCCGGACGAGGCGCGTCAGCTTCAGGAACGAACGCTCCGGGTCCTGCGCAAGGGGCAGTACGACCGGCGGGCCCTGCTGGAGATGATCAAGAACCGGCTGGCCCGCGAGCAGGCCCCCGCCGGTGCGGCCGTCGCCGAAACCGAAACCGCCGGAACCGACGCATGAACACTCGCTCTCGGGAGGTCACGTGGCAGCAAGAGACGCGCGCGCCAGGCGCCTGAAACTGACGGCCGCCGCCTGTTGCTGCGGCGTGATACTGGCACTCGGATATCCGGCCCTCGCTGTCGCCGATCCCGAACGGGACCTGCGCGTGGCGACCCGGGCCCTGAGCTTCCTGGACCACCGGCCCAGCGGGGACATGCCCGTAGCCGTGGTTTACGCCGCCGGCGATTCCGCTTCCGAGGATCATGCCCGTCGCATGGCCGATGCGATGGGTGACGGCGGCCCGCAGGGGCGGATCCGTCTCGTGCCGACCCTGATGGCGGCCGACGAGCTGGGGGCCCTGGACCGCCAGGAAGCCGTCCTGATCGCTGACGGCCTCTCCGACGATCAGGCCATGGAGGTCTTCTCCGCTGCGAGCCGGCGCGGCCTGATCACCATCGCTTCGGACATGGCATGCGTGGATGCGGGCCATTGCGTAATGGCGGTGGCCAGCGAGCCGCGGGTCCAGATCGTCGTCAGCCGCGATGCTGCCCGGGAAAGCGATGTGGGCTTTGCGTCTTCCTTCCGCATGATGATCACCGAACGATGATGGCCGCCGCTATGAACCTTAATCCCCTGCCTTCCGGTTTCGACTTTCGCGTTCGCCCGCTCGCCATTGGCGTTGCCCTGCTGTCCGCGGGAATGGCCCCCGCGCCGGCGCTGGCCCAGGCCATCGATTACGGTGCGCTGGAAGATCTGTTCCAGGAGCCGGTGACCACCAGCGCCACCGGGTCTCCGCAGCGCAGCACCGAGGTGCCGGCGGACATGGAGATCATCTCCGCCGAAGATATCCGCCGTTCCGGCGCGACCGACATCCCGGAACTGCTGCGTCAGGTTCAGGGGGTGGATGTCTGGCGGCACAGCTTCGCCGCGGTGGACGCTACCGTGCGCGGCTATAACCGCCCGTATTCCCAGCGTCTGCTGGTGCTGATTAACGGCCGCCAGGTCTACAAGGACTACTGCGGCTACACCAGCTGGGGCGCGCTGCCGGTCAATCTGTCCGAGATCCGGCAGATCGAGGTGGTGAAGGGTCCCAACGCGGCGCTGTTCGGCTTCAATGCCGTCGGCGGTGTGGTCAACATCATCACCTACAGCCCGCTCTATGACGATCACAACAACGTGACCGTCCGCGCCGGCAATCACGGGTATCAGGAGGTTTCCCTCACCCACACGGCCCAATTCGGGGACGTCGGCGGGGCCCGGGTCTCGCTGGGTGGTTACGGCGCCGACGAGTTCGACACCGATGCGCACCCGGTGGATGAACCTTTCCGGCTGGATCGCTCGCGGCGCCGGCATGCCGCCGTCGATACCCTCTTCCAGGTCAACGACCGGACGCAGGTGGGTATCGAGGCGACCACCGTGCGTGCGGACCAGACCAACCTGCTGCCGTTCTACGGCCTGACCCAGGCCAAGTACGATAATCAGTCGCTCCGCGTGAACCTGGGCATGGATACCGACTTCGGCCTGATCGAGGCGACGGCCTACCAGAACGTCACTCACGTGGACATGAACAATGCGTTCATCGGCGACACCCAGATCGACAACCGCATTACCGTTGCACGCGTCCAGAACCTCATCAAGCCCGCCAGCGATCATACTTTTCGCATGACCGGCGAGTTTCGCCGGAACGTCCTCTACAGCCTGCCGTTCGAAGGCGGCAAGGTGAGCTACGACGTCTGGGCTGCGGGCGGCATGTGGGACTGGCAGATCACCCCGCGTCTGACCCTGAACAACGCCGTGCGCTACGACCGCCTGAGTTCGGGGCGCAGTGGCAGGCTGCCCGATACCTGGCTGTACGAGCAGGATGACTATGACGTTACGCTCAACGAGGTCAGCTGGAACAGCGGTCTGGTCTTCCGTGCCACGGACAACGACACCTTCCGCCTGCTGGCGGGCAGCGGGGTCCAGCTGCCGTCGATGATCGAGGGCAGCTTCATGTTCCTGCTCGATCCCAACGATTACGGCATCACCCAGATGGGCAACCTCGCCGGAGGGGCCGGGAGCCCCGAGGT
The DNA here is from genome assembly GCF_000377325.1 of Thioalkalivibrio sp. ALgr3. NCBI lineage: Bacteria > Pseudomonadati > Pseudomonadota > Gammaproteobacteria > Chromatiales > Ectothiorhodospiraceae > Thioalkalivibrio > Thioalkalivibrio sp. ALgr3. The sequence goes on along the minus strand of NZ_KB897976.1, from coordinate 62,108 downwards.
GGAGCCCACCCGTGTCACCAATGTCGCGCTGACCTGGGATCGGGAGATCCCGCAATGGGATGCCAGCCTCAAGACCTCGGTCTTTCACACCCGCAACAAGGACCTCAAGAGCGTCCCGGGGATTCGCCCCGACACAATGGTCGATCAGGTCCCCTACGTGATGTTCACCAACGTGGGCGATTCCTCCGCCAGCGGCTTCGAGGTCGGTCTGAGCCGGACCACACGCAACTGGATCATGGAAGGCAGCTACGCCTACCTGCGCGTCAGCGATGACCTCGACGATTCCGTCTACGGTCCGGACGGGAGCCCGGTCAAGGCCATCGACTACGAGGACAGCAGCTCGCGGCACAAGATCAACGCTCGTCTGGGCTACGCGACCGGCCCGTGGGAGTTCGATCTCTACGGCAACTACGTCAGCGAATACTCTCTGCTGGAAAGCGGTGGAAGCCCGTTCGAGATGCGTGAAGTGGATGTCCCGAGCTACACCCTGTTCAGCGGGCGGATCGGGTACCAGTTCACCGACAACGCTTCGCTTGCACTGTCGGCGCAGGGCTTCAACACTTCCAGCCACCGCGAAAGCGCCGCGCCCGAAGTCGAGCGCCGCGTGCAGATGACCCTGTCGGTCAATTACTGAGAGCGAGAGCAGCCATGGGCAACCGGATCCTTCTGGTCGAAGACAACGAGATGAACCGCGACATGCTGTCGCGGCGCCTGACCCGCAAGGGCTTCGAGGTGACCACTGCCGAGGATGGTGCGACGGGGGTGCAGCTGGCGCGGGACGAACGCCCCGATCTGATCCTGATGGACATGAGCCTGCCGGTGATGGATGGCTGGGAAGCCAGCCGGACGCTCAAGGGGGAGGCGGATACGGCCGTCATCCCGATCATCGCCCTCACGGCGCATGCGATGACGGGTGATCGCGAGAAGGCCCTCGAGGCGGGATGCGATGACTTCGACACCAAGCCGGTGGAGCTCCCGCGTCTGCTGGAGAAGATCCACGCCCATCTGGATGGAACCGGGGCCTCGGCATGAGTGGCGGGTCCGGTCCGGATGTCCGCCAGGCCTCCAGCCACGCCGACGACCCGCACGAAGCGATTGCCGAGGTGGCCGCCGGACTCGATGCCGCCGACGCCTCGGTGGTCTTTCTCTTCTGTTCCGCGCGCTATGACCGCAACGCCCTGGGCCGGGCCATTGCCCGGGCGTTCGCTGGCCGCCCGGTGGTGGCCTGCACCACGGCCGGCGAGCTGAGCGGCGCCACGGGCTATGTGGCCGGCAGCGTGACCGGGGCTTCGATCCGCTCGCCGCGTCTGCGGGTGGCCACCCGCCTGATCGGGCCGCTGGACGGGTTTGACGCGACCCGGTCCACGGAAATCGTTCAGACGCTGGTGGACGAGGTGGCCACGGACGGCCTTGACCCGGAACGCCAGTTCGCACTGCTGCTGATCGACGGCCTGTCCATGCAGGAGGAGGCCGTGGCCGCCACGCTGCATGGCAGTCTTCACGGAGTGGGCCTGTTCGGTGGTTCGGCGGGTGACGAAATGCGCTTCGAGGGTACCGCGGTGTATCACGACGGGGCCTTCCACGAGGGCGCGGCGGTCGTTGCGATGTTCGATTCCGGCCATCCGTTCCATCTGTTCCGGTTTCAGCATTTCGAGCCCACCGACATCCGCATGGTTACGACCGCCGCCGATCCGGCGTCACGCACGGTCCACGAAATCGACGGCATGCCGGCGGCCGAGGCCTACGCGCGTGCGGTGGGGGTGGATCCGGCCGAGCTGGACGGCCATGTGTTCGCGCGCCACCCGGTGATGCTGCGGGTCGGCGGAGAATGGTATGTGCGCTCCATTCAGCAGGCCCTCCCCGATGGCAGTCTCACCTTCTATTGCGCGATCGATGATGGTCTGGTGCTGGCCCTGGGCCGCGGAGTGGACCTGGCCCGGAGCATCCACGAGAGCTTCGACCGCCTCCGTGAAACCCACGGCGAACCCGGTTTCCTGCTGGCCTGCGACTGCATCTTCCGGCGCATGGAACTGACCGACCTTGATGCCCTGGAGGCCGGTTCCGCGAGCCTTCGCGGCCTGCCGCTGATCGGATTCAACACCTACGGCGAGCAGTTCCGCGGACTGCATGTCAATCAGACCCTGACCGGGGTGATGCTGGGGGCCGATGAACGCTGAAGACGACAACCGCATCCGGGAGCTGGAAGCGGAACTCGAGCGCAAGGATCGCATCATCGCCGCGCTGATGCGCCGCGTGGAACGCGCGGTGGACGATGCGGGCGACAGCTTCTCGCTGTTCGAGCGCAACGCCGCGCTGGAATCCACCGCCCGCGAGCGCATGGTGCAGCTGGAGCAGGCCAATCACCGCCTGACGGACTCGGAAGAACGCTTGCGGCGGGTCTTCGACAACGTCCAGGAGATCCTCTTCGAGACCGACGGAGAGCGCCGGATCGTGATGCTCAACCCGGCCTGGGAGCGCATTACGGGGATTCCTGCCGCCCGCTGTCTGGGACGCGACTGGATCGAGATCCTGCATCCGGAGGACCGCGACAAGGGCCTGGCCCGCTGCGCGCCGTTCATGGAAGGCAGCACTGCGGACTGCACCGAGACCCTGCGCATCACCTGCGAGGACGGCAGCGTGCGCTGGATGGACGTGCGCATGGCGCGGTCGACCGACCGCGATGGCAACACGGTGGGGACCATCGGCACCATGGCCGACGTGACCCGTCAGCACGAGGCGGTGGAACAGATCCGCCAGGCGCGGGAGGCCGCCGAGGCTGCCAATCAGGCCAAGAGCGCCTTCCTCGCCAACATGAGCCATGAACTGCGCACTCCGCTGAACGCCATCATCGGTTACGCCGAAATCCTCAGCGAGGAGGCCGGGGATGCGGGTGTCGGCGAGCTCGCCGGTGACGCGGACAAGATTATCAGCGCCGGTCGCCATCTGCTGTCCCTGATCAACGATATCCTCGACATCTCCAAGATCGAGGCCGGGCGCATGGACCTCTATCTCGAGGATTTCGGCCTGGCCCCCGAGATTGATCAGGTGCTCGCGACCGTGCGCCCCCTGGTCGAGTCGCGTGGCAACGAGCTGAGGCTCGAGAACGGGACGCGACACGAGACCATCCATGCGGACCTGACCAAGCTGCGCCAGATCCTGTTCAACCTGCTGTCGAATGCCGCCAAGTTTACCGAACATGGCGAGATCCGCCTGACCGTCCGGGATGGCGAGGATGGTGCGCTCGAGTTCGAAATACGGGATACCGGGATCGGTATTACCGAGGAACAGCTCGCGCGCCTGTTCCAGCCGTTCACCCAGGCCGATGCGTCCACCACGCGCAAGTACGGCGGTACGGGCCTCGGGCTCTCCCTCAGCCGGCATTTCGCCCGGATGATGGGCGGTGATATCGATGTCAGCAGCGAACCCGGTGAGGGATCGACCTTCGTGGTGCGCCTGCCGTTGCAGGGTGAGGCACCCGACGCCGGCCGGGATGCCTCCGGCTCCGCCGCGGTGGCACCGCCGTCCGCGCGAAGCTGCCGCCCCGGGCATGTACTGGTGATCGACGACGATGCCAGCGTGCGCGACCTGATTCGACGCAGCCTTGCCACCGAAGGCTACGAAGTGACGCTGGCCACCGGAGGCGAGGAGGGGCTGCGCCTGGCCCGCGAGCAGCGCCCGGACCTGATCACCCTGGACGTGATGATGCCCGCCATGGACGGCTGGGCGGTGATGACCGCGCTGAAAAACGACCCCGACACCCGCGACATCCCGGTCATCATGCTGAGCATGCTGCGCGACCGGGATATGGGGTTCATGCTGGGGGCGGCCGACTATGTCACCAAGCCGGTCGAACGCCATTACCTGCTCGAGGCCGTCGGTCGGCAGATGCCCCCGCCCTGCGCCTGGGGCGCAACCCCGGAGACCTGCGAACGATCGCCGGGCTGCGGCTGTACCTGCACGGTCCTGGTGGTCGAGGACGATGCCGAGACCCGCGAAATGATCCGGCGCCAGCTCGACTGCGAGGGCAGCCGGGTGATCGAGGCCGAGGACGGACAGTCCGGGCTGCGCCGTCTCGAGGAACGGGACGGCCGGGTCGATCTCATTCTGCTCGACCTGATGCTCCCGGGCATGGATGGTTTCGCCTTTCTCGACCAGCTGCAGCGTCACGAGCGCTGGGGGGAGATTCCGGTGCTGGTGCTCACTGCCCGGGATCTCTCCGCCGCGGAACGCGGCCGGCTGCTGGAGCGGGTAGAGGACATCTTCCAGAAGGGGGCCGTCAGCCGTGAAGACCTGCTGGCGGCCATCCATTCCCACGTTGACCGCCATGCCTCCGCCAGCAACACGGATCTCGGGCAATGAACGCGGCGAACACCAATATCCGCCATGACCTGCGCACGCCGGTGAACCACATCATCGGTTACGCCGAGATGGTCCAGGAAGACCTGGAGGATGCCGGCATCGATGGTGGTTCGGGGCAGCAGTTGAGCGCCCTGGTGCAGAAGGCCCACGAGCTCCTCGAGCAGGTCAATCGCATTCGCACCCCGGAGGAAGGCGGGCCGCCGCTGGAAGACCAGTTTGCCGAATGGACCGACGTGCTGTCCGAGCTGACCCGGCTGCATTCCGATGTCCGCGCCGCAGTTCCGGAGGCCGGGGCGGGGAGCCTGCACGGAGATCTCGACAAGATCGGAGACGCGATCAACCATCTGGCCGATATGGTGCGTGCCGGCAACCGTACGCGTCTTGCCGATCCCGATCCAGATCCCGGCCCCGAGGTCTCCGGGCCCGGCGATGCCACGGGCGCTTCATCCGACGCCCTGCCCGGGGAAGCGCCGGAAGACGCGCCGCGGATCCTGGTGGTCGACGACAACCCTTCCAACCTCGAGATCCTCGCCCGGCGGCTGGAGCGCGAAGGGTATCGCGTGTCGGCGGTGACCAGCGGCTTCCACGCCCTGGCCCGGCTGGGTGACGAAAACTTCGACCTGATCCTGCTGGACGTGGTCATGCCGGACATGGATGGCCAGGAGGTGCTGGACCGGGTGCGCCGCAAGTACGGCCCGACCGAATTGCCAGTGATCATGGTGACCGGACTGTACAACAGCGACAGTATCGTCCAGGCGCTCAATGCCGGGGCCAATGACTACATCACCAAACCGGTGGACTTCCCCGTGGCCCTGGCGCGCATCCGCACGCATCTCCAGCTGGGCGAGCTGGCGCGTGATCTGGCCGCGGCCAACGAGCGGCTGTTCCGGTATTCCTACATGGACGGTCTGACCGCGATCCCCAATCGGCGGCATTTCGACGAACACTATGCCCGCGAGTGGGATCGTGCCCGGCGGGAGTCGCTGCCCATTGCCGTGGTCCTGATGGATATTGACTACTTCAAGCCCTTCAACGACTACTACGGCCATGAGGCCGGTGACCGGGTCCTCAAGGAAGTGGGGCGCGCCCTGGACGCGACCCCGCGGCGCAGTTCCGATCTGGTCGCCCGCTACGGCGGCGAGGAATTCGTGGCGGTGCTCCCGGGTGCGGAACAGAGCGATGCCCGCGACTTCGCCGAGCGCCTGCGGGCGTCGGTGGAGGCCCTGGGGCTGGAACACAGCCAGTCCGGTGCTGCCGCACATGTGACGCTGAGCGTGGGCGTCGCCGGGGAGCGGCCGGTCACGGGCGGTGACGAGGCGGACGACCGGCGCCGTCAGCTGCTCCTGCGCGCGGACGAGGCCCTGTACGAGGCGAAAGAAGGCGGGCGGAACCAGGTCCGCTGTGCGCCCGATCCGGCATAGGGGGAGAGGACCGGATCGGGGGGCCCGACTCGTGCCCCCTGCAAACATGCAGGTAAGTTCGCGCGGTTCGGCTGCTACACTTCGGCAAGGCGTCGGCGGCTGCGGGCGACCTGCCACTGAGGGAGAGAAAAAGGGGAATCATGAACGAGACAACCAGTACGACCGGCGTGCGCGAACTCATCGAGCCGGTTTATCGCGGCAAATTCTGGATGCAGCTGATCGGGGTCATGCTGATCCTGTCCGGGGTGCTCACGGCCCTGTCGATCATCGGCATCATCGTGGCCTGGATCCCGATCTGGGCCGGCGTGGTGCTGATGCAGGCCGCCGGCAGTTTCGCCCGCGCCTACGAGCGCGATGACGAGCTGGAGGCGAAGAATGCCATGGGCCGGCTGCGCACCCACTTCACCATCATGGGCGTGCTCCTGCTGGTCTACATCCTGCTGATGGTGCTGGGTTTCCTGTTCGGCATCGGCGCGGGGATGATGGGCATGAGCGAGCTTCAGGGCATGTAACCCGGGCAGTCGGGCCGCCAGCCGCGGCCCATTGCCTTTTGCGGCCCGTCGTCATAGCTTCTCCGGTATGTTCATCGTCCAGAACGGAGGTTCGTGATGACCCGCTCGCCAGCCGTGCTGTTCGCCGTTTCGCTTCTGCTCCCCGTTCCCGCGCTGGCCGGGCCGGATGCCGGTGAGGCGGAAGCCGATGCCTTCACGCGTGCCTACGCGGATTCCTGCCTGAGCGGAGTGAGCGATCTGGAGGCACTGCGGGCCGAACAGGAGGAAGACGATCTGCTGCGTCCGGAGCTGGCCGCGCCGTTTCTGGGCGGACAGGAAGGCGAAGCCTGGCGTCTGGAGTCCGAGGCCGGGCGTTTCGTGCTGGCCCTTCCCGAGGGTGACACGTTCTGTGCGGTGCACGCGCGTCGCGCCGATGTCGAGCATGCGCACGAGGCGTTCGTGCGTCTGATCTCGGAGGCCCCCGACCCGATCGAGGCCCGTGAGGTCCGCGATGACACCCGGGATGTGCCGGGGCGTGGCCCGACGCGAACCGTATCCTGGGAATGGGCGGTGCCCGAAGCCCCTCTCAAGCAACTGTTCACCCTGAGCCTGGCACCGGCCGACGATGACGGCCGGGGCCAGCTGATGGGGTCGGCGGCCCTGGTGACCGCGGACGACGACTGAGCCCCGGGCGTTGCTCGCCCGGGGCACACTGGCAACACCCACTAAAGAAGGGAGTCATTATGGCAAGTGGACTGGCGAAGGCCGGCGTGGCCGTCGGTGTCGTCGTGCTGGGCGGAGCGGCCTGGGCGGGCGGTGACCGTCTGGTTCAGGCGCAGGCGCAGGACAGCCTGCAGGAGGCGCTCGACCGCTTCGAGGCGGATGCCGCGGCGGTGGACGAGTTCGACGTGATCCGGCTCGCTTATGACCGGGATGCCGGGACGGTCGATTATCGCTTCCGCTACCGCCCGGAGTCCGACAACCCGCTGCACGAGCCGCTGGCGGAACTGCAGGGCACGCCGGAGCCGAGCGTGAGTGCCAGTGGGCGCATGGAGGTCGAGGATTACGGCCTCGCCCGCTGGGTCAGTGGCCAGCCGTTCCGCGCGGCCGGTACGCTGCCGTGGGCCGAGGCGGTGGCGGCCGACCTGCCCGCACTGGAGCAGGATCACTGGGCCACGCTGGAGGTCGCCCATCGCCCCGGGGGCGACACCCGCATCCAGCTGCAGGGCACCGGTTATGACGGCGATCTGCTGATGGCCGGCCAGCATCGCATCGGCGAGCTGTCCTGGGACGCCTGGGAGGCCTCCGCACAGATCGCGGGCGAGGCCGGTCTGCAGGCGCTGCACGCCGAGCTGCCCCGGGCCTGGGTCGGCGTGCCGGGCGAGGTGGATCTGCGGATCGACGGCCTGCGCATGCGCGGCGACAACCTGGTCATCGTCGACTCGCTGTTGGTGGAAGGCGATTCCGAACTCGCGCTGGACGGGATCGAGGGTGAGTTCGACGACGGGTCTTTCCGCATGCGCGACCTGCGTCTGGCGGGGGTGACCCGCGAGACCGATGGTCGCTCGCGCAGTGACCTGAGTCTGGAGCTGGGCGAGACCCGGGCGGAAGGCCTGACCGGTCTGCAGCAGTTCCACGCCGAGCTGCATCTGGACCTCGATGCCGCCGCCGTCCGCGAGGCCGGGCGTCTGGGCCGCGAGGTCGAAGCCGGCGTGCACGCGCTGGAGGATGTGGACGCCCTGTATCAGCAGTGGCTGATGGATACCGCCTCGCACGGGGCCGCTCTGGAGCTGCGGGAACTGCGGGTGGTGGACGCCCGGGGCGATGCCCTGGACGGCAGCCTGACGCTGCGGGCCGGGGAGATCCCGCCGGCCGCCTGGCAGGGCCCGGGATTGCTGGAGTATCTGTCGGGTTCGTTGCAGGCGGGCGTGGACCGGGGGCTGATCCGCACCTCGGTGCGCGAGGACATGGCCCTGCGTGAGCCGCATCGGCCGGCGGCGGAGGTGGATCGCGAGGCCGAGGAGATCGTGGCCATGCTGATGCAGGGCGCGCGCGAGTTCCCGCTGTTCACGGTGGAGGATGACCGGGTCCGGCTGGACGTCGAGGTCGCCGAGGGCATGATCGTGGTCGATGGCGAGCCGATGATGGCGGTCACCGACCTGATGATGCTGCTGCAGGGATAGCGATCAGGCGATCTGGTATTTTTTCATGCGGTAGAGCAGGGTGTCGCGGGTCAGGCCCAGCAGGCGGGCGGCCCGCGACCGGTTGCCCGCGGTCTGTTCCAGGGCCTGGCGGATCAGGTCCATCTCCAGGCGCTCCAGGCTAAGCCCTCCCGGCGGGATCACGAACGGCCCGCCGGCCTGGTCCTGCGGGGTCTGCAGCCAGGCATCGGGCAGATCGCCCGGGTTGACCTCGGCACCGCTCATGAAGATCACGCAGCGCTCGACCAGGTTCTTCAGCTCGCGCACGTTGCCGGGCCAGGGCCACTGGCCGAGCCAGCGCAGCAGTGCGGGCGTGAACCGCGGCGGTTCCACGCCGTGGTGTTCCGCCAGTGTGACGCGAAAGTGTTCGGCCAGGCGGCGCACGTCTCCCTGGCGGCTGCGCAGTGGCGGCATCTCCAGCGGCACCACCTGCAGGCGATAGTACAGGTCGGCGCGGAAACGCCCGTCGGCCACGCGCTGCTGCAGATCCTGGTGGGTCGCGGCGATCACGCGAACGTCGATGTGTTCCGCCTCGGCCGCACCCAGCGGCTGGCATTCCCCGTTTTCCAGAAAGCGCAGCAGCTTGGCCTGGGCCCCGGCCGGGAGTTCGGCGATCTCGTCGAGCAGCAGGGTGCCGCCATGTGCCTGGCGCACCAGCCCCGGTTGATGGTCGTTCGCGCCGGTGAAGGCCCCGCGCCGATGGCCGAACAGTTCGGATTCGACCAGTTCTTCGGGCAGGGCCGCGCAGTTCACCGTGATCAGCGGTCCGTCCGGGCGCCGGCTGCGGGCATGGATGTGACGCGCCAGGTGTTCCTTGCCGGTTCCGCTCTCGCCCAGCACCAGTACCGTGGCATCGGTGGCCGCTACCATGCTGGCCTGACGCAGCACGGCCTGCAGCTCGGGCGAGCTCCCAACGAAATGTTCGGCGGTATTTTCGGCTGATTCGACCAACATCTCCTCCCGGCCGCCAGGCGCTTGCGGCATGACTGCATAGCCTGCCCCAGAGTCCGTGCCCGGGCAAGGGACTCCGTACGCGTCCGGTTCGCAACTGCGGCGTTTCACCCCTCCGCTGTGGCAAATCCCGCACCGGTCCCGGGGGCTGCCGTGTGTGCGTGGCGGTTCCGGCCACCTCCGGTGGTGCTCCCAATGGTGCTTCGGGCGCCGCAGTCCGCCATTCCGGTTTCCCGATCCTTGTTGGTGCCCGTACCTGGCCCCTACCTGGCCCGGTGCTTGCTGGCGAGTCGGTCGCACGACACCAATGACAAGAACAAGGACGGAGAGAAATCATGAAGCATTTGCATGGATTCCGGTGCCGCTGGATCCCCCTGGCGATCGCCGGTGCCGCGGCCGCGCCCGTGGCGGCCGAAGGGCCTTCTGCGCCGCAGGCCGGGGATCCGGCGCGGCTGGCCCCGGTGGTGGTAACGGTTCCCGCCATGGAGGGGCCCGGGCGGATCAGTACCGATCCACGCCAGCCCCGGCTTCCGTTGCCGGCGCATGATGGCGGGGCGTATCTGGCCTCCATCCCCGGATTCGTGACCAGCCGCAAGGGCGGTACCAGTGGCGATCCGGCCCTGCGAGGCCTGGGAGGCTCGCGACTGTCGCTGCTGCTGGACGACGATCCGGTGCTGGGCGGCTGCGGCGGGCGCATGGACCCGCCCACCGCGTATGCCTATCCGCAGGCCTTTGACCGCATCGAGGTGAGCAAGGGTCCGCAGAGCGTGCGGCACGGTGCCGTGTCGGGCGGTACGGTCCGTTTCGAGCGGGACGCGCCGGTGTTCACGGAGGCGGGGGAGGTCACCGGGTTCGCGGGCCTGACCGTCGGGCGTTTCGATCGCACCGACCTGGTGGCGGACGTGGCGACCGGGTCCTCCGCGGGTTATCTGCGTGCCATCGGCACCTTCTCGGATCAGGACGATTACCGCGACGGCGATGGCAACGAGGTCCACTCGCGGTATTCCCGCTGGAGTGGCACCGGGATCGCCGGCTGGCGCCCTGACGAGCAGACCCTCATTGAGTTCACGTATGACCGTTCCGACGCCGAGGCCGCTTACGACGACCGTGGCATGGACGGCGTGCGCTTCGACCGCACCGGCTACAGCCTTGCGCTGACCCGCGATGATCTCGCGCCCTGGTTCGAGACCCTGGAGGCGCGGGTCTTCCGCAACGAGATCGACCATGTGATGGACAACTACACCCTGCGGGAGCCTCCGGGCATGCCCATGGTCAGCTACCCCGAACGCATCACTGAAGGGGCACGGGTGGCCGGGGACTTCCTTCTGCCGCGGGGCATGGTCCTGCATGCCGGGGTCGATTACAGCCGTAACCGCCACAGCGGGAACCGGCTGATGGGGCCGGATGCCTTCGGGTGGCGCGATGTCGCCCGCGAGGATAACGCGCGATTCCGCGATGCGGGGGTGTTCGGCGAACTCGAGATCCCGCTGGATGCGCGGCGCCGTGTGGTCAGCGGTCTGCGGGTTGACCGGACCCGGGCCGAGGCGCAGCGGGACGGCATTGGTGGCGCCAGCGACGGCGACCGCGAGCGTGCGACCGCCACCAGCGGTTTCCTGCGCTACGAACAGGAGCAGGCTCAGCGGCCGCTGGCCTGGCACGTCGGGATCGGACGTTCGGAGCGTGCGGCGGATTTCTGGGAACGCCGGCGGGTATTCGATCTGGATACCGAGGTCCTGACCCAGCTGGATGCGGGCATTGCCTGGAGCGGGCCGCGCCTGCGAGCCTCGCTGTCCGGTTTCTACGGCGAGTTCGACGACTACATCCTGGTGGCGCAGCCCGGGGATCGCACGCGCAACGTGGATGCGCGGACCTGGGGCTTTGAAGCGGACGCGGCCTGGGAGCTGACGTCGGCGTGGACCGTGAACGCGAGTGCCGCCTGGGTGCGCTCGGAGAACACCACGGACGACGTGCCCCTGGCGCAGACCCCGCCGGCGGAGGCAACGCTGGGCGCGGAGTATGCGTCGGGGACGTATTTCGGCGGGCTGCAGGTCCGCGGCGTGATGCGTCAGGACCGCATCCACGAGGATCACGGTACGATCTACAGCCTGGACACCGGAGAGACCTCGGGCTTTGCCACCGTCGCGCTGTACGGCGGGGTGGAGCTGTTCGGGAACTCGCAGCTGACCGTGGGCGTGGACAACCTGTTCGATCGCACCTATAGCGAGCACATCCAGCGCGGCAGTGCCGAACTGGGAGCGGCCACCCGGCCGGTCAACGAGCCCGGGCGGACCGTCTGGGCCCAGTGGAATGTTGAATTCTGAAAAATGAAAGAGTGGAGGAGCATCGCATGATCCATTGGCTGCAGTGTTTTCGCCCGGGCCGTGCGGCCCTGACCGGTGCCGCATTCCTGGCACTGGTCGCCACCGGCGCCACGGCCGGAGAACCGGCTCACGGCACGGACGAGGCCTTCGCCTGCGACTGTCCGGAGGGCCTGGAAATCGTGTCCGAGCCCTGGGTGCGCATGATGCCGCCGGGCATGGGCTCGACCGCGGCGTATCTGACCCTTGCCAACCATACCGACGAGGACATCGAGCTGGTCCGGGGCGAATCGCCGGTCGCCGGGGTCACCGAGCTGCACGACCACGTGCAGGATGACGCAGGCGTGATGCGCATGCGCGAGGTCGAGGCCATCACCATCCCGGCCGGCGGGAAGACCGCGCTGGAGCCGGGTGGCCTGCACGTGATGCTGATCGATCTGCATGAACCGCTGGAGCGGGATCAGCGTGTGTCGGTCACCCTGGAGACGGCCGCGGGCGAAACCGCGCGCTTCGAGGCCACGGTACGCGATGGTGACGGGTCGCGCCATGGCCACGGGTCCGGTCACCACGGGCACTGAGGATTGATCCAGATCGTTGTGACCCTCCCGGGGGTGCGGGCATACTCCATCCCGTATGTCCATTCACGGGGGGAGCATGAACGAGCATTCCGAGGGACGGGGCGAGGGCCGCGACCGTAACGGCCCGCAGGGCACCATGCTGTTTCAGCGCGGCGAACTGCCCGAGGCCCCGCCGGAGCCCGCCGGCACCGAGGTCGAGGAGAGTGACCTGCCGGTGCTGGTGGGGGTCGCCGAGCCGTTCAAGCAGCAACGCCTGCTCATGCGCCCCGGCCGCCATTCGCTGGGGCGTCAGTCCGACAACGACATCGTCCTGCAGGAGCCGAGCGTGTCCTCCCAGCACGCCTGGGTCATCAACGAGGACGGCGAATGCCGGGTGATGAACCTGCTCTCCACCAATGGCACCTGGGTCAACGGCGAGCGGGTGCACGAGGCCACGCTCCGTGAGGGCGACCGCGTGCGCTTCGGCGGGGCCGAATTCGTGTTTCATCACCGGGATCATGCCGGGGCCGGTCTGCCCCTGGCCGGCCGCCGTCCGCGCTGGCGGGCCTGGCTGGCGGGCGGTGCCGCGGTGCTGGTGGTGGCGGTGCTGGTACGGATCGGGCTGGAGGTCCTGGCCTGATTCATGCGGCGCTTCGGCCGGTACGAAGTAGGGGAGGAGCTGGGCCGCGGCGCGATGGCGACGGTCCATCAGGGGTATGACCCGCAGATCCGGCGGACCCTGGCCATCAAGATCCTGCATGACGACTACGCCTGCGATCCGGAATACCGCCAGCGCTTCCTGACCGAGGCCCGTGCCGCGGGTACGCTGACCCACCCGGGTATTGTCACGGTCTTCGACGTGGGCGAAGCCGAGGGCCGGCCGTTCATCGCCATGGAGCTGGTGGAGGGGCAGACGCTGGATGCCTACGCCGAACAGTTCCGTCCGCTGCTGCTGCGCAATTTTCTCAAGGTGGCGCAGCAGCTGGCCGAGGCGCTGGACTATGCTCACCGCCATGGCGTGATCCACCGGGACATCAAGCCGGAAAACATCCTCGTCACCAGTGCCACGGTCAACATCAAGGTGATGGATTTCGGCATTGCCGAGACTTTGTTCGACCCCGAATGGCGCGCCGAGGACCACACCGCGTCGGCCGGGACCCCCCATTACATGGCCCCCGAGCTGATCCGCGGCGGTGATGCCGACGGTCGCAGCGATCTGTGGTCGATGGGCGTGGTGCTGTACGAACTGCTCACCGGGCATCGGCCGTTTCTCGATGGCGAGGCCGGTCGGGTCCTGCAGCGGGTCCTGGAAGAGCCGGTGCCGGAACCCCGGCCGATCATCCGCGACTGCCCGGAAGACCTGGTCGCGGTGGTGCGCCGGCTGCTGGAACGCGACCCGTCCCGGCGGTATCAGTCGGCCGCCGAGCTGCTGGTGGACCTGCAGCGCATCGAGGACGAGCGCGCCGAACGCGAACGCGCCGGAGCCGGGCGCCGCATCGTGCCTCTGCGCCTGCGCTGGACCGCGGTGATGGGGGCTCTGGTCGCGGTCACGCTGGCGGTGGGTGCCTTCCTGGTGCAGCAGAAACAGAACGAGGTGATGACCGACCTCGCTTTCGATTACGGCTCCACGCTCGCGGGCACCATCGCGGTGGAGAGCGCCGAGGATCTGCTGCTGGAGGATTCCATCGCGATGCAGGCGCGCCTGCGCGACATGCAGGCCAATCGCGAGATCGAACTGCTGTCCGTCAGCGATCGGCACGGACGTATCGTCGCCAGCTCCGATCCGGAGGCGCTGGGCGAGCCGCGCAACGAGCCGCCGGCCGAGGATCTTCTGCTCTCGCGCGACGGGCGCACGGTATGGTCCACCGCCGGTCCGGACGGCAACGACGTGTTCCTGTTCGAGGCGCCGGTGCGGTTCCAGGATTTCGAACTCGGGCATCTGCAGGTCGCGCTCAGTACCTCTTCGCTGCAGGAAGCGGGGCGCACCACCATGATGGCGCTGCTCATGCTGACGGTGGTGACCGTGCTGGCGGTGCTGCTGGGCGTCTATGTCTTTGCCCGGCGCCTGCAGGTGCCGATGGAAACCCTGCGCGGCGCGCTGGACCAGATCGCTCAGGGGCGGCTGGATACCCGTATCCGGGTGCGGCGGCGGGACGACTTCGAACGCGTATTCTCCGCCTACAACGCCATGGCGGATTCGCTGGAAGCGCGGGTCAAGCGGGCGGCTGCGGACCCGGCGCCGTCGGGGCACAAGGACGATGCCTCCGCCACGCGGACCATGCCGGTGGCTCCACCGGAACGGCCGCCCGGCGCGGACCCGGGCGGCGACGAACGCAGCGGATAGTCCGCCGCGGTCCGGCCGGTTACTCCATGTTCTCCAGGCGCCGCTGCAGCTCGCGGGCGCGCAGGCGATAGCCTTCCGCCGCGTCGAAGTCGGGATCGAGCTCGAGCGCGGCATCCCACAGCTCAATGGCCCGCTCGAGTTCCTGGTTGCGGTAGTGGACGATCGCGGCGGAGTGCAGGGTCTCCGCTTCCGCGCGCCGCAGACGCGCCAGTTCGGTTCGTGCCGGTTCGCGCCCGGGTTCCGCCTCGAGTGCGCGTTCCAGCCAGTCCCTGGCCGCGTCCGCGTCGCCCCGGTCTCGCGCATCCAGGCCGCGCCGTTCGTAATGGGCCGCCGCGGCCTCCCGTTCCAGCGGGTCGAGCCAGTCGTCCCAGGCCTCCCCGGGGGCGGCCTCCCGGGCGGCCCGTGCGGTCTCGTAGGCCGCTTCGTGACGCCCGGCGTCGAGGTCGGCGCGGATGGTCATGCGGTAGGACTCCCCGCGTTCGCCCGAGCCGTCTTCCGCGCCTGCGTCCAGGGCCTGCAGCTGCTCGTCGAGATCGGGGGTGACACCGGGCTCGCCGCCGTCCTGCGGGTCGGCGGACGGGGGAACGCGCAGCTGCTGACCGACGGTCAGGTGCTTCGGCCGCCGGATGTCGTTGAGCCGAGCCAGGATCACGAACTGCGTGGCGTCGCCGGTGTAGCGCCTGGCGATCAGACCCAGGGTGTCCCCCGCCTCCACGGTATGCCGGGTCTCGCCGTCGGCGAGCAGCGTTTCCGGGTCCTCCTTGAGCTGACGTTGCAGCGAGCGCGCGGTGGGGTCCTCGGGGCGGGATTCCCGGAACTGCTCCAGCATGGCCTCCGCCCGGTCCCATTCGCCTGCCTGCAGCCGGTTCAGGATGCCCGCAAGGGTCGGCGGCGAGGCGCGTTCTTCGTCCGACCGGGCTGCTTCCGGCGGTTCATCCGTCGCTTGCGGGTCCCGGGTCGGTTCCGGGTCTGCGTCCGGTTCCTGTTCCAGCAGTGCACAGCCGCCCGTCAGGGACAGCAGGGACAGCAGCAACAGCGCGCGGACGAAACGGGAGGGGGGCATCGGGCGATCCATTATGTGAACGGCTTCACTTTTTCTGCAGTATACGGGTTCGGTGATTTCCGCTCATCCGCCGCCGACCGGCCAGAACAGGATCGCCAGCACCGCCAGCAGGATGATCCCGCCCAGCAGCGTCGACGGCACCAGCGACCCGCCCCGATGGCGCAGGCGGTCGAAGCCCCGGGGGGCGCCACTGCGCCAGGCGGCCACGGCGATGTTGTCGCCGCGCGGGCCCCCGCGCCTGGCGGCTACCCGCACCGCCTCGTCGAGCCCGCGGGACAGGTCATCGGACACCAGCAGGCCCGCCATCTCCGCCGGCTCGATCTGTTCCCAGAAACCGTCGGTGCACAGCAGGAACGCGGAGTCCGGATGGCGTTTCGCGTGTCCGTGGTCCAGGCGCAGGCCTCCGGGCATGCCCAGCGCCGCGAGCAGGTGGTTCTGATCCGGGTGGGTGGCCATCTCCTGCTCGCGGATCATTCCGGCCTCGAACAGCTCCTGCACCCGCGAGTGGTCGCGGGTGCGTTCGATCAGGCGCGTGCCACGGAAATGCAGCAGGCGGCTGTCCCCGCAGTGCACCCACCACGCACCGGACTCATCGACGAACAGCACCACCAGGGTACTCCCGGGCGGGGCGGTGTCGTCGGTGATTTCCGCGCGCAGGGCGTCGTGGGCCGCGCGGGCAACGGTTTCCAGCCAGCGGGCCGGACGCGTGGGCATGCCGTTGCACTGCTCCCAGTGCGCCTCGATGGTGGCGATGGCGGTATGCGAGGCCCAGGCCCCGGCCGCGTGGCCGCCCATGCCGTCGGCGACGGCCAGCAGTGCGCGGCGACCGTCGTCGGAGACCCGGACGGTGACGGCATCCTGCTGTTCGGGGCGCGCCCCGATGTCGCTGGCGGAGGCGGTTTCCATGTCGAGTCCGGCGGGAGGGATGAAGACCCTGCCATGATGCCGGTTTCGGGGATTGCGGGACACCCCCGGGCGGGAGAGTACGGAACGGGTGACACGGCCCCGGTGGCATCCGGGGCCGCGGAGGATCCGGACGGATCCGGGTGGGGGTCAGTCGCTGCGGTGGATCTTGTCGGCGTTCATCTCGCGGCTCCACGGCAGGCCGGAGTTCTGCCAGCCGTTCTTCAGGCGGAAGCCGGCGCGTTCGCCTTCGCTGATGGCGTCGCCCTGGAAGCCGTTGACCACGTAACGGGCGTTGGGAAAGCCGTTCTCGCGCAGGAATGCTGCGCTGGGCTCCCCGCGTTCGCTGCCGGAGCGGCACATGGTGATGATCGTGGCGTCGCGGTCCAGGCCGCGCTCTTCCAGCGCCGCGTCGATCTGGTCGACGAAGTCGGGGTTACGCGAGGGGTTGAAGCGGTTCTTCTCGTCATCCCAGTCGTGGCGGTCCACCAGCAGGAAGGGGATGTTGAGATCGACCTTG
Organism: Thioalkalivibrio sp. ALgr3; assembly: GCF_000377325.1. NCBI lineage: Bacteria > Pseudomonadati > Pseudomonadota > Gammaproteobacteria > Chromatiales > Ectothiorhodospiraceae > Thioalkalivibrio > Thioalkalivibrio sp. ALgr3. The sequence continues at coordinate 44,980 of NZ_KB897976.1, read as the reverse complement.
TCGGTGAAGCCCACGAACATGATCTCGACCGGGTCGCGGACATCGATGAACAGGATGTCATCGCCGTCTTCCTGCACCAGGTTGTAGGTCGCCTGCGGCGAGATCCCGAATTCGTGGACGTCGTCGGCCACGGCGGTGGCGGGCAGGGCGAGGGCCAGGCCCAGAGTCAGGGCGGCGAGGGTACGCTGCATGCTTCTCTCCAGTATTTATTAGGGAATCCTAATATACATGCAGCGCCGTGATCCCGGGAAAATGACCCGGCCCCCGAGGGGGTATGAGGCCGGGGCGGATCAGCCGGTCGCCCCCAGCCAGAATTCGATGGAACGCCCGAGGAATTCCTCGGAGGTCATGTAGTGCGAGCCGTCGCAGGAGAAGGTCAGGCTGACCATGCCGTTGAACAGGTTGAGCGACGCGGAACGCAGATACACGGTGTCGTCGGCGAAACGCAGAGTCCGCAGGCCGTCCAGCACCCGGCCGATGTCCCGTTGCGGGATCAGTGCCTCCTCCGGGTAGGGCTCGTGGGGGAAGGCCAGACAGACATCCGGGTCGGCCAGCGACTCGTGGGTCAGGATGCGGTAGCGATACGGATCCTCGGTGGTCCACAGGGTCGCGCGCGAGCTGGAGAAGTGGAACACGCCCTGGAACACGCCCCGCTCGGTGAACAGCTCCTCCAGGATGGCCAGCGCGGTGTCCATGTTGCGGTCCATCAGGCTTTCGGTGCGGCTCTGCTGGAACAGCGTGCCGCGGATCGACGGGTCGCCCTTGATCTGACGCCACTCGCTGGATTCCTCGTACAGGTCTTCCGACAGGTCCGGCAGGTTGCGCAGGTCGAAGTCCGCGCCGAGGAAACCCAGGGCCCGGCCGTTGTCGTCGCGGACAAGCTGCAGGGCGGTCAGCGACGGGCGCCGCCCCAGCAGGCTGATATAGGCCTCGGACAGCAGGAAACCGTCGGCCGGCACGGCCTCCTTCATGTATGGCCGCTGCGAGCGGTCGCGGCCGAAGTGCTCGGGCAGCACGCCGCTGCGGGAGATGTTATCGGACAGCTGGATCCCGCGGGTGTTGAGCGCGTACATGAATGTGGCCTCGGGGATCCGCCGGATCCCGTCCTCCAGGATCGAGTCCAGTTCCTCGCGCCGGGGCCAGGCCGGCACCAGGCGCGCCGCGATCCCGCTCAGCGGCTCATGCAGCCGCTCTTCCAGGTACTCCCGCTGGTGCTCGATGGCCTGTTTCAGTTCGTTCATGGTGCGTTTCCGATTCCTTTTGGTGCGCGCGCATTATCCCCGAACCGGGTTTTCACAGTCGTGACCGGCTCTCCCGAGCATGCACCGGTTTTGTCAGCAGGATTCGTGCCCGCTGTCAGCTCCGCGGGTCTTTCCGCCGGCGCGAGCGCCGCCACAGCCAGGCGCCCCCGATTACGGCGGCCAGCAGCAGGGCTGCGGCCGCGGGCCAGACATGCTCCGGCGAGCTCAGATAATGCAGCAGGGAATGGCCGTCGCCATGACCATGCCCGGGGTGTGCAAGCGCCGAGCTGGCGGCCAGGGCCAGGGGGACAAGAGTGAGGCGACTGAGGCTCATGATCGGTCTCCTGTTGCTGCGTAAACGGGCCGGACAACGATAGCGCGTGCGGGAGCGGCTTTCAGCAGATGCGCGGGAGCTGTTCTCCGGCCGGCAGGACCAGCCGGCGTTCCACGCCGGTGGCCAGGCGACGGATCACCGCGGGGTCGCCGGCCGCGGCCCGGCCGATGGCGACCGCGTCCCGGGTCTCGGGAACGGATCGCAGGACCACGAGCGCCTGCCCCGCGTGATCTTCCGGGACGGACGCGAGGAACCGCCCCTCACAGGCCGAGTGCAGCGGGTCCAGCCCGAGGATCTCGCAGGCCCCGCGCACGTCTTCGCGTACGGGGATGGCCGCATCGTCCAGCACCAGGCGGCAGCCGGAGGCCTCGGCCAGCTCCTGCAGCGCGGCCAGCGTGCCGCCGCGGGTGGGGTCGCGCAGTGCATGTACCGGCACACCGGCGTCCAGCAGGGCCGCCACGCCCGCGGCCACCGACGTGCTGTCGCTGGGAACCGGCGGCTCGAGGCCGAGGTTCTCGCGGGCGGCGAGGATGGCCACGCCATGGCGCCCGAGATCGCCGCTGGCCAGCAGCACGTCGCCCGGCCGGATCGCGCTCGGTTCGATGCCAACCCCGTCCGGGACCACGCCCGCGCCGCTCGTGTTGATGTAGACCCCGTCACCATGCCCGGCCTCCACCACCTTGGTGTCGCCGGCCACCACCTGCACACCACATTCTTCGGCGGCCGCGCTTACGGAGGCGAGGACGCGGCGCAGGTCCTCCAGCGGGAGCCCCTCCTCGAGGATCAGCCCCAGCGTCAGCCACAGCGGACGCGCCCCGGCCATCGCCAGGTCGTTGACCGTGCCGTGCACCGCGAGGCGGCCGATGTCGCCGCCGGGAAAGAACAGCGGCCGCACCACGAAGCTGTCGGTGGTCATGGCCAGGCGCCCGCCTGGCGCATCGAGCACGGCGGCATCGGGGGCGCCGCAGGCGCGGGCGCCCAGGGCCGGCAGGATCACCTCGTCCAGCAGCTTCGCCTGCAGCCGGCCCCCGCCACCATGCGCCAGCCGCACGACCTCGGCGGTCATGTTTCGCCCCGGTAGTGGAGGTAGGCCGCGCAGGCCCCCTCGGAGGAGACCATCGGCGCCCCCAGGGGGTGATCCGGGGTGCATTCGCGGCCGAAGGCCGGACAGTCGGTGGGTCGACTCAGCCCGCGCAGCACCTGGCCGGCGATACAGGGACCGTCTCCTCCGGATTCGGTCCCGGCCAGTTCGAAGCGCTTCAGGGCATCGAAGCGCGCGTATTCCGGACGCAGGCCCAGCCCGCTGGCGGGCAGGCGGCCCATCCCGCGCCACTCGCGTTCCACCGGCTCGAACACGCGGGTGACCGCATCGCGCGCGGCGGCGTTGCCGTCATCGCGGGCGGCGCGGTCGTAGCGGTTCTCCACGCGTGCCTCGCCGCGTTCCAGCTGCTCCACGCAGGCCCGAATCCCGGCCAGCAGGTCCACCGGCTCGAAGCCGGTCACCACGATCGGGGTCCGGAAGCGTTCGGCGATCGTCCGGTAGACGGTTGCACCTTCCACCGTGCAGACGTGTCCGGCGGCCAGAAAGCCCTGGATGCGACTGTCCGGATCGGTGAGCAGGGCCTCCATCGCCGGCGGTACCAGCGAGTGCGAGACGAGCAGCGACAGGTTGGACAGCCCCAGGGCCTCGGCCTGCAGTACCGCGAGCGCGGCGGCCGGGGCGGTGGTCTCGAAGCCGACCGCCAGCAGCACCACCTCGCGCTCCGGGTGTTCGCGCGCCAGGGCGACCGCATCCAGCGGCGAGTAGATCACGCGCACCTCCCCGCCGGCCGCGCGCGCGGCGTTCAGGTCGCCCAGCGCGCCGGGTACGCGCAGCATGTCGCCGAAGGTGCACAGCATCACCTCGGGGCGGCGGGTCAGCAGCACGGCCCGGTCCAGGGTCTCGGTGGGCGTCACGCAGACCGGGCAGCCGGGCCCGTGGAGCAGCTCGACCGAGTCGGCCAGCAGCTCGTCCAGCCCGTGGCGCAGGATCGCGTGGGTCTGGCCGCCGCAGACCTCCATCAGCGTCCAGCGCCGGGTGCAGGCCGCGCGGATCGCCTCGACCTGCTGCAGGATGAGCGCCGGGTCGCGGTATTCGTCGAGGTGCTTCACGGAGCCTCCGGAGCGGACGGATCGTGCCCGGGGATTTCGCGCAGCGCCGCCAGGGTGCGTTCGGCGGCCGCCTCGTCGACGGTGGCGATCGCGATGCCGGCGTGCACCAGCACGTAGTCGCCCGGCCCGGCCTCCGGCGTACAGGCCAGCGACACCGTGCGCGTGACCCCGCCGAACGCGACGCGCGCCTGGCGGAACAGCGGGTCGTCCGCCTCCTCCACATGGTCGATGCGGCCGGGGATGGCCAGGCACATGGTCTCAGTCTCCGTCGGTGGTTCGCACGGGCGAGGTCGCCCGTCTTGCAATCACGGCCTGGCCGGTCGCCAGCCCGCCGTCGCCGGGCGGGATGCGCTGCGGCCAGAGCGGGCGGAAACCGGCCGCCCGCAGGGCGTCCACGCATTGTTGCAGCAACCACCGATTCTGGAAGCATCCGCCGGTCAATGCCACGGTTTCCCGGTTATTGGCGCGGGCCGCCGCGACCGCGAATCCCGCGAGCGCCCGGTGCAGCCGCGTGGCCATGCGTGCGGGCGCGTCCACCGGCCGCGCCGGGCGTTCCGCGAGCAGGGCATCGACCAGCGGGGCCCAGTCGCCCTGCCAGGGGGCAAGGTCGGTATCCAGCGTGATCGCGTCTGTATCGCCGTACTGTGCAGCATTGTCTGCGGGCCCGGCTGCCTCCGCGGCTTCCTGCACGCGCAGCGCGGCCTGGCCTTCGTAGCCGGCGGCGATGCGCAGGCCGCTGAGTGCCGCGACCGCATCGAACAGCCTTCCCGCACTGGAGGTCACCGGGGCGTTGATCCCCCGGTCCAGGCAGGCGAGCAGCGGCTGCCATTCCGCTGCGGTGAACAGGGCGCGCGCGGGGCTGGCCTCGAGGGTCGCGCGATCGCCGTGGTACCGGGCATGCAGCAGACCCAGCAGCGCGCGCCGCGGTTCGCGCATCGCGGCCTCGCCTCCGGCCAGGCGGAACGGTCGCAGATGCCCGCTGCGCCGCCAGCTCCCGTCACGGTCGAGACTCAGGCACTCGCCGCCCCACAGCGTACCGTCGTCGCCCAGCCCGGCCCCGTCCCACACCAGGGCCAGCGCCGGTTCGCGCACGCCGTGCTCCGCGAGGGCCGCCACCGCATGGGCATGATGATGCTGTACCCGCGTGAGCGGCAGGTTCCAGGTTTCGGCCAGGCGTGTGGACGCGTAATCCGGGTGCCGGTCGCAGGCGATCCGTTCGATGTCCACCCCGCAGAGCTCCCCCAGCGCCCGGGCCTCGCGGTTCAGCCGCTGTAATGCCGTGTCGCTTTCCAGGTCGCCGACATGGGCGCCGACCACCACTTCGTTCGCGAACGCCAGGGCGGGCGCTGCCTTGAGCTGCCCGCCCAGGGCCAGGGTCACCGGCCCGGGCGCAACCGCGGGCTCCCCCGCAGGCAGTGGCACGCGCGTTGGCATGCAGCCGCGCCCCAGTCGCAGGCACTGGGGTTCGCCGGCGGCGACCTGGAACACGGAGTCGTCCAGCGCCCGCGCGACCGGCCGGTCGTGATCCAGGATCGCGTCCGCGATATCGCCCAGCCGGGCAACCGCCTCGTCGCCTTCCACGCACAGGGGCTCGCCGCTGCGGTTCCCGGAAGTGCAGACCACCGGTTCGCCGAAGTCGTCCAGGAGCAGGAGGTGCAGCGGGGTGGACGGGCGCATCAGTCCGCGACGCCCGAGACCCGGGGCGACCTCCTCGGCCAGCGGCGCCTCCGGCCGGCCCTCGACCAGCACGATGGGGGCCTCGGGGGATTCCAGCAGCGCCTGCTCGACCTCGTCGATGCGGGCGAGCGATGCCGGTTCGGCCCGGCCCGGCAGCATGACCGCCAGCGGCTTTTCCGGCCGCTGCTTGCGCCGGCGCAGCCGCGCGACCGCATCCGGTCGGGTGGCATCCACCAGCAGCTGGAAGCCGCCCGTGCCCTTGAGGGCCAGAATGCCCCCTTCGCGCAGGATGTCCACCGCCGCGCGCAGGGCGGCGTCGCCGGTGCTCCGCGCGTCCCCGTCCGGCGTGCGCAGCGTGAGTTGCGGGCCGCACTCCGGACAGGCCATGGCCTCCGCGTGGAAGCGCCGGTCCTCCGGGGCCTCGAATTCGCGGAGACACGCCGGACACAGGGCGAACCCGGCGAGCGTGGTCCGCGCCCGCTCCCAGGGCAGGCCGGTCGTGATGCTCCAGCGCGGTCCGCAGTCGGCACAGGCGGTGAACGGATAGCGGAAGCGCCGCGCAGCCGGATCACGGATTTCGGCCCGACACGCCGGGCAGGGCGCGCGGTCGGGGGCCAGTGCGGGAGCGCCCCCGCCGGCGGCATGATGGGTGCGGACGTAAAAATCCGCATCCCCGAGCGGCGGAATCGTGGTGGCGGTGATCAGGTCCACGCGTGCGGCCGGCGGGCCGTCCTCGTCCAGGGAACGGCGGAACGACTTCAGTGCCGTCTGCGGCCCTTCGATCTCGATCACGACCCCTTCCGCGGTGTTCGCGACCGCCCCCGTCAGCCCCAGCCGACGCGCCTGACGGGCGACGAACGGCCGGAAACCGACGCCCTGTACCCGGCCTGCGACGATCAGGCGCCAGCGCGCACGAGCGCGGTCGTTCACACCACGTCCAGGTTCCGCAGCAGGATCTGCTGGGCTTCGGGGTGGGTGTCGTCGTCCGAGGTCTCCACCTCCAGTTCGGCGCCCTCGGCCACTGTGCCGCGGGTGCCGTCCTCGAAATGCTCGCGGAAATGCTCCGGCGTGATATGCGACAGCGCCCCCAGCCACACCCGGACCCGGGTCACGCGCTCGGCATTGTTGTCGGCCGCCACCTGCTCGATCTTGCGCAGCAAGTCGGCCATCAGCGAAAACTCGTGCATTGCCCGTTCCTCGTCTCGTCTTGCATGCGTTTGGTGAACCCGGGGAATCGTGGACCAATGTACACCTGAGCCGCTGTTCCCGTATCGCAGTGCCCGGACGCATCGCAGCTACTCCGCCCCGTTATGGTCGGGCATCGCCCGTGGCAGGATGGCGGTCTCAATCTTTGTCACAAGGAAGCACCATGGGCAACCTGGACGCCACCCGTCTACTGCTGTCGGTGCGATTGCTGGCCAGCATGTTGTTTCATGTCCGGCAGGTTCCTTCCGGCGGCCGCTGACCGGTCTGCAGATGGGTTTTCCATACGGTTTGCGGGAACTTTTTCCCGTATCCATGATCAGGCTGGATTAGGGCCCGTGGTCCGGTGCCGGTGTCGGGAGAGCGACGTGGCACCCGGCCACGGAGCAAGGAACACATTCAGCACGATGTTCGACAGGAGCGTACTCCATGAAGCGAACCCTGATTGCCGCGGCCGTCTCGTTGACCCCGATGGTGGCGACCGGCGAGCCGGTCAAGGTCGACCTCGACCGCAACGTCTACATCCCGGGGGAAGACCTGGACCACGCCACGCTGAACGTGGCGGCCACCTATGACGACGAGAAGGTCCGTATCCATTACGAATACGCCACCGACGACCCGAGCTGGTACCACCAGTACTGGGTCTACCAGGGGGATGGCGAGTGGGAGCGCTACGGCAGCGGCGCCGGCCCCGACGAGCACGGCCTCTACGAGGACCGCATCTCCATGCTGCTGGACGACGGCGGCGTCGACGGCTTCGACCGCTACGGTGGCTGGATGACCGCCCACGACGGTATGCGCGCGCTGACCTCCGAAGTCGACGGCGACAAGGTCGAGGCCCACCCGAAGCTGGGCGAAGAGATGGGCCGCAGCGACGTGCGCAAGTACCTGCCGCAGACCCGCACCACCGAAGACCCCACCGAGAAATCCTGGGACGCCATCCGCGACGACGACGAGCTGGCCGCGCTACAGGAAGAAGGCGTCTTCCTCGACCTGTGGCAGTGGCGCGCCCACCGCAGCCACCCCATGGGCGTCGCCGACAACGGCTACGTGCTCCACTACCGCCTCGGCTCCGAGGGGCGCGGCATGTACACCACCAACTGGGACGACGACGCCGGTCAGCCGGCCTACATGCTCGATCCCGAAACCACCGGCAAGCGTGCCCTCGACTGGGACCGGCTGGTGAACCGCGAGTATGACCAGGACGACCCCTACTTCATCTCCGAGGACAACGCGGTCGCCTTCGACCCCGACCACGACTGGCAGGAGGGGGACGTGATCCCGCAGCGATTCCTGCGCCAGCCGTCGGGCAGCCGGGGCGCCATCGCCGCCGAGGGCGGCTACGAGGACGGCGCCTGGCAGGTGCGCCTGACCCGCACGCTGGAGGCGCCGAACGCGCAGGACAGCAAGTCGCTGGAAGAGGGCGGGATCTACAACGTCGCCTTCGCCGTGCACACCGGCCAGGTCGGCGCCCGCTGGCACCAGGTCTCGCTGCCGCAGACCCTCGGCCTCGGCGTCGACGACGCGGACATCGTGGCCACCCGGGTCGACGACGTCACAGCCGCCAACGACGACCTCGCCTGGACCGAGCTGCCGGTGATGTACCCCGGTCAGGCGACCTGGCAGTGGCTGCACAGCGACCACCCGGGCGCCGAGGAGGTCCGCTCCGGCGAGGTGAGCATCCACGACGAGCACGTCGCCGACGAGCTGCGCGGGTTCATCATCGCGGAAGAGCTGCGCATGCTCGAAGCCGACGGGGCGCGCGACTGACCCGCCCGTGCCGCCGCACGCGTCTCCGGCGCGTGCGGCGGGCCCCCCGCAACCGACCTGGCAGCGTCCCCATGCAGATCCATATCGACACCCCCGACCTGATGACCCGCGTGCGGCTCGAATCGCGCTGGCGCGCGGCCGGTGCCGAAGTGACCGGCAGCGGCGAGCCCGCAGCCCCCGACCTGATCGTGATCGACCTGGGTGCACGGGACGTCGGGAGTGTGTCGACCTGGCGTGAACGCTGCCCGGATGCCGCCATCCTCGCCTTTGGCCCGCATGTGGAAGGGAGCATGCTCAAGGCCGCGCGTGAGGCCGGAGCCGACGAGGTGGTGGTGCGCGGCAAGGTCGCCGACCGCGTGGCGAAAAAGATCGCCGACGACACGGCCTAGCTCAGTCGGGCAGCGGGCGCATGCCCGAGGCCGACCGGGTCGTCCGCTTCAATGCACTCTCCGGGCCCCTGAACTCCCGGGAGGGCAGGGTGTCAGGCGGAAGCCGATGCCGTGCCTTGGCAGGCCGACAGCGCGCGCAGGCGGCGACGCTGCATCTTGAGGCGATACTCCAGCTCCTTGAATCGGGTGCGCAGTTCCGTGCGCAGCCAGCGGTCGTTCAGGGCCTCGCGTCCGGCCCGCATGTTGTCCGCCTGCACCTGCTGCCACTGGTTCACCGTATCGCGGAAGTGCTGGTATTCGCGTTCCACGGTCGCGCGCCAGGTGTCGTGCACCGGCCCGGCCGCATCGGAGTTCAGCAGGCGGCGGAATTCGGTGTGCAGCCGCGCGCGCAGGATCTTGAAGCGCGGCGTCCAGCGCCGGTCATGCACCAGCCCCGTCCAGGCCAGCAGGTTGATCAGCCACTTCGACGGGTCGTACTGCCACCAGCGCACCCCGTTGCGATAGTCCGCCTGAAAGGCATGGTGGAAGTTGTGATACCCCTCGCCCCAGGTCAGCAGGGCGACCAGGCCGTTGTCCACGGCGGTATTCTCGTCACTGTAGGGGCGCCATCCCCACCAGTGCGCCAGGGAGTTGATAAAGAACGTGAAATGGTGACTGAGCACCAGCCGCAGCACGCCCGCCAGCAGCAGCATGCCGATCACGTCCCCGAACACCAGCCCCAGCAGCAAGGGCAACCCCAGGTTCAGCCCCCACACCAGGGTCCAGTAATGGCGGTGCTGCCACATCACCACCGGATCCTTCGTCAGGTCCTTCGCGCGTGAATAATCGGCCCGGCTGGCGGGCCAGTTGCGCAGCATCCATCCCATGTGGGCGTGCCAGAAGCCGCGCCGGATGGAGTGCGGGTCACGGTCCACGTCATCCACGTAGCCATGATGCACGCGGTGCCGCGCGCTCCAGTTGTAGATGCTGTTCTGCAGTGCCAGCGCCCCGCAAAGCGCCAGAATCACGCGCAGCGGGCCGCGCGCCTTGAAGCTGCGATGCGCCCACAGCCGGTGATAGCCCACGGTAATCCCCAGGCCGCCGAGCACCATGAAGATCCCGAAAAAGGCCCAGGCCGCGCCACTGAAGCCCTGCGTCAGGCCCCACCAAGGGACCAGCGTGAGGGCGGCCAGATTGCTCGCCAGAAAGAAGATCGCGGTGGTCCGGGCAATCGGCGGGGTCGGTTCGGACATCGAAAGATACCTGCTGACGATCGGGGCAAGCGCCAATGCTTGCCCCTTCATGTTCGTTCAGACCACGTTGCGAGCAAAAAATGCCCGACGGGGCGTAAAACCTGCAGGGCCCAGGGGGCCGGCGGTCAGATCTGCCACTTGACCGGCGCTCGGGGGTCGGGCTCATAGGCGAAGTAGGTGCCGGTGCGTACGGTCCGCTCGAGGTGTTCGCCGAGCGCTGCATGGTGCTCGGCGATTCGATCGAGGGCGTAACGCAGTGACCGGGTTGCACTGGTTCGTGCCCGTTCCACGCCATCTCCCACCGTTCGGGCGCGGTCGCTCAGGCCCACGCCGCGGCGCAGCTCGTTGATCAGAAACTCGCGGTCGGCGCGGGCCAGTTCTGCCCGGTGAAGGTCGTTGTTGGCCTCGGCCTCTTCGATATCCGCTTCCGTTTCGGCGAGTCGTTGCCGATAGGCTTCGCGCGCCTTCGAGTCGAACACCTCCAGTCCCGCCTGGGCATCGATGTGCAGATCTTCCGCAGGGGGCTCGACCGGCAGTGCCCCGCGTTCGGCAGACACCAGGTCGAGGACGTGGAACTCGCGACCGGGTTCTGCCAGCAGGCGCTCCAGATAGCGCATGCCCTTGAGATCTTTGAGGCGCACGGTGGTGCCGGCGTACGTCACCGTTCGCATCTCCGCCTCCCGGCTGAAGATGCAGCGTTCGGGCTCGGGTTTTATCCCCGCAGGCTCCTCTGGCGCCCGTTCGCGTGCGAGTTCGGCCCAGGGAGTGGCGTTGAGGTCCCGGAATGCGCTACAGGCGGCCTCGAACTCCTGCTCGGCCGCCCGGCGGTCGTCTGCTGCGCGATAGGCTTCGGCCAGTTCGATGCGCAGGGTTGCTGCATCAAAGGGCATTCGCAGCGAGACCCATTCAGTGACGGCGCTACTCAACAGCCGGATGGCTTCTGCGGTTTGCCCGTCGTGGAGCGCCAGACGCCCCCGGGCCGCGACGGCTGCGTTGCGCAGTGTGTGGCTTTGATAGGCCTCCGCGGTGGCCTCCAGATCGGCTGCGGCGGCGCGCGCCACATCCGCACGCCCGGCGGCCAGTGCGATCACCACCTCGGCATCGCGCAAGGGGGCCCGCCGCAGGGCGCCGGTAGGCGGGCGCTCTTTCGAAGGGATGTCGAAAGGATGTTCGAGTGCGTTCTCGATCATCGAGAAGGCTTCCTCGATGCGCCCCTGGGCCAGCCGCAGCCACGCAAGCCCCGGCTGGGGAAGCCAGGCGTTCTGGTAGGCAGCCATGAACGCCTCTTCGGCCCCGGCGAAATCGCCCTTGCGCAGGCGCGCGTTGCCCAGTTCAGTGAGAGGCCAGCCGTACTCGCGGCGCATCCAGGGTCGCAGCTCTTCGCATGCGAGCAACGCCTCCTGTTCGGCCGCATCACAGGGCCCCCGCAGGCGCATGATCTCCGCCTGGTGGACCCGGCAACGCCCGCCAAGCCCCCCGAAGGCGGCGTCGTGCCGCCAGCGTTCCATGGCTTCGGTCCACTGTTCGGCACGGTCGTGTTGCCCGATCCACTGCATCGCACAGATGACCTCGCACCACATCTGTCCGGAGGTCAGGGGATCGAGATTGCCGGCGCTCAGCTCAACGGCCACATCGTCCAGCGCACTCAGCCCTTCGTCGACTGCGCCATCATGGATGCGGACTCTGGCGTGGGCTACCTGTCCGATGATTGCCGGGGCCTTCAGGCCGTGCCTGCGCCCCCCTTCCATCGCCTTTCGCGCCCAGTGCCCGGTCCCCGGCATGTCGCCGCACATCAGACGTTCGTAGGTTCTTACCGCAGCGATCCACGCCCGGACCGGGTTGTCCGGTGCATCCGCGACCAGGCGGTCTGCCCGAGACAGCCAGGCGCGCACGGGTGCCATCAGGCCCGAATCCATCATCAGATACATGCCCACGTTTACGGCGGCCCGGGCCGCCTCGCAGGGCTCATCATTCTCGAGATGAAGGCGGTACAGGTCGCCATACGCGGCCAGAGCCCCTTCCAGGTCTCCGTCTCCATATGCCGCCATGGCCCGGAGTTCCAGCAGCTCCGACGAAGGCGGGAGGGTGAGGTCGTCAATCAGCTCGCGCGCCCGGGCAAAGTCACCGGCGTCGAGGGCCGCGCGTACCTGTATCAGATCTGGATCCGCCATCTCTCACTTCTCCTTGTCCGTCTCGTGACAGGAAATGTCACGCCTTCCGTGTGGATGCTCGATGCATCTGTTCCGTTTTAACCAGAGCATAGGGAGTAGTTGTCATGTCCGAAACCGAAACGCTTTACGACCGGCTCGGTGGCCAGGCCGGAATCGACAAGCTCGTAAACCGCATTGTCGAGCTTCACCTTCAGAACCAGACGGTGGGGCCCCGATACTGGGCGCTCGACGACGATCAGGTGGACCATGCACGGGAAAAGGTCAAGGAGTTCCTCGCGGCCGGATCGGGCGGACCGGTGGAGTACACCGGGCGATCCATGCTGGAGACACATACCGGCATGAACGTCAGCGTGGACGAATTCGTGGCGGTACTCGACGACATCGTGCAGGCCATGCAGGAGATGGATTATCCGCGTCCGGTCTGCGACGAAGTTCTCGGTATTTCCTATTCCCTGAAGGAGGAGATCGTCCACAAATAGGCCAGCCTCGGGCTGCCCTTTTCGTCCGACGTAAAAATGGAAACGGGGCCGGGTCTCTCGTCGTATCCGGCCCCTTTCTTCTCACGGACCCGGATAGACCTCGCGAATGAACTCCCCCGGGTCGGAGAGTGCGGCCCACTTCTGTCGCCACGGAAAAATGCGTGTCTGCCGTCCGAGCGCATCCAGCACAGGCCTTTGAATGCAGAAAGGAGTCAAACGCGGACGAGCCGCATCAGGGACTCGAAGCGATAGACGGCCGAACGGCGGCCAGCAGCCTCGCGCACCGGCTGCAGAAGGCCTTCTTCAAGAAGCACACGGGTAAAGCGCGCGGCTGTTTGTCGGGGAATTCCCGCGGACTGTGTGAAGTGGCTGTTGCGAAAGACCGGCCAGGTGAACAGGTAGTCGAGTGCAAGGACGGAATACCGGGAGCCGAGAACATCGGCAAAACGGACTTTCATTTCCTCGTAGTGATCGCGAATGGAGCGGGCCACGTCCGTGTTCCTCCGGGCCTGTTCACGCACGGCGTCCAGAAAGAAGCAGCACCATTCCTCCCAGTGGCCGCTGGCCGATACCTCGCGTAACCGGGCAACATACTCGTCCTTTTGCTCTTCGAAGTAGCGACTCACATAGAAATGTGGCGCGGATATGGCTCCTCCGTGCCACAACATCAGCGTGATCAGCATCCGTCCCACGCGGCCGTTGCCGTCCTTGAACGGGTGCAGGGCCTCGAACTCCGCGTGCGCCAGCGCGGTGCGGAGCAACAGCGGTACATCGTCGCTGGCTATGAACGCGAACAGCGTCTGCACGCCGCTGACCAGCTGTTCGGGTGTCGCGGGAACGAAACGGGCCTCCCGGCTGCCGCGTTCACCGACGTAATTCTGCTTCGTCTTGTACTGGCCGGGTGATTTCTCCGCCCCCCGCCCGAACGAGAGAAGCTGCTGGTGGATGCTGCGAATCAGGCCCTCGGAGAGCGGGTAGCCGTCTTCGAGCTGTGCCTGGGCCGTATTGAGGGCCCGTCGGTACAGGGCCGTTTCGACAACGTCGGATCGGTACAGTCCGGTGGCCCCGGTCTCGTTTCCGTCCTGCTCCGCTTCCAGCTCCAGAATCTCGTCGAGCGTGCTGATGGTGCCTTCCATGCGCGAGGAGATCACGGCCTCCTGGCTGCGTAGCGGGGCCAGGAAGATTTCGCTGTTATGGATGTTCTGCAGGGTCTGGTCGTAGCGCGCCAGCGCATCGGTTGCGGCCAGCAACGACGGCATGAGACGGCTGTAATCGAGCGGCCGCGGCGGGAAGTCACCCGTGTGGTAATGCACGGCGCGAGTACAGTCGATGTTCATGTCGCCCACGCTGATTTGTGATTAACTAATGACTGGATTTGAGCAACAAATGGCTTTGTCGTCAACAAGAAGACCCCAACAGAGTTTGCGTTCAATAATGGCCGGATTATTAATCTCAATGGGGCTTGCCGGCATTCCGTTACTGTCAAACTTGTTTGTTGTTCATTCGGCGAGGTCGGTGAGCGACAAGCGTGCCACGTTTCCTGATCGGCCCCGAATCCCGGACCAAGGCGGTCGTTTGCCGCTGGACCGAATCGATTCAGGGGGTGCCGCGAGATCCGGATACCGCCTCGGCGAGATCGCCCGTGATTCGGCTGACGACCCGGGCAAGGCTGTCGCGGATCTCGGGCGAGAGGCCGGCGCCATCTTCGAGGCGGGCGAGCTCGATGCCGTGGACGATGAGAGTGTCCGGGAGCTCGTCCAGGGAGCGGGCGAGCTCGACGGCCTCGGCGAGGCCGATGCCGTGGGAGGAGTAGCGGGCGCCGCGCGGCAGGGGCTCGCGGGCGTCCAGGCGGTGGAGGGTGCCGGGGGTGGCGCCGGTGACGATGGCATCGACGAGGACTACCGGATCGTGGCCCTGCCACAGCTCCATCAGTTCGGCGGGCTCGCCGTGGCTTTTCGCGGTGGCGAGACCCGGGGTATCGGCCAGTGCATCCACCACGGCGTGGCCGATGCCGTCGTCGCCGCGCCAGGGGTTGCCAATGCCGATCACCAGCGCCTCTTTGTCGGTCATTGGCATGTCGGGAGCGGCAGCGGATGCCTCTTGCGGGTGTTCAGGTGCTACAGGGGTGTTTCTTGCCGCCTTGAGAGTTTCTTCGCGGTGTTCGTCGCTCAGGTCCGATCGCCGCGCGTCTGCCTCGGAAGCCGCAGGCAGCCGTTTTCCCGGTGGGGTCTGTCCGGGGGGTCGTGCCACGGGGCGCTCCTGGTCGATACCTGGCGGTGGCTAACGGGGCGTGCTCTCGCTTTTCCGGGCGGCAGTGGTCGTTTCCAGCCGCTCCGCCAGCCAGATCTTGATGATGGATTGACGGGTGACGCCCAATCGGCTGGCTTCCCGGTCCAGGGACTCGATCATCCAGTCCGGGAAATCCACGTTTACCCGCCGCTGTTTGCGCAGCGGTCGTTGGGCCCCGGACAGATCCAGGGCATCGGTCATCTCTTCTCCGCTGTCAAAGCGCTCGTCAAATGTCTTCGCTTTCATACAGCGCTACCTCTTCTTTGCGCGACCTGCGTACCGAAATGATACGGACGCAGGCCTCTCGGTGAGTGACAACGGCGGTCCAGTGCCTCCTTTCAATGCGACCGATCACCAGAAAGCGGGGTTCGTCCTCCGGGCGGCCGGGGACCTCGAGCAGATCGGGGTCACGCCAGAGGGCCTGGGCGGTCACGAAGTCGATGCCATGTTTCTCCAGATTCGATCGACTCTTCCGTTCGTCGAACTCGAATGAATGCATGGTGTAGAAATTATACCTTTATTCTATCAAACGGGTCCTCACTTGCGCAGAGCCAAGGGTTCCGTTTTGTGCAGGGCTTCACCGGCGGTCGACGGTGAGGTCGAGGAAGTGGGTGGCGCAGGAGATGCAGGGGTCGTAGTTGCGGATGGCGACCTCGCAGTGGTGGCGCAGTTCGTCGTCCGGCAGGTGGAGGTGGGTCTGTACCAGTTCGCGCAGGTCGGCCTCGATGGTGGGCTGGTTGACCGAGGTGGGCGGGACGATTTTCGCATCGGTGATCAGGCCCGCGTCGTCGGTAGTGTAGCGGTGGTAGCAGATGCCGCGCGGGGCCTCGGTGGCGCCGAAGCCGGTACCGGCGCGCGGAGTGACCGGCAGCGCGGGTTCGGCCGGTGCGGCCCGGTAGCCGTCGACCAGGCGCAGGGCCTCCTCGAAGGCGAGCACGATCTCGATCATGCGCACCTGGATGCTGCGGAACGGGTTGCGGCAGGCGGCGCCCAGCCCGGCGCGCTCGGCCAGTTCGGCGGCGCGCGGGGTGAGGCGTTCGCGGTTCAGTGCGAAGCGCGCCAGCGGACCCATGAAGACCGGTTCGCCGCTGTCGGAGCGGTGGCTGTGCAGGGCGTTGGAGTGGGCGACGTGCTCCTCGGTGAAGACGTCGTCGTAGTCGCGGATGGCGGCGTCCAGGCCGCTGCCGGAACCGAGCCGGCCGTGGGTGATCGGGTATTCGTCCGGGTGCACCAGCGACACGAACTCGTAGTCGCGCTCCAGGTTCGGGTAGTCGAGGGTGGCGAGGAATTCGGCGACCTCGCAGGACGCCTCCAGGCCCCAGGCCAGATCCTCGCGCAGCCCGGCGACCTCGTCGGGCGTCGGCGTGCGGTAGAAGCCGCCGACCCGCAGGTTGACCGGGTGGATCTCGCGCCCGCCCAGCAGGCGCAGGATGGAGTTGCCGATCTTCTTGATGCGCAGGCCGTTGCGCACCATGTCCGGGTGGTCCTTCGCGGCGGTGACCGCGTCGGGATAGCCGAGGAAGTCCGGCAGGTGGAGCATGAACACGTGCAGCGCGTGGCTCTCGATCCATTCGCCGCAGTAGGCCAGCCGGCGCAGGTCCTGCAGCACGCCGTCCACGGTCACGCCGCAGACGTCCTCCATCGCCAGCGAGGCGCCCATCTGATAGGCGATCGGGCAGATGCCGCAGATGCGCGCGGTGATGTCCGGGGCCTCGCGGAAGTCGCGTCCGCGCAGGAAGCCCTCGAAGAAGCGCGGGGCCTCGAAGATCGACAGCTTCACCTCCTCCACGCGGTCGCCCTCGGTGCGCACGTACATCGCGCCCTCGCCCTCCACGCGCGCGAGGTAGTCGACTTCGATGGTGCGGGTCTCGCTCATGGTCCGTTTCCTGATTCTTCGCGCTCGCTCTCCTCGCGGAAGGCGTCGGCGCCGGCATTGAAGGTGCGGTAGAAGCGCACGCGGGTGGCGCGCTCCATGCCGAGGGCCTCCAGCTGCCCGGACAGGCCGGGCGCGTTGGGCGTCTCCTTGGGGCCGAAGCAGCCGTAGCAGCCGCGGTGGCAGCCGGGGCACAGCGCGCCGCAGCCGGCGTGGGTGACCGGACCCAGGCAAGGCGTGCCGTGGGCGACCATCACGCAGACCTGTCCCGCCCGCTTGCACTCCTCGCAGACGCTGGCGCTGGAGACCTGCGGGCGGCGGCCGTAGAGGAAGGCGCTGATGACCTCCAGCAGCTGGTACTTGTCGATCGGGCAGCCGCGCAGCTCGAAGTCCACCGGCACGTGCTGGCTGATCGCATCCGAGGTGGCCAGGGTCGAGATGTACTCCGGGTGGGCGTAGACCTGACGGGTGAACGCCTCGACATCGGCGAAGTTGCGCAGGGCCTGGATGCCGCCGGCGGTGGCGCAGGCACCGATGGTGACCAGGAACTTCGAGGCGCGGCGGATCTCGCGGATCTCTTCGGCCGCCTCCGGTGTGGTGATCGAGCCCTCCACCAGCGTCAGGTCCCAGGGCCCGTCGATGCGGGTGCGCGTGGCCTCGGGGAAATGGGCGATCCGGATCCGGTCGGTGACCGCCAGCAGCTCGTCCTCGCAGTCCAGCAGCGAGAGCTGACAGCCGTCGCAGGAGGCGAACTTGAACACCGCGAGGGTAGGCTTTTCCCGACTCATAGCTCGCGTATCCGGAAGGCCGGTTCCATTACCGGGTAGGGAAACACGGGGCCGTCGCGGCAGACGAACTGCGCCCCGATCTGGCAGTGCCCGCAGAAACCCAGCGCGCAGCGCATGTTGCGCTCCATGGAGACAAAGATGTCTTCCGGCTTGACACCGCGGCGCTCCAGCGACGACGCGGCGAAGCGCATCATCACCTCCGGGCCGCAGACCATCGCCAGCGTGTTGCGCCGGTCGAAGCCGCCGCGGTCGATCAGCTGGGTGACCACGCCGACATCGCCGCGCCACGCGGCCGTGCCGCGGTCCACGGTGATGCGCAGGTCGAGATCGTCGCGCGCGCCCCAGGCCTCCAGCTCGTCACGAAAGATCATGTCACCGGGCGAGCGCGCGCCGTAACAGATCACCACATGACCAAAGTCGTCGCGCCGTTCCAGCGCCGCATGGATCACCGGCCGCAGCGGGGCCAGGCCGATGCCGCCGGCGACCAGCACCAGATCGCGGCTATGGGCCTGCTCCACCGGCCAGGCGGTACCGAACGGCCCGCGCAGGCCGACCACCGCGCCGGGTCCCAGATCCTGCATCGTGCGGGTCACGCTGCCCACCGCGCGGGTGGTATGCACGATGCCTCCATCCGCGGTGATCGCGGACACCGAGATCGGCACCTCGCCCACGCCGAACAGGTAGAGCATGTTGAACTGCCCGGGCGCCGGCGGCGGCCCCGGTTCGACCCCCGGTTCGGGGTACAGCGTCCAGCTGAACACCTCGTTGCTGGCGACGTCCGGGCGCACCGAATGGATGCGCCAGGGCTGTGGCGCCATCGCCTGTTCCGGCAGGGCGCTGTCGGCGCGGGGCTGCAGGGTCTCAGGTGCCATCCCCGGGCCCTCCGTGACTGTAGATGTCCAGCGCCTGCAGCCGCGCGGCCTGCAGCCGCTGCACGATCAGTGCGGAGAAATGTTTCATCAGCATGTAGCCGAACGCCGGGTCGGCCTCCATATGTTCACGCAGCACGCCGGCATCGAAGTGCAGGGTTTGCAGATCGGTGATCGCCCGGGCGTCGTAACTGGCGCGATACGGCGGTAGCAGCCACGACCAGCCGAGGATGTCGCCGGGCCCCAGGGTCTGGAAGGTCACGCAGCCTTCGCGCAGCGGGCTCTCCAGCGCGACCTGGCCCTCGCGGATCAGCCAGAAGGTCTCCGTCGGCTCGTGGTCGCGCATCAGCCGCGTGTCCGCCGGGTAGCTGAGCTTCGCGGCGCAGGCCGCCAGCAGGCGCCGGTGTTCCGGCTCCATGTCGGCAAAGAACGGCTGGTCTTCGAGGATCGCCAGCAGCTCGTTCATGCCCGGCCCTCCGGGTCGCGGCGCACCGCCGTCACCTCCTCGGTGATGTCGATGCCCACCGGGCACCAGGTGATGCAGCGCCCGCAGCCGACACAGCCGGAGGTGTCGAACTGATCGTGCCAGGTCGCGAGCTTGTGGGTGATCCACTGGCGGTAGCGTGCGGCTACCGAGTCGCGGTGGGCGCCGCCGACCAGATGCGAGTGTTCCTGGTTGAAGCAGGAATCCCAGCGCCGCACGCGCTCGGTGCGCTGGCCCTCCAGATCGGGCACCTCCTCGACCTGCGAGCAGAAGCAGGTGGGGCAGACCAGGGTGCAGTTGGAGCAGGACAGGCAGCGCTCGGCCGTCTCCTCCCAGCGCGGGTGTTCGAAGGCCCGGTTCAGCACCTCGCGGGCGTCGCCGGGCATCTGCCGGCCCATCTTTTCCGGGGCCTCGGCCCATACGCGTTCGGCGGCGGCCTGCTCGGCGTCCGTGCCCGGGCGCGGCTCCAGCCGCTCGAGCATCGCGCGCCCGGCCTCGCTCCCGGCCTCGGCGACCAGGAAATGCTGCGTGGCATCGATTACCTCGGTCAGGGCCAGGTCGAAGCCCTCGCGGGCGCGCGGTCCGGTATCCATCGAGGCACAGAAGCAGGTGCCGCCGGGCTCCGCGCAGTGGGCCGCGACCATGAACACGTCCCGGCGCCGCGCCGCATAGCCGCGATCCTGCACCGCCTGTCCGAGGAATACCCGGTCCTGCACGCCGATCGCCGCCAGCTCGCAGGCACGCATGCCGATGAACGCGCGCGGCGGGGCGTCGGATTCGCCCGGCTCGGTGGTAAAGCTGCCGTCCGCCTGGCGGGTCAGCCGGAACAGGGTCTCCTGCGGGGGGAACAGGTACTTCTTCCAGGAATGCGGGCCGACCACGTAGCCGAACAGGGCGCCGTCTCCGCGCTCGCGCAGGCGGTAGTGGCCGGGGGCGTGTTCGTCGGTCCAGCCCGCCGGCAGGTCGTCGAGCCCATGCACCCGGTCGTAGACGATCGCGCCGTCGCGCCGTGTCGGACCCACCACCTCGTAGCCATCAGAGGCCAGCAGGCGGATCAGCGTATCCACGGCTTGGGGTGCGATCACTTCCACGGGCCACTCCCGTTCCCGATGGGACGCTTTCCATATTGCGCCAGAAGCCCCACCGGGCCAACCCCCGGCCGCCCCGACGCGCATCCGTGGCCCCGGTCGTGCGAAGCTGTAGGCCATCAGTCAGGGCCCGACCCGGGCCAGCCACCGGAGGAAATGGATGAAGGTCGCCGTATTCAGTGCCCAGCAACACGATCAGGAGCATCTGGTGCCGATGCTGCGCGAGGCCGGCATGGAGCCGGTACTGGACGAGCGCCGCCTGACACCGGAAACGGTGGGCGACGCGGCCGGTGCGGATGCGGTCTGCGCCTTCACCAACGACGACCTGTGTGCGGCCACCCTGGACGGGCTGCAACGTCACGGCATCCATGTGGTGACCCTGCGCTGCTCGGGCCACAACAACCTGGATGACGAACATGCACGCCGCATCGGCATGCGCGTGGCCCGGGTCCCGGCGTACTCGCCGAATGCCATCGCCGAGCATGCGGTGGCGCTGCTGATGACCCTGAACCGGCATACCCACTTCGCCTGGAAGCGCACCCGGCGCGGCGATTTCCGGCTGAACAACCTGGTCGGCTTCGACGTCGCGCAGCGCAACGTGGGGATCGTCGGCACCGGCAAGATCGGTGCGGCCTTTGCCCGGATCATGCTCGGCTTCGGGGCCCGCGTTCGCGCGATGGACCCGTACCCGGATCCGGAACTGCAGGCCGCCGGCGTCACCTACACCGACCTCGACGAACTGCTGGCGGCCTCCGATGTGGTCTGCCTGATGTGTCCGCTCACGCGCGACAACCACCACATGATCAATGCCGACACGCTGGCGCGCATGCCGCGCGGGGCCATCCTCATCAACACCGCGCGCGGGGCGCTGGTGGACACCGATGCGGTGGAGGCCGCGCTGGATTCCGGCCAGCTCGGGGCGGCGGGCCTGGATGTCTACGAAGACGAAGGCCCGGTGTTCTTCCGCGACTGGACCGGTACCCCGGGCGGTGTCCCCGATGCCCGGCTGGTGCGTCTGACCCGGCGCGACAACGTACTGATTACCGGCCACCAGGCGTTTCTCACCCACGAAGGATTGACCGGCATCGCCGAGACCACCGTGCACAACCTGCAGGTCCTGGCGCGTGACCCGGAAGGCCACGAGGAACTGCCCGGCCGACTGGTGTGACGAGGGTCTTCGGGGAGCCCGTTCGCGGCGCTTGATTTTCCCGGGCCGGACTCATATATGACTGGCATGCGCGTGCCATTCCGGCAGGGAGGACAGAAGATGAGCGAGGTCGACGGTGCAAGGGTCATCGAGAACACCTGGATCACCCTGAGCGACGGCTGCCATCTGGCCGCCCGCATCTGGCTGCCGGAGGACGCCGAGCACAACCCGGTGCCGGCGATCCTCGAGTACATCCCCTACCGCAAGAACGACCACAAGGCCCTGCGCGATGCGGAGGTGCACGGGTTCTTCGCCGCGCACGGCTACGCCGGGGTGCGCGTGGACCTGCGCGGCAGCGGCGACTCGGAGGGCGTGCTGCGCGACGAATACCTGCAGCAGGAACTCGACGATGGCCTCGAGGTGATCCGCTGGATCGCGCAGCAGCCGTGGTGTTCCGGCAGGGTCGGCCTGTTCGGGCTGTCCTGGGGCGGCTTCAACGGGCTGCAGCTGGCGGCCCTGCAGCCGCCGGAACTGGGGGCGGTGATCTCGGTTTGCTCGTCGGATGACCGCTATGCCGACGACGTGCACTACATGGGCGGCTGCCTGCTGACAGACAACCTCTCGTGGGCCTCGACCATGTTCGGTTTCAATTCCTGCCCGCCGGATCCGCAAGTGGTCGGCGAGGATCGCTGGCGCGACATGTGGCGCGAGCGGCTGGAGGGGTCCGGCCTGTGGATCCGCAACTGGCTGGAGCACCAGCGCCGCGACGACTACTGGAAGCACGCTTCGGTCTGCGAGGACTACAGCGCCATCCAGGTCCCGGTGATGGCGGTCAGCGGCTGGGCCGACGGCTACTCCAATGCGGTGTTCCGCCTGCTCGAGCACCTGCAGGTACCGCGCGCCGGGCTGGTGGGGCCCTGGGGCCACAAGTATCCGCACATGGGCGGGCCGGGGCCGACCATCGACTTCCTCGGTGAATGCGTGCGCTGGTGGGACCACTGGCTCAAGGGCATCGACCGCGGCGTGGACGCCGATCCGATGGCACGGCTGTGGCTGCACGACGCGCGCAGCCCGCTTGTCCCGGAGATCACCGGTGAATGGATCGCCGAGCAGCGCTGGCCCAGCCCCAACATCCACTACCACGAGTTCGGGCTGGCCCGGGGGCGCCTGGTTACTGGCGGCGAACGCACCGACGAAGCGGACACCCTGACCATCCGCAGCCCGCTGAGCGTCGGGCTGTTCGCCGGCAAATGGTGTTCCTACGCCGAGACCACCGACCTGCCTTCGGACCAGCGCCTGGAAGACGGCGGCGCACTGGTGTTCGAGACCGATCCGCTGGACGAAGACTTCGACCTGCTGGGCGATACCGAACTGGAACTGGAGATCGAGGCCGATCGTCCGGTGGCGCAGGTCGCCGCGCGCCTGTCCGACGTGGACCCGGAGGACCGGGCCACGCGCGTCACCTTCGGCATCCGCAACCTGACCCATCGCGAAGGCCACGCGGAGCCGCAGCCGCTGGAGCCCGGGCAGCGCTACCGCGTCCGCTTCCGTCTGAACGAGGTGGGCCAGCGGTTCCGCCGCGGCCATCGCATTCGCCTGTCGATCTCCAGCTCCTACTGGCCGCTGGCCTGGCCGGCACCGGAACCCGCACGTCTGACCCTGCATCTGGAAGGTTGCTGCCTGCATCTGCCGGAACGTCGGGTCGGCGCCGATGCCCCCGTCCCGCGGGATCTCGGCGAGCCGCGGCATGCCCCCACCCCGGGGCATACCCTGCTGGCCCCGGCCCATCGCGAATGGAAGATGGAACACAACCTGGCGACCAACGAGGTCGCCCTGAACGTGATCAACAACGACCCCGTACTGCAGCTGCATGTCAATGACCTGACCTTCGGCCGGGAGGTGCACGAGCGCTACAGCTACCGCAGCGAGTCCTACGACACCGTGCGCGGCGAGGTGGTGCAGACCCGGCATTTCCGGCGTGATGACTGGTCGGTGCGCACGGTGACCCGCACCGTGCTCACCTCTACCCCCGACACCTTCCGGATCCGCGCCACCCTGGACGCCTACGAGGGTGATGTACGCATCTACGCGCAAAGCTGGGACGAGAGCATCCCGCGCGACCTGGTGTAACCCGACAAATACCGGGAAACCGGGAGGGAGAGCATGAGCGAAAAGAAGCACGTTTTTGTCGTTGGCATGGATGCCTTCAACCAGGCCAAGCTGGAGCGCCTGCCCCAGGCGGCCGAATGCGAGTTCCACTCGGCCCTGGATTTCAGCGACATCCGCAACGTCGAGTCCTTCGACATGGAGGCGCTGATCGAACGTGCGGCCGGCAACATCGAGGCGGCCGGCGTGCCGGTGGATGCCATCGTCAGCTTCTACGACTTCCCCGGCACCGTGATGGTCCCGTTGCTGGCCGAGCGCTTCGGCGTGCCCGGCCCCTCGCTGGAGGCCGTGCTCAAGTGCGAGCACAAGTACTGGAGCCGGCTCGAGCAGCGCAAGGTGATCTCCGACCATATCCCGCGCTTTCGGGCCTTCGACCCGCATGACGAGAATGCGTGGTCGAAACTCGACATGCTGCCGCCGTTCTGGATCAAGCCGATCAAGTCGTTCCGTTCGTTCCTCGCCTTCCAGATCAACGACGAGCGCCAGTTCCGCTCCGTCATGCAGATCTGCCGCGAGAAGGGAGGTTTCATCGGCGGGCCGTTCGCCTGGCTGATGCAGCGCTCCGGCGCCCCGCCGGAAATCGCCGAGATGCCCGAGAGTTTCGTGGCTGAATCGCCGATCGGTGGCTGGCAGTGCACCCTCGAGGGATACAGCTACAACGGGCAGGTGAATATCTACGGCGTGGTCGACTCGGTGACCGAACAGGACGGCTCGTCGTTCTCGCGCTACGAATACCCGTCCTCGCTGCCGCTGGAGATCCAGCACCGCATGATGGATCTCGCGCGGCTGGCGGTGCAGCAAACCGGCCTGGACAACTCGCCGTTCAACGCCGAGTTCTACTACGACCAGACCGGCGACCAGGTGTGGCTGCTGGAGATCAACCCGCGGATCTCCCAGGCTCACACCGACATCTTCGAGAAGGTCCACGGCATTTCGCACCATTCCGTGATGGTGGACCTGGCGCTGGGACGCAAGCCGCGGCCGATGGAGCGTAACGGCGAGTTCAACGTGGCCGCCCATTTCATGTTCCGCACCCATGAAGCCGGCCGCGTGCGGCGTATCCCCAGCCCCGAGGCCATCACCCGGCTGAAGACCCGCCAGCCCGGCACCGAGGTCAAGATCCCGGTGAAGCCCGGCCAGCACCTCAAGGACCTGCAGGGCCAGGACATGTACAGCTTCGAGATCGCCAACGTGTTCATCGGCGGCCGCGACCGGGCCGACCTGCTGGACAAGTACGACGAGGCCCTGTCGGTTCTGCAGTTCGACATCGAGAAGGACACCGAGGCGGTCATCACCTGATCGTCGGGCCGGATCGGCGAGAGGGCTCGCCTCCCACCGGTTGATGCCTCACCGGGCTGGATCGGCGAGGGGGCTCGCCTCCTACCGCGATTGATGCCTCCCCGGGCCGGATCGGCGAGAGGGCTCGCCTCCTGCCGGTTGATGCCTCACCGGGCCTGATCGGCGAGGGGGCTCGCCTCCTACCGCGATTGATGCCTCCCCGGGCCTGCTCGGCGAGGGGGCTCGCCTCCTGCCGCGATTGATGCCTCCCCGGGCCTGATCGGCGAGGGGGCTCGCCTCCTGCCGCGATTGATGCCTCCCCGGGCCTGATCGGCGAGGGGGGGCGCCTCCTGCCGGTTGATGCCTCACCGGGCCGGATCGGCGAGAGGGCTCGCCTCCTACCGGTTGATGCCTCCCCGGGCCGGATCGGCGAGGGGGCTCGTCTCCTGCCGCGGTTGATGCCTGACCCGTAGGAGGCCGGCCCTCCGGCCGATCGGCGTCACGGGCTGCCAGCCGGCGCTGGCTCTCGCGCGGCCCGAACCTCCGTACGGGCCAGCAAAAAAGGCCCGGTCCCCCGAAGGGGCCGAGCCCTGCAATGCCGGGTCGGCAGGCCGCGAAGTCCTCGCGGCCGCCGGGGCGCGGTCAGCCCTCGTTGTGGTAGCGGGTCACGCGCTCCACGTCGTTCTTCGCGCCCAGCACCACCGGCACGCGCTGATGGATGTCCTTCGGCGGGACGTCCATGATGCGCTGGCGCCCGGTGGTGGAGGCACCGCCGGCCTGCTCGACGATGTAGCTCATCGGGTTGGCCTCGTACATCAGGCGCAGCTTGCCTTCCTGGCCCTTGGCGGTGGTCTTGGAGTCCAGCGGATACATGAAGACACCGCCGCGCGACAGGATGCGGTGCACCTCGGCGACCATGGAGGCGACCCAGCGCATGTTGTAGTCCTTGCCCAGCGCGCCTTCCTTGCCGGCCAGGCACTCGTCGACGTAGCGCTTGATCGGGGCTTCCCAGAAACGCATGTTCGACATGTTGATGGCGAACTCCTGGGTGTCCTCGGGGATGTGGATCTTTTCCTTGGTCAGCAGGAACTCGCCGAAATCCTTGTCCAGGGTAAACATGTTCACGCCCTGGCCGGTGGTCAGCACCATCATGGTGGACGGGCCGTACAGGCAGTAGCCGGCGGCCACCTGGGTGGTGCCGGGCTGCAGGAAGTCCTCGGTCTTCGGGTTCTCGACACCCTCCGGTGCCTTCAGGATGGAGAAGATGGTGCCGACGGAGACGTTCACGTCGATGTTGGAGGAGCCGTCCAGCGGGTCGAACAGCACCAGGTAGTGGCCGCGCGGGGCGTCCTTGGGCAGCTCGAGGATCTCGTCCAGCTCCTCGGACGCCAGACCGGCGACATGACCGTTGTGCGACAGCGCCTCGATGAACACCTCGTTGGTGATGATGTCCAGCTTTTTCTGGGTCTCGCCCTGCACGTTCTCCGAACCGGCGGAGCCGAGGACGCCGACCAGGTCGCCCTTGTCGACCAGTGCCGAGATCTTCTTGCACGCGGTGGCGATGTCGTTGAGCAGGCCGGTGAACTCGCCGGTGGCGCCCTGGATCCCGCGCTGGGTTTCGATGATGTAGTTGGTCAGTGTCGTGCCGATATGCATATTGCCGATCCTGATGGTTGTGAGTCCGTGCGACATCGGGGCACTCTTGGGGGCAGGCGGTTGCGCACGCTGCTGGCGCGAACCGCGCCGTCCGGCCCGTGTCCTAACCGGCACAGTGTAGCAAAAGCGGGCGCGGGGGCCGATTCCGGGGCCACGAGGCCCGATGAGCAGGGACATCCAGGGAGAGACACATGCCGCAGAACGCACTGTACGCCCAGTCCGGCGGGGTCACCGCCGTCATCAACGCCAGTGCCTGGGGGGTGATCGAGGCCGTGCGCGGTCATCCGGCGCATTTCGGGCGGATCTACGCCGCGCGCGACGGGATCCTGGGCGCGCTGCGCGAGGAGCTGATCGATCTCGACCACGAGGACCCGCTGACCCTGCAGGCGCTGAAGCACACCCCCGGCGGTGCCTTCGGTTCCTGCCGCTTCGATCTGGGCGATCCGGACACCCACCCCGAGCAGTACGAGCGGCTGGTGGAGGTCTTTCGCGCCCACGATATCGGCTATTTCTTCTACAACGGCGGTGGTGGTTCCATGGATACTGCCCTCAAGGTCGCGAAGATGGGTGACCGCATGGGCTATCCGATCACCGCGGTGGGCGTGCCCAAGACCATCGACAACGACCTCGCCATCACCGATTCCAGTCCGGGTTTCGGTTCGGCGGCCAAGTTCATCGCCACCACCGTGCGCGAGGCCAGCCTGGATGTGGAGTCCATGCACACCAGCTCGACCAAGGTCTTCATCCTCGAGGTGATGGGGCGGCATGCTGGCTGGCTGGCGGCCGCCGCCGCGCTGGCCCAGGAGTTCGACGGCCAGCCGCCGATGCTGATCCTGTTCGCCGAGACGCCGTTCGACGAGGCGGATTTCCTGGATCACCTCAACCGCACCATCGAGCGCCACGGCTATTGCGTGGTGGTGGTGTCCGAGGGCCTGAAGAACCCCGACGGCAGCCTGTTCTCGGTGGCGCAGAGCCACGACGTTTACGCCTACACCCAGCTGGGCGGCGCCGCGCCGCGGTTGTCCGAGCTGATCCGCGAAAAGACCGGGCACAAGCTGCACTGGGCGGTGGTGGACTACATCCAGCGGGCCGCGCGGCACATCGCGTCGAAGGTGGACGTCGACCAGGCCTATGCCTGCGGGCGTGCCGCGGTGGAGGGCGTGGTGGCCGGCGAGCACAGCTTCATGCCCATCATCCGGCGCGATTCCACCCAGCCCTATCGCTGGAGCATCGGGCGTACCTCGCTGGAGAGCGTGGCCGACATCGAGCAGGGCATGCCGCGCGAATACATCACCCCCGACGGTTACGGGATCACGCAGGAGGCGCGCGACTACCTGCGCCCGCTGATCCAGGGCGAGGACCAGCCGCCGTTCGAGCGCGGACTGCCCGCCTATCCGCGCATCCGCGGCGAACTGCTGCCGAAACGCTGTCCGCCGTTCGACGTGGATCACGACTGAGCCTGGCGGATCGTTCGCGGGGCTTGGCGCGCCCCGTTACGAGCGTAAGATAGGGAGCACGTTTGCCCATCCGAGCCTTCGAGGAGGCCGTCCATGTCGATTCCGAGCATCTCGCGTTTGCGTCGTAACCCGTCCGTATCCGGCATGCTGGCCGGTTGTTGTGCCCTTGGCCTGGCCCTGCTGCCGGCCACCTCCGTGCTGGCCGAAACGGCCGAGCGCGCGCAGGGGGCGTCCGCAAGCGGCGATGACACCGGGCAGATGGTGGGTACCCGCGCCCTGATCGATCAGGCGCAGGCGGAGGACACCCGGGCGCAACTGCTGGAACGTCTGGAAGAGGCGTCCGTACAGGATCAGCTGATTGCCATGGGCGTGGATCCGGAACAGGCCCGCGAGCGCGTCGCCCGGCTGACCGACGAGGAGCTGGCGGAGCTGGAAGCGCGCATGGACTCCGAACCGGTGGGGGCCGCCGGCGCCCTGGGCGTGGTCGCCATCGTGTTCCTGGTGTTCGTGATCACCGACGCCCTGGGCGTGACCGACATCTTCTCCTTCGTCCAGCCGCCGCGCGACCGGTAGTCACCGCGTGATCCTCCGGGGACTCGCGGCGCTGCTGCTGGCCGCGTTGCTGGCCGGCTGTGCGACCGCGCCGCAGAGCCGCGACCTGGCGGGTGCGCCCGGGGCCCTGCCGGATCTGCCGCCGCGCGTCGAGCTGAGCGACACCCCGTTCCATCCGCAGGAGGGGTACCAGTGCGGCCCGGCCGCGCTGGCCACGGTGCTCGAGGGGCGCGGTCTGGACGTGTCGCTGGAAGGGCTGATCGACGAGGTCTACCTCCCCGCCCGCGAGGGCACCCTGCAGGCCGAGATGCGTGCGGCGGTGCGCGCGCGCGATCTGGTGGCGTATCGCCTGGAGCCGGATCTGGAAGCGGTCCTGCGCGAGGTCGCGGCCGGTCATCCGGTGGTGGTGTTCCAGAACCTCGGGCTCGCGATGTTCCCGGAATGGCATTTCGCGGTGGTCATCGGCTACGACCTCGACGCCGGCGAAATCATCCTGCGCAGCGGCCCCCACGAACGTCACGTGAACGAGTTCGCCCGCTTCGAACGGACCTGGGCGCGCGGCGAGCGCTGGGCCTTCATCCCCGTGGCGCCGGACGCGCTGCCGGCCACCGCGGAGCCGCTGAACTGGCTGCGCGCGGTCAACGAGCTGGAGGTCATCGGCGCACTGGAGAGCGCGGCCACGGGTTACCGCACGGCGATCGACGCATGGCCCGATCACCCGGTGGCCTATGTCGGTCTGGCCAACGTGGCCATGGCGCAGGATGACCCCGAGGCGGCCGAGTCTCCGCTGCGCGAGCTGATCGAGCGTGACCCCGGGGTGGACGCGGCCTGGAACAACCTCGCCCATGTCCTGCTGGCGCGGGACTGTACGGAACCCGCCCGGGCGGCGGCCGCCTGCGCGGTGGCGCTGAGCGGGGGCGAGGACGCATCCCCGTATGCCCCGACCCTGCGGACGCTGGAGCGGGCGGCTCCGTCCGGCGGGGCATGCGACCCCGTCCCGGACTGCCCGGCGGATCCGCGCGCCGACTGATGCGGGCACGCGGCTCGGCGCGGCGTCAGTCCTCGAACAGCGCCTCCACCCGCGCGTGGATGTGCTGGTCGGCATCCGGGCCGATGTGCGTGGTCTCCGGATCGTGGCGGTCGCAGAACGCCCAGGCGAATTTCAGGTCCTTGATCCCCAGCGAGCCGAACAGCCGCGCCTCGGCCGAATGGTCGGTGGCCTCGGGGATCACCGTGGGCCAGCCGTCCTCGCCCGGGGTCAGCGCGGGACCGAAGAAGATCGCCCCCGGCAGATTCTTGATCCGCAGGGCGCAGGTGCCCTCGGTGACGCCGCCCATCGGCAGGAAGTCGATGGTGCGCGACAGCCGCTGCTTGCGGTTGAACGGGGTATCCACGGTGCCGCCGGCGGCGCGGATCGCGGGTGCCTCGGCCTCGTAGGCCAGCACCTCCAGTCCGGCCTCGCGCCAGGCCTCCAGGTCGCGCGCGCCGCGGTGGCTGGGCAGGAACAGCCAGCGCGGCTCGGTGAGCGCGCGCAGTTCCTGCAGCAGGGCATCCGAAAACGGCGGGGCGTTCACCAGGATCCCGCCCATCTCGCGGTCGTCGATCAGCCAGACCGCCGGCTCGTCATCGCCGACGCGGTGGATGTTGCGTTCGCGCAGTTCGACCAGTGCCGGACCGATCGTTCCGGGGGAAGCGGACATTCGGGCGTCTCCGGGTTCCTCTGGGGTGTAGCCGGGGAGATTGCGGGCTTCCTGCCCCGCGCGCAATTTGGGCCGGACTCCGGCGGGGGATCGCCGGGCCGCCGGATCACAGGATCACTGCTCCCGCGGGGTGGCCTCGTCGCGGGGTTCCAGCTGCGCCATCTCGCTTTCGATCCAGTCCTCGGTCAGCGCCAGCACCTCGGCGGCCGAACGACCCTGCGTCTCGATCGGCGGCCCCACCGAGACCTCGATGGTCCCGGGGTGGCGCAGGATCCCGTGCCGCGGCCAGTATGTACCGGAGTTCAGCGCCACCGGCAGCACCGGGTAACCGCCGCGCGCGGCGAGCTGGGCGCCGCCCTGACGGTAGCGCCCCTTCTCCCCCGGGTTCATGCGCGTGCCCTCGGGGAACACGATCACCCACAGACCCTGGTCCAGCCGCTTCTTGCCTTCCCGGAGCAGGCCCTCCAGGGCCTGGCGACCGGCACTGCGGTCGATCGGTACCGGGTTGAGCATGGCCAGGGTCCAGCCGAACAGCGGGATGCGCATCAGCTCGCGCTTGAGCACCCAGGTCTGGCGCGGGAAGATCGACACGAACGCGAGCGTCTCCCACGCCGACTGATGCTTGGACATCACCACGTGAGGACGCGAGGTGTCCACGTGTTCCAGGCCACGAACCCGGTAGCGCACCCCGCAGGTCACCCGCAGCCACCAGATGTTGAAGCGGCCCCACTGGATCAGGACGCGGTAGCGGCGTTCATGGGACAGCGGCCAGATCAGCAGCGGCATGATCAGGCCGTAGACCAGCGACGAGCTGATCAGCCCCGCCTGAAACAGGAGTGCCCGCAGATAGCGCATCGCCCGTCTCCTTCAGCCGGTGGCCAGCCGCCCGATGTCCGCCACGGTCTCGAAGGCCTGGCGCAGTTCGCGCAGCAGGGCGAGGCGGTTGCGGCGTTCGGCGGCGTCTTCGGCCATCACCATCACCCCGTCGAAGAAGCGGTCCACGCGCTCGCGCAGCCCGGCGAGTTCGCCCAGGGCGCGCACGTAGTCGCCGTCGGCCACTGCCGCGTCCACCGCCGGGCGCACCGCCAGCAGACCCTGGTGCAGCTGGCGTTCCTCGTCGGCCACCAGGGTGTCGGGCTCGAGCGTGCCGGCGGCCTCGTCGCCGGCCTTGCGCAGCAGGTTGTGGATGCGCTTGTTGGCCGCGGCCAGGGCCTCGGCCTCCGGGCGTTCGCGGAACTGCGAGACCGCGCGCACGCGGCGGGCGAAATCCAGTGGCTGGTCGGGGCCGACCGCGCCCACGGCCTCGATGGTCTCGTGGGCATGGCCCTGTTCCAGCAGGTAGCCGCGCAGGCGCTCGACGATGTATTCGCGCACCGGATCCACCGCCTGGTCGGCCTCGGCCACGCGTTCGCGGATCGGCTCGGCGGCCGCGGTGAGCAGCGGGGTCAGGGTCAGCGGGAGTTCCCGTTCCACCAGGATGCGCACCAGACCCAGCGCGGCCCGGCGCAGGGCGAACGGGTCCTTGGTGCCGCTGGGCTGCTTGCCGATGGCGACGATCCCGACCAGGGTGTCGAGGCGGTCGGCCAGCGCCAGGGCCTGGGCCAGCGGGCCGTCCGGCAGCTCCGAGCCCGACTGGCGCGGCCAGTAGTGCTGCTCGATCGCGTCGGCGACCGCCTCGTCCTCGCGGTCGTGCAGCGCGTAGTAGCGCCCCATGGTGCCCTGCAGTTCGGTGAACTCGAACACCATCCGGGTCAGCAGATCGCATTTGCACAGCCGCGCGGCGCGCGCCGCCTGCTGCGCATCCAGATCCATCAGGCCGGCGAGGCGCTGCATCAGCGCTTCCAGGCGCTGCGACTTGTCGCGCAGGGTGCCCAGGCGCTTCTCGAACACCACCGCGCCGAGCTCGTCGAGGCGTTCTTCCAGGCGGTGCTTGCGGTCCTGCTCCCAGAAGAATTCGGCATCCGCGAAGCGCGGGCGCAGCACGCGCTCGTTGCCGTCGCGCACCGCCTCGGGATCGCGCGACTCGATGTTGCTGACGACGATGAAATGGGGCTGCAGGCGGCCGGCCTCGTCCACCACCGGGAAGTATTTCTGGTTGTCCTGCATGGTGGAGATCAGCGCCTCCTGCGGGACCTCGAGAAAACGCCGGTCGAAGCTGCCGCCCAGGGCCACCGGCCATTCCACCAGCGCGGTGACCTCGTCCAGCATGTCCGGGTCGACCAGCGCGCGCCCGCCCAGCTCGCGGGCGGTGGCGTGGACCTGCTCCAGGATGCGTTCGCGACGGGCCTCGAACGAGGGCTCCACGCGGCCTTCGGCGCGCAGCCTTTCGGCGTAGTCGCCGGGGCCGGCGAGCTCCAGCGGGGCCGGGTGGTGGAAGCGGTGACCGCGCGTGTGGCGGCCGGCCCCCTGTTCCAGCACCGTCAGCGGCAGGACGTCGGGTCCGTGCAGCACCACCAGCCAGTGCACCGGGCGCACGAACTCCGTGGTGCTCTCGCCCCAGCGCATGCGCTTGGGCGTGGGCAGGTGCTCCAGGGCGCCGTCCAGCATGTCGGGCAGCAGTTCGCCGAGGGCCTGGCCCGGCTGCATGCGGCGGAAGATCAGGTATTCGCCCTTGCCGGTGTCCTCGCGCTCGAGCTGGTCCACCTCCACCCCGCAGGACGAGGCGAAGCCCTGCGCCGCGCGGGTCGGCTGGCCCTGGTCGTCGAAGGCGGCGGCCACGGCCGGGCCACGGCGTTCCTGCAGCTGGTCGGGCTGGCGGCCGGGCACCGCGGGGAAGCGCACGGCCAGGCGCCGGGGTGTGGCGAAGGCCTCGGGCTCTCCGGGCTCCAGCCCGGCGTCGCGCAGGCGGGTGGTCAGGCCCTCCGCCAGGGCGTCGCGCAGGCGCGCGAGCGCGGCCGGGGGCAGTTCTTCGGTGCCGAGTTCGATCAGAAGTTCGCGGGCTTCGTCCATGTTCGGTCCAGTCGGGTTCCGGTGGGCCCGCGCGCCCGTTTCGGGGCGGCGGCGGGCACGGGTTCGGGGCGCGCCCCGGTGGCGGGTGGCGTCAGGCGGCGTCGGACTTGCCGGTGTCGCCCGGGGCGCACAGCGGAAAGCCCAGCGCCTCGCGCGATTCATAGTATTTCTGCGCCACGTTCCTGGAGAGCTCGCGCACCCGCAGGATGTAGCGCTGGCGCTCGGTGACCGAGATCGCCCCGCGCGCGTCCAGCAGGTTGAAGCTGTGCGAGGCGCGCAGCATCTGTTCGTAGGCCGGCAGCGGCAGACCCAGCTCGATCATGCGGTCGCTCTCCGCCGCATGGTGGTCGAACGCGGCGAACAGGGCATCGCGGTCGGCGTGCTCGAAGTTGTACTTCGACTGCTCGACCTCGTTCTGGTGATAGACGTCGCCGTAGGTAACCGCGCGCCCGTCCGGGCCGACGGTCCAGACCAGGTCGTAGACGCTCTCCACGCCCTGCAGATACATCGCCAGGCGCTCCAGCCCGTAGGTGATCTCGCCGGAGACCGGGTGGCAGTCGATCCCGCCCACCTGCTGGAAGTAGGTGAACTGGGTCACCTCCATGCCGTTCAGCCAGACCTCCCAGCCCAGCCCCCAGGCGCCCAGCGTCGGCGATTCCCAGTTGTCCTCGACGAAACGGACGTCGTGGGTCAGCGTGTCGAAGCCCAGCGCCTCCAGCGAGCCGAGATACAGGTCCTGGATGTCGGCCGGGGAGGGCTTCAGCAGCACCTGGAACTGATAGTAGTGCTGCAGGCGATTGGGATTGTCGCCGTAGCGGCCGTCGGTCGGGCGTCGGCTGGGCTGCACGTACGCGGCGCGCCAGGGTTCCGGCCCGATCGAGCGCAGGAAGGTCGCCGGGTGGAAGGTCCCGGCGCCCATCTCCATGTCGTAGGGCTGCATCACCACGCAGCCGTGGTCGTTCCAGTAATCCTGCAGTCGACGGATCAGGTCCTGGAAGGTGGGACTCGCGGTCTCGGTTTGGTCGCTTGCGTTCGCCATGGCTGGGGGTCCGGAGCGGATCAGGGGCGGCAGTATATCGGCCCGTGCCCGGGTGCGGCCACCGCCGGGCGGGTCCATAATGGCCGCATTGACGCATCCCGGACGGAGGGATGATGGCCACCCCCGAACAGCAGCCAGCCGACGATCCGCGTGACGGGCGTTACCGCGACACCCGCCGGGTGACGCTGACCGGTGCCGCGGTGAATTCCGGTCTGGCCGTGACCCAGCTGACCAGCGGCTGGCTGCTGAACTCCCAGGCGCTGATCGCCGATGGGGTGCACACGGTCTCGGATCTGGTCACCGATGCCGTGGTGCTGGTCGCCGCGGGGCAGGCCGCCGCCTCCCCGGATCGCGACCATCCCTATGGCCACGGCCGCATCGAGACCCTGGCGACCGTGGTCGTCGGCCTGTTCCTCGCGCTGGCGGGGCTGGCCATCGCCTGGGGCGCGGGGAGCCGCCTGCTGGGGCCCGAGCCGTTCAGCGGACCGGCGCCGCTGGCCATCATCTTTGCCGTGTTGACCCTGGTGGCCAAGGAAGGCATGTACCAGTACACCCGACGGGTGGCGCGGCGGCTGGGCTCGCGCATGCTGGAAGCCAATGCCTGGCACCACCGCACCGATGCGATCTCCTCGGTCATCGTCCTTCTGGGGGTCGCCGGCGCGGTGGCCGGCTGGCCGTGGCTGGACGCGCTGGCGGCGCTGCTGGTGGCCCTGTTCATCCTGCATGTCGCCGGCCGCCTGATCCGCCGCAGCGTGGCCGAGCTGATCGACACCGCGCTGGAACCGGAAAAGGTCGAGCGCATCCATCGCACCATCCTGGACGTGCCTGGCGTAAAGGATGCCCACATGCTGCGCACCCGCCGCTCCGGCGACGACGCGGTGGCCGACGTGCACGTGCAGGTCGCGCCGATGATCTCGGTGTCCGAGGGGCACCGCATCGCCGATGCCGTGCATCGCGCGGTGACCGAGGATGCGGGCGAGGTCAGCGACATCACGGTGCACGTGGACCCGGAGAACGACGAGGAGCAGATGGCCAGCTCGCGGCTGCCCCTGCGCCCCGATCTGGTGGCCGGCCTGCGCGAGGCCTGGGCCGGTTTCCCCGAGCTGGAGGCCCTGGAGCACCTTTCCCTGCATTATCTCGGCGGGCGGGTGCATGCCACCGTCACCCTGCGGCTGGATCCCGCACGGACGGGAGCCGCCCTGCAGGAACGCGCCGAGCTGCTGACCCGGCAGCTGCGGGAACACCCCGCGTTGGGGCCGGTACTGGGACAGGTGACCGTGCTCTACCGGCCTTGCACCGAATAAGGGCGCACGCCGCGCGGTAGCACTATAATAGTGCATCCTGTGCACTGCGGGTGTGCGGCATTCGGCCGTGGTGGCGCAGAGATGGGCGCAGGGGCGCCCCGAACCGGGGCTTGCAGGCTGGCACGCCACCTGCATGACCAACGGGCAGACGCCGATCGGCCCCAGGCGACCGCACCGGCATCGACCGTCTCAAACTGAAGACCAGAGGAGTCCTCATTATGTCCGCAGCCGAAGTGCTGAAGCAGATCAAGGAACAGGAAGTCCGCTTCGTCGACCTCCGTTTCACCGATTCCAAGGGCAAGGAACAGCATGTGACCCTGCCGGCCCACGACCTCGACGAAGACGCCTTCGAGGAAGGCAAGATGTTCGACGGGTCCTCCATCTCCGGGTGGAAGGGCATCAACGAATCCGACATGATCCTGATGCCGGATTCGGGGTCCGCGGCCATCGACCCGTTCTTCGAGGACATGACCATGAACATCCGCTGCGATGTCGTGGAACCGGCCACCATGCAGGGTTACGACCGCTGCCCGCGCTCGCTGGCGCGTCGCGCCGAGGCCTATCTGCAGAGCACCGGCATCGCCGACACCGCGCTGTTCGGTCCGGAGAACGAGTTCTTCGTGTTCGACGACGTGAAGTGGGGCTCCGACCTCTCCGGTTCCTATTGCCGCGTGGATTCCCAGGAGGCCTCCTGGAACTCCGAGCGCGTGTATGACGACGGCAACATCGGCCATCGTCCGGGCGTGAAGGGTGGCTACTTCCCGGTCCCGCCGGTCGACAGCCTGCACGACATCCGCTCGACCATGTGCGAAGTGATGAGCGAGATGGGCCTGACCACCGAGGTGCATCACCACGAGGTGGCGACCGCCGGCCAGTGCGAGATCGGCGTCGGCCCGGCGACCCTGACCAAGAAGTCCGACGAAGTGCAGATGCTCAAGTACGTGGTGCAGAACGTCGCCCACATGCACGGCAAGACCGCCACCTTCATGCCCAAGCCGATCGTCGGCGACAACGGCTCCGGCATGCACGTGCACCAGTCGCTGTCGAAGGACGGCAAGAACCTGTTCTCCGGTGATCTGTACGGCGGCCTGTCCGAGACCGCGCTGTACTACATCGGCGGCATCATCAAGCACGCCCGCGCGCTGAACGCCTTCACCAACCCGTCCACCAACAGCTACAAGCGTCTGGTGCCGGGCTTCGAGGCGCCGGTGATGCTGGCCTACTCCGCGCGCAACCGCTCGGCGTCCATCCGCATCCCGTTCGTGATGAGCCCGAAGGCCCGCCGCATCGAGCTGCGCTTCCCGGACTCCACCGCCAACCCCTATCTGGCGTTCGCCGCGATGCTGATGGCCGGCATCGACGGCATCCAGAACAAGATCCACCCGGGCGAGGCGATGGACAAGAACCTCTACGACCTGCCGCCGGAAGAAGAGAAGGGCATCCCGCAGGTCGCCCATTCGCTGGAACAGGCCCTGGAGGCGCTGGACGGCGACCGCGCGTTCCTGACCCAGGGCGGGGTGTTCACCGACGACATGATCGATGCCTATATCGATCTGAAGATGGAAGACGTCACGCGCATGCGCATGACCACCCATCCGATCGAGTTCGACATGTACTACAGCCTGTAAGCCCCGCGGGCTTTACGGCCGTCAATCGGGCCCCGGCGTTCGCGCCGGGGCTTTTTTTTGGTTCCGCTCCG
The DNA here is from genome assembly GCF_000377325.1 of Thioalkalivibrio sp. ALgr3. Classification (NCBI taxonomy): domain Bacteria; kingdom Pseudomonadati; phylum Pseudomonadota; class Gammaproteobacteria; order Chromatiales; family Ectothiorhodospiraceae; genus Thioalkalivibrio; species Thioalkalivibrio sp. ALgr3. Next base: position 7,995 of record NZ_KB897976.1, on the reverse strand, counting down.
GGCGAACCTGCGCGGCCTGCGCGGAAAGCGCGCACAAAAAAGGGCCGCCCGAAGGCGGCCCTCTGCTTCCCGAAGCGCGCCCGGAGGCGCGCAGTGCGGGGAGTCTTACAGCGCGGTCACGTCACCCGCGGCCAGACCCTTGGCGGTTTCCTGAATCTCGAAGGAAACCTTCTGGCCTTCGGCCAGGGTCTTGAAGCCCGAACCGTTGATCGCGGAGAAGTGCACGAACACGTCCTTGCCGCCATCATCGGGGGTGATGAAACCGAAACCCTTGCTCTCGTTGAACCACTTAACAACACCGGTATTCACAACTACTTACCTCATCATGTAACTAAAGAAACGTGATTGCGGAACGCTACCAACAGATCAACGGGAGCACTGGTCCAGAAAACTGGGGACTTCCTTGGAGTTGCTGCTAACCGCGAATCACGTATTCGACTATACGCTCCTGTGTCGGCAAAAGCCAATGGGGTGTGATGAAGTTTTCCTGTCAGCGCCGACCGGTCAGGCGCGCGTATTCTTCCGGGTCGTTGAGTGCACGGATGTCCACGAAGCTGCCGGACGGCTGTTCGCGCAGCCGAGGCAGTACGTCGAGGATGTCGCGTGCCGCGGTTTCCGGTTCCGGCATGGTGCGGGTGCCCCGCGCGGCCTTCAGCCGCTGCAGGGCAGTGAAGGTCTCGCTGTCGGCCTCGTCGCACAGATAGTCCTGCATCGCGGTGTCGATCAGACCCGGTGCGAGCGAGTGCACGGGCACGCCGGGGAATTCGTGCGAGTAGAGCTGCATCAGCATGTTCAGCGCGGCCTTGGACAGCGAATACCCGCTCCAGCCGGCGTTGCCGAACACCGCCGCCCCCGAGGAGATGGCGACGATCTGGCCGACCGGGATCTCGCGCGTCAGCAGACGATCCAGGATCACCTTGTTGGCAAACGTGTTCACGTCCATCAGCAGGCGCAGTTCTTCCATCGGGGCATCCGGCATGCGCTGGATGTGTCCCAGCAGGCCGGCATTCAGGATCACGAGGTCCAGCCGGGTGGCGCCCTGCAGCAGCCGGTCCATGGCCTCCGGGATGGCGTCGAAGTCCGCGAGGTCGACCTGTGCGTCGCCGGCGACTCCGTCGTCAGGGCAGCCGCGGCGGCTCATGCCGTAGACCGCCGCGCCGTCGGCGGCGAGGACCCGGGCGAGTCCGAGGCCCAGGCCGCTGGAATTGCCGGTAATCAGTGCCGATTGCGGAGTGGTCGATGTCATGTCTGCTCCTCGCTGATTGGTTCCATCCAGGCGTACTCGGCCTCCACCACGTTGCCGCTCCCGAGGTGCCGCATCTGCCGGCACAACCGGTGCACCAGGGTCAGGCCGCGCCCCCACAGCCTTTCGTCGCTCTCGCCCTCGAGAGCCCGCCGCACCCGTTGGTGGTCGAAGCCCGCGCCACTGTCGCGCACACGGATGCGCACGCAGTGCCAGTCGTCCGTGCGGCGGTAGCGCAGGCTGATGCCGATGCGCCCTTCCAGGCGCTCGAGTCCTTCCTGGCGCAGGCGATAGTACTCGGCAAAGCCTTCCGCGGTGGCCTTCATCTCGGAAGACAGGCCCAGCACGCCGTGTTCGAAGGCATTGTTGCAGAGCTCGGCGACCACCGTCTGCAGGGCCTGAACGTGTTCGCCGGGCTCCGGGAACCAGCGCCGGAGCTGCTGCCGGGCCTCTTCCGCGACGTCCACGCGGGCCAGCTCGGCCCCGGCGGCCTCCATGGACCAGCGTCGGTTGCCGGTGGTGTCCGGGGGGGCCGCGACACCGGTTTCCAGCACGACCTCGGGGGCGCAGGTGATCGCGACCGCGGTGATGTCGTCGGCCGGTGACGCATCCCCCATGTGCCGTGACAGGGCATCGCCCAGCCGTGCGATCCGCTCCGGTGGGCGCTCCGGATGGCACAGACAGGCATGCAGGCGTGCCTCGCCGAACGGTTCACCGGCGGTGCCTTCCTCTTCCAGAACCCCGTCGGTGACGATCAGCAGGGTCTCGTCGGCGGCGATGGCGTGACGCCGGGGGCCGTGGTCCAGCTCCAGCCGGGGCAGGATCCCCAGCGGCATCGCCTGCGAGGGCAGGCTGCGCAGTTGTCCGTCGCCGCCGCACAGCAGGGCATCCGGCAGGCCGCCGTTCCAGGCGGTCAGGGTCTGCCCGTCGGGCTCAAAGGTGACCAGCACGGCGCCCATGAACATCGACGGTGGCAGAAAGCCGTGGAGCACGTGGTTGAGCTCGAAGACCAGCTCGGTGTCGCCCACGCCTTCGCGCGTCAGTGTATGGAAGGTCTCCGAAACCGGATAGGTGCCGATGGCCGCAGCCAGGCCATGCCCGGTGAAGTCCCCCACCAGTACGCGCAGGCCGCCGTCCGGGGTGAAGTCCGACAGCACCACGTCGCCGCTGAAGGTGGCGGCGGCCCACTGGCGTACGTGCAGCCGTTCGTCGCCCACGTTGCGCCCGGTGATGGCGCGCGAGAGCACGCTCTCGGCGGTCTCTTCCTCCCATGCCTGGCGCGCCCGGGCCCGGTCCAGGGCCTCGTTGCGCTCGCGCAGCCCGTGGTGCAGGTCGCGCAGGCGCTCCATGGCGTGGATCTTGGCGCGCAGCACCGAGAGGTTGAGGGGCTTGCTGAGGAAGTCGTCGGCACCGGCGCGGATGCCGCGCAGCAGGGAGTCCTCGTCGTCCAGGGCGGTCAGCATGATTACCGGGATGAAACGATCACCGCACTCGTGCTTGATCTGCCGGGTGGACTCGAAGCCGTCCAGCCCCGGCATCATCACGTCCATCAGGATCAGGTCCGGGGGAGCGTTGCGTGCCTGCTCCACGGCCTGGTGGCCGTCGGTCGCCTCCTCGGTGTCGTAGCCGGCGCCGGTCAGCATCATCTTCAGCAGGCGCCGGTTGTGCTTGTCGTCGTCGACGATCAGCACACGCCCCTCGCCGGACGCCAGCGGCACGCTTTCGGGGAAGGCGCTCACGGACGTCACTCGATGGTGAACAGGCGACCGAAATTGGCGATGTCGAGCACCTTGCGCACCCCGCCGGACGCCCCGACGATGCGCACGTCGGCGCCATCGCCGCCGGCGTGTTCCCGCAACAGCAGCAGCATGCCCAGCGCGGAGCTGTCCATGTACTCCGTCTGCGACAGGTCGATGACGTAGCGCATGCCGGCGCCGCGGGTCTCGCGGTAGGCGCTGCGGAAGTCCTGGTGCTGGTCAAAATCAAAGCGACCGTGGATGGCGATGCGCAGTTCGCTGCCGTCCGTCGATGTCCGGGTCTGGATGCTCATGCGGTCTCCGTCGGGAGTTTTCGGGGGTCAGAAGAGTTCAACGTCGCCGGTGTCCAGGTTTTCCTGATTCACGGCGCGATGATGACGGGTCTGGCGATCCTCGCGCCAGGCGCGCACGCGCTCGGCCATCGCGCGGGCATCGTCGGTGGAGCGTGCCTCGTGGAGGATCCCCTGCAGTTCGTGCAGATGGGCTAGGGCGTCTTCGGCGGTGCCCAGAGACTGACGCGCGATGTCCTCGAACTGCAGCGAGCGAACCGCGGTGGCGACCGCCTGGTTCATGCGATCGGTCAGCTCCGCCTCTTCCCGCAGCCGGTTTTCCATGTCCTCGGTGGCCTCGCGGGCGTATTCGAACAGCGAGCCGACGCGCTCCTTTTCTTCCATGCTGTCGCTCATGTCGCGCGAGGCCATGGCGTGGACCGTGTCGTGCACCTGACGGATGCTGCGGCGCGCCTCCTCGATCTGCTTGCGGATGTCCTCGTGAAAGGTGGCCGAGCGCTTCGACAGGTTGCGGACCTCGTCGGCCACCACCGCGAACCCGCGCCCGGCCTCGCCGGCCCGTGCGGCCTCGATGCTGGCGTTCAGGGCCAGCAGGTTGGTCTGGTCGGCGATCTCGCCGGCACTGTCCAGCAGCTTGAATACCCCGTCCATGTGCTGGTTCATGTCCGCCATGTGGTGCGCGCTCTCGACGCTCTGCCGGCTGACCTCCACCAGGGTGTCGATGAACATCTGCAGGGTCTCGTCCGACTGGCGGGTCAGGTCGCGCAGGATTTCCGGCTGGGATTTGCCTTCTTGACCGGCGCTATTCTGGCTCGCCAGATCGGAGCTCATCAGTTCCTGCTGGCGTTCGGCGATCTGGTGCATGTCGCTGAAGCTGTCTCCCAGTTCCTTCACCGCGTTCTCGATCAGCCCCTTCTGCCGGGTGATCTCCTGATCGATCTGGTCCAGTTCGAAGCGCATCGCCTGGTCGATCTCGTCGGACAGTTCCGCGCCGCCGGCCACGTGGTGGGCGGCTTCCTGCTCGCCGTGGCGGGTGGCGTCCGCGTCCGGGGTGTGCCACAGGGCGACCACCAGCGCGGCCCCCAGCAGCAGGGGCACCACCAGCAGGCTGGCCGCCGCCGTCGCGCCGGCCAGCCAGACGCCCGCGATGCCCGCGAGCAGGGTGGCCACCAGGGCAATCGCCAGGCCCCGCTGCAGCTGCGGCTGTGTCAGACGTTGTTTCCAGTCATTCATGACGTGTCTCCTCCGTTGGCCCCCGCGTCGGCCTTATTGTGGTGATCCTCAAGAAGTGCCTGGGCGATCTTGCCGAGTGGGAGCACCTGAACTGCAGCGTCGGCCTTAACTGCCGCGCCGGGCATGCCCCACACCAGGCTGGTGGCCTCGTCCTGGGCGATGGTGTGGGCACCGGCCTCGCGCAGCGCCAGCAGCCCGCGGGCGCCGTCGTCGCCCATGCCCGTCAACAGCGCGGCCACGGTGTTGGAGCCGGAGGACTGAGCGGCGGATTCGAACAGTACGTCGACGCTGGGGCGGTGCCGGTTCACCGCATTCTGGTCGTCCAGCCGGCAGATATAGCGGGCCCCGTCCCGGTCGACACGAAGGTGATAGTCGGTCCCGGGAGCGATGAAGACATGTCCCGGCATGATCACATCCCCGTCCTCCGCCTGTTTCACCCGCAGCGCGGTGCTGCGATTCATGCGCTCGGCAAAGGCCTGGCTAAAGCCCGCCGGGATATGCTGGGTGATCACGATCCCGGGTGAGTCCGGGGGCAGTCCCATCAGCACCTCCTTGAGGGCCTCGACGCCGCCGGTCGATGCGCCCAGTGCGATGACGCGGTCAGTGGTGCGAAAGCGCCGGGTGCCCCCGCCGGCGTTCGTCCTTGTGGCCGGTGTCGCGGTTCCGGCCGGCGTGCTGCTGCGCGCCTGTATGCGAATACCCGAGGCCGCGCGGATCTTGTCGATCAAGGTCCCGCTATAGGCTTCGAGAGCATGCGAGACATCGACTCCGGGCTTGGTTACGAAATCCACCGCGCCGATTTCCAGCGCCTGCAACGTTACGTCAGCCCCGGCCTCGGTCAGCGAGGAGACCATGACCACCGGCATGGGGCGCAGGCGCATCAGATTGCGCAGGAACGTGATGCCGTCCATCTTCGGCATCTCCACGTCCAGGGTGAGCACGTCCGGGTCGTGCTGCTTGATCTTCTCGCGGGCGTCGTACGGATCGGCCGCGGTTTCCACCACTTCGATATCCGGCGCCTGATCGAGGATCCGTGCCAGCAGCTTGCGGATCAGGGCCGAGTCGTCGACCACGATCACACGGATGGGGCGGGCCTGCGTTGTGCTCATTCGAACAGCTCCACGTCGCCGGCCAGGTCCTCGCCTTCGAGGCGGCGGCGGTAGTCCTGCTCGCGTTCGAGCAGGGTGTTGTTGTGCAGGGACACGAGCTTTTTCAGCCGCACCCGTCCGGAGGCGGGGAAGAACACCACCTTGCGCGGCCACGGGCCGCCCACGTCCTCGGCCAGAATCTCGAGCCCTTCCTCGCGCGCGTAACGGCGCAGAAACGCGATGTTGCGCGCGCCCACATCACTCATGCCCGCCATTACGCGTCCGCCCCCGAACATCTTGATGCGCAGGTCGTCGCGCTCGGCGCCGAGCTTGAGCAGCTCGTTCACCAGGAACTCCATCGCGTGGGTGCCGTAACGCGTGGCATTGGAAACCGCCGGGCCCCAGCCGCTGTCGCGTTCGCCTTCCGGGAGCATGAAATGGTTCATGCCACCCACCCCGGCCTCCGGCGACCATACGCAGGCCGACACGCAGGAGCCCAGGACCGTGGTGATCAGCTCGGTCGACGACACCGAAACATAGCATTCCCCGGGCAGCAGTTTGGCCGCCGGGGCATTATTCAAGCGGTCCCAGTAGCGGTTGATGTGCGCGAAGGCACCATCATGCAGCTCGGGAATGTCGGGATGGCGGGTCACGGCGAGGTCTTCCGGTAAAGCGTTTTGTCCAGCAGCCGGAAAGTATCCGTTACCTTGTACAGCGATTCCGAATGGCCAATGAACAAATAGCCGCCGGGGCGCAGGATGGTCGCGAAGCGTTCGACCAGCTCTTTCTGTGTCGGCTTGTCGAAATAGATCAGGGTATTGCGGCAGAAGATTGCATCCAGAGGCCCTCGGATGGGCCATTCGTCGAACAGGTTGAGTTTCTGGAATCGGGCCATCGAGCGCAGGTCATCGCGGATCCGGACCTTCCCGTCCTGCGCGCCCTTGCCGCGCAGCAGCCAGCGCCGCTGGCGTTCGCGCGCGATACCGGTGATGCGACTGGCATCGTAGATCCCGGCATCGGCATGCGCGACCACGCGCGAGTCCACGTCGGTCGCGAGGATCCGTGCCGCATCTGTCGAGCCGGCGGCATCGGCCAGGGTCATTGCGATGGACCACGGTTCCTCACCGGTGGAACAGCCGGCTGACCAGATCTTCAGCGGTCCGTCCGGATTGGCCCGGCGCATCTCCTCGAGCACCGATCCCTCCAGCATTTCGAAGTGATGGGGCTCGCGGAAGAATGCCGTGAGGTTCGTTGTGAGTGCATTGACGAATTCCTCCAGTTCCGCGTCATCTCCCTGTTCCAGCCGGTCCAGATAGACGTCGAACCGGTTCAGACTCAGAGCACGCAGCCGCCTCGAAAGCCGTCCGTAGACCAGCTCCCGCTTGCTCTCGTTGAGCATGATTCCGGTGCGTTCGCCGATCAGACGGGCGACGCGTCGGAAATCGCGGTCGCTCAGACTCTCGAAACCGGCCATTCAACAACCGTCTCCCTCAGCCATCAGAACTCTTCCCATTCTTCGTTGCGGTCGTTCTTTGCGCCGGCCTGTGTGCGAGAGGTGGTGGCCGGTTTCTTTTCCGGCGCCGGGGTCTTGCGGCGGCCTGCGGAGGCGGATTGGCGTGCCGGCCGCGCACTTTCCTTGTGAGCGGGTTCGCGGGCCTGATCAGCATCCGCCTCGCTGTGGGAGCTGTTGAAGAAAGCCATGAGCTCCTGCAGTTCGTTGGCCTGATTGTCGAGGGACTCGGAGGAGGAGGCGGCCTCTTCGACCAGGGCGGCGTTCTGCTGGGTGACCTCGTCGAGCTGCGAGATGGCTTTGTTGATTTCCTGGAGGCCGGTGGTCTGCTCCTCGGAGGCGGCGGCGATCTCGGAGATGATGTCGGAGACCTTTTTCACGGACTCGACGATCTGTTCGAGGGTCTTGCCGGACTCATCGACCAGTTTGCTGCCTTCCTGGACCTTGTCGACGGAATCGGAGATCAGGGACTTGATCTCCTTGGCGGCCTGGGCGCTGCGCTGGGCGAGGTTGCGGACCTCGGTGGCGACGACGGCGAAGCCACGGCCCTGTTCGCCGGCGCGGGCGGCCTCGACCGCGGCGTTGAGGGCGAGCAGGTTGGTCTGGAAGGCGATTTCGTCGATGACGCCGATGATGTCGGAGATCTTTTTCGAGGACTGGGTGATTTCGCCCATGGCTTCGACGGTCTTGCCGACGACTTCACCGCCCTCCTGGGCCTTGTCGCGGGCTGCGATGGCGAGCTGATCGGCTTGTTTGGCGTTGTCGGCGTTGGACTTCACCGTGGAGGTGATCTCCTCCATGGAGGAGGCCGTTTCCTCCAGCGACGAAGCCTGCTCTTCGGTGCGCTGGGACAGATCCGTGTTGCCTCGGGCGA